>NZ_JPHT01000006.1:0-186994 GCF_000733325.1 Frankia sp. Allo2
GCTGGGAGGCGAGCGGGCCATGGCTGAGCTGCTCTCGGTCGAGTCGCCGCCCACGGCGGTGTTCGTCGCGGACGACGAGATGGCGATGGGTGCGCTGCGGGCGTTGCGCCGTGCCAGGCTCCGCGTGCCGGAGGACATGTCTGTTATCGGCTTCGGCGGGCACGACAAGGCAGAGGNGTTCGAGCTGACGACGGTCGTCCAGCCGCTGGCCCGTCAGGGGAAGATCGCCGCCGAGTTGCTGCTCAGTCTCCTCGACGCTGTTCCGGATGCTTCCCAGAACCTGGACGCCTCGGAAGTGGTCGTGCTGCCCGTGAGCATCGAGATCCGTGACACGACGTGCCGCCCCGCGAGCGGAACAACATAACTCATGCTGATTTTCGCATCACTGACACCCGAGGCAGCTATCAAGGGAAACCTTACGACGCCATTACATCGGCGCGGTTGATCGTCCTTGCTACCCGGCCGTAGCCATACGTTCACCTGTCACGGATTCCCACTGTGCCATGGGTGGGCATCCGTGGCCTCGATACCTGCGCGCTCGTCAACGTCCGACGACCCGCCGCAGCACGGCCTCGGCCGGGGGCCGACGTCGCGACGGATGGTCGCGACGGACAAGTGTGGCGGGTTGGGCGCGGTCTGGAGACCGTCAACCGTGCCTAGTACTCCAGTGACAGTGGCCGATGTGTGGTCTCTGTGTGGGGTGGCGGCGTGGCGTCCGAACGGGGGTGGCCACCCTGTGATCCTCCGTAGTTTGTGAGAACCAACAAAGAATCCGCGGTGGCCGCGGCGCGGAGTGTATCCGGGTCGGACGTGGCGGTGTGGGAGGCCGGTTTGGACCGAGGACCGGGATCGGTGCGCCGCGGCGGGGGNGCCCCGACGGCGGGGNTCGCGACGAAACCACTGCTGGCCCTGGACATGATCCGCCGGTTCTGGCTGGCTCATCGGGAGCTGGGCTGGGTCGCCGGTGACGAGGTGTACGGCGCGAACGCCGAGCTGCGGGACTGGTTGGAGGAGCAGATGATTCCGTTCAGTTCCAACGAAATCCGGCACGTCCTCGCCCTGTTCGGACAGGCTGCTATCCCAGCAGCGATGATCACATGGTGGTCGGACTGGCGTCGTCGCCACCAGGCNCGCGCCCGCCTCTACCACTTCCAAACCCGGATCCGAGCCAACCAGTCGGCCGTCGCCCGTGCCGCGACCACGTAAGGATCACTGTCACTGGAGTACGAGATGCCTGGCATGCCGAGGAGTTCCTCGCCCGCCGCCGCGCCGTCACCGACACCGACCTTCCGCTGCTAGATCGAGTCGCCGCGACGCTGATCCTGCTCTACTCCTACGCCTTGTCCGGTGGCCCCTGACAACCCCCGTGTCACAGCGTCGCTCCTGACAACAAGGAGCCCCTCGGCGTGACGCACCGTGACAGCTAACCCAAGAAGCGCTCGACTACAGACCACCCGATCAACGGTCGCTGCCAGTGTGGTCCCCCACGGACAGCCTCAACCCGGCGATGATCTGCGCCAGGTCGTCGAGGGACGCCACCGCGCACCGCGCCATCGGGCTAGCGGAGCGCTGCGAGTGGCTCCGGGGCATCCGGCCACGGAGCCTCTGGGAAAACCTGTTGGCGGATCACGGTGACCACTGCTAGCTTGCCGGAGGCCGTGCGAAAGAACGAGGAGGTGGTACCCGTGAACGCAGTATCGACATGGGTGCTCCCCTCCGGGGTCACGGTCGGGCGATAGGTCGTCCGGGAGCGCCGTTCACAAGCACTCCCGAAAGGCACGACCATGCGATTCACGTCTGAACAGCGCCTCGACGACGGTGTCCTCGAACGCGCATTCACCCTCGGCGAGATCCCCGGCATCCTGTGGACTCCCGCATCCGCATCCGCACCGGCCCCGCTGATCCTGCTCGGTCACCCCGGCGGACTGCACAAGATGTACCCCCGACTGGTGGCCCGGGCCCGGCGCTCCGCGGCGGACGGCTTCGCCGCGGCCACCATCGAGCTCCCCGGAAGCGGTGACCGGCCCCGTTCCGCCACCGCTGAGCAGGCCCGCGTCGACCTGCACCGGGCGCTGAAGGCCGGCGAGCCGGTCGACGAGGAGATCGTGGACCGGCTCGTCCTCCCGCTGGTCGAAAAGGCGGTCCCGGAATGGCAGGCCGCCCTGGACGCCTTCCTTTCGCTGCCCGAGATCGGCGGCCCGGTCGGGTACTCGGGGGGAGTGATCGCCATCGGGATCCGGCTGGCGGTGGTCGAGCCGCGCATCTCGGCCGCCGTTCTGTTCGCCGGGAGTTTCGTGCCCCACACCATGTTCGAGGAGGCCCGCCAGGTCACCATTCCGCTGCACGTCCTGCTGCAGTGGGACGACGAAGGAAACGACCGGCAGCTGGCCCTGGACCTGTTCGACGCCTTCGGCTCCAAGGAGAAGACGCTGCACGCCAATCTGGGCGGGCACACCGGCGTCCCGCAGTTCGCGGGGGACGCTGCGGCCCGGTTCTTCACCCGGCACCTGACGTGAGGCCCGGCCGTCCGGCCGGCAACAGACGATAGGAGCTGTCGGCCAGGATGCCGCTCATCGAGGACAGGTCCCGGCCCTCCTCGATGAGCGGTGGCCAGCAGATGCACGACCGCGCGGATATGCCCAACCTGCGTTGATCCCNAGCTACTCCCGGCGCCGCGGGCCGGACAGCACCTCGGTGGCCTGGTGCACGGCGGCCAGGCCCGGCTTGACGTAGCGCTGCACGCTGCGCAGCGACTTGTGCCCGGCCTTGTCCATGATCAAGTTGGCGGAGATGTTGGCGTCCCCGAGGTGGGTCGCTGAATCCTCGATGTTGAGGTGGAATTGCCAGCCGTGGACAGCGAGCGGCTGACCGACCGTATTTCGATCGGTGTGCTCGCCAGAATCGTTCCCCGGGATCTCGTCGATGAAGCGCTGGTGGAGACGAAACGGCAGGAACGGCGTACCAGGCTGCTGCCAGCCCGGGTCATGGTGTACTTCACGATTCGGGGTGGTCGGGGTGGTCCTCGATGAGTGGGTGGGGCCGGCCCTTCTGCCGTCACTGGACGTGCCGACCATCCTTGCGCGTCAGCTCGCCGAGCGGCTCGCCCCGGGCAACCGCCCGCGGCGCACCGCCGCTGCGTACCCCGGCCCCACCATCGACGCCGAAGGCGAGGACAACCCACTGCCGAACCCGTTCGCACTGGTCCTGGATCCATCGCGCACGGACGGTATTCGCATCCCGACCTTCGTCGGGAAGGCCCACGGCGACCTGCACATCGAGAACATCCTGATCCCGTCCTCACTGCGCAACGTCGACACGACGTATCAGCTGATCGACCTGTCGCGGTACGCGGCCGACGCCGTGCTCACCCGGGATCCCGTCCATCTGGTCCTGCACATCCTTGCCCGGAGACTGTCGGAGCTGTCCGCGGCGCAACGCACCGCCGTCATCGATCTGCTGCTCGACCCGGAGCAGGACGGAGACCTCGTGCCGCGGTGGCTGTTCCTGCTCATCGACCGGGTCCGATCGGCGGCGAAGGACTGGGCACGCCGGGCCGGTCTGGTCGACCTGTGGCGCGACCAGATCCCGCTGTCCCTGCTGGCCGTCGCCCTGACCTGCCTCGGACGGACATCCACCCGGCCGGGGACCGACGCAACCCGGGCGAGCGGCCCTGGACGCGGATGACCCGACCGGGTCCGCGTGCAGACTCGTCACCGTCCTGGTCGAGGCCTGTGCCGTGCCGGCCGCATTCGATCAGGCCTCCTCGGCCCACCTCGACCTGTCCAACCTGGCCGAGGCCGATGCCCGCAAGACGCTCCTGCGGCGGCTGGCTGGGCGCTGAGAGAAGGATTGACGTTTCCGGCCTGCACTGACTCCGGCGACCGACCCAGGGTGGCCGCCGCGGACAACGGAAAGGACAACGGAAAGTTGTGGAGGGTTGAGCACGGTCCGACGGCGTCAAACCATGCTCAACCCTCCACATTTCGCCGGCCCGCCGGAGCGACTGCTCCGGATTCGGGGTNGGGGTCGGCCGGGCCCGCCACGGACATCACCACCAGCAGCTGGTCCAGGGCGACGAGGTCGCCGGGCCGGACGAGTACTTCCTTGACGATCCCGGCGCCCGTCGCCGAGACGGTGTGCTCCATCTTCATGGCCTCGACGACGGCCAGCGACTGCCCGTCCGCCACGGTCATCCCCGGTTCGACCAACACCGCGGTCACCGTGCCCGGCATGGGGCTACGCGCCTGCCCGCCGGGCACCGGCCCGGCCCCGGTGCCCGCCACCGGAATCACCTCGGCCAGGCCCCACGCCCCACCGTCGCGGCCAAGCCAGAGGATCCCGTCGGCGGGCTCCCACGCGTAGGCCCACCGGGTGGTGACCGCACCGATCGTGACGAGCAGCTCGTCGCCGAGCTGACTGACCGATGCGGCGACCGGCGGCCCGTCGGCGATCCGGACCCGGGCCGCGTCGGGGGTGCCGCGCGCCGCGACCCGCAGCGTTGACACCGTCCGCTCCCCGCGTCCCGGCTCCACCCCATCCCCGTGGCCGTTACCATCCCCGTGGATGTTCCCATCCCCGTGGATGTTCCCGGCCCCGCCCTCAACCCCGGCCCCGATCTCGGGTGGCGCGCTGCCACCAGGTTCGGCGCCGTCGGGGCCGCCGGACGGTACTGCCCCACCGGGCAGGGCGACCTCCCAGGTCAGCCACGCGGGCTCACCGGGCCGCCATCCGGAGGGGATGTCCCACGGGTCGACCACCGGACCGGCCGGTTGCAACGTCAGCAGCCTGGCCAGGGCGTATCCGAGGAACGCCTCGCCGGGCAGATCGTCCTGGGTGAGGGCGGCGAGATCACGTTCGACGAGACCGGTGTCGAGCCGCCCGGCGACGACGTCCGGATGGGCGAGCAGCGAGCGCAGGAAGCCGATGTTGGTCGTCACCCCGAGCAGGACCGTGCCGGCGAGCGCGGTGTCGAGGCGGGCGATCGCGGCGGCGCGGTCCGCGCCCCAGGCGATCACCTTGGCCAGCATAGGATCATACGTGGTGCTCACGATGTCCCCGGCCCCGATGCCGGCGTCGACGCGGATGGCCGGCCCGGCCGGTTCCCGGAAAGTCAGCACCCTACCGCCGGTCGGCAGGAATCCCCGCCCGGGGTCCTCGGCGTAGATCCGCGCCTCCACCGCGTGCCCGGTTAGGCGGATGTCGGCCTGACCGAAGCGCAACGGCTCCCCGGCCGCGATCCGGATCTGCTCGGCGACCAGGTCCACCCCCGTCACCAGCTCGGTGACCGGATGCTCGACCTGGAGCCGGGTGTTCATCTCCATGAAGTAAAACTCATCCGGCGCGTCGGCGGACAGGATGAACTCGACCGTGCCCGCTCCGACGTAGCCGACGGCGCTGGCGACGGCGACCGCCGCCCCCCCGAGCCGCTCCCTGGTCCGCGCGTCGAGCGCCGGCGCCGGCGCCTCTTCAACAATCTTCTGGTAGCGCCGTTGCAGGCTGCACTCCCGCTCACCCAGGTGGAGCACGCTGCCGTGCTCGTCGGCGAGGATCTGGACCTCGACGTGGCGGGGACGGGNGATGAACCGCTCCACGTACAGGGNGTCGTCCCCGAAGCCGGCGGCGGCCTCCCGGCGGGCCGACGCGATCGCCTCCGGCAGTCGGGCGGGCTCGCGGACGATGCGCATCCCCTTGCCACCACCCCCTGCCGAGGGTTTGAGCAGCACCGGATAGCCGATCTGACCGGCGGCCTCGGCGATCGCGGCATCGCTCATGCCCGGCGCCGACCGGCCCGGCACGACCGGCACCCCCACCTCCGCCACCGTCCGCCGCGCGGTGATCTTGTCGCCCATCACCTGCACCGCGGCAAGCGACGGTCCGATGAAGAGCACTCCGGCCGTCTCACAGGCCTGTACGAAGGCCGCGTTCTCGGCGAGGAAGCCATAACCGGGATGGACGGCCTCCGCCCCGGATACCCTCGCCGCCTCCAGCACGGCCTCGATGCTGAGGTAGCTCTCCTTCGCGGGCGCCGGGCCCAGCCGCACCGCGACATCCGCCTCCCGGACGTGCCGCGCCCCAGCGTCGGCGTCTGAGTAGACGGCGACGGACCGGATACCGAGATCGCGCAGTGTGCGGATCACCCGGACGGCGATTTCACCCCGGTTCGCGACGAGCACCGACGAGAACGTCAGACCCGACGTTCCCGGTGCCCTCGGCGGCACGACGCCCGCCGGCCGGGCCGGCGTGGAATGGCCATCCGGACCGTGGCCGGCACCGCCGCCGTGACCGGCGGAACCGGCGGAACCCGCGATGCCGGGATCGCCGCCTGCGTGATTCGTGGCGGACAGATCAGCCGTGGACACCCTTGATCCTCACGATTGGTTTCCTCACATCGGATGTTTCCGCACGCCAGGATGTCCCCCTCACATCCGGAAGACGCCGTAGCCCACCGGTTCCAGCGGAGCGTTCGCCGCCACCGACAGGCCCAGGCCCAGCACCATACGGGTGTCGGCCGGATCGATGACACCGTCGTCCCACAGCCGAGCGGTCGAATAGTACGGGCTGCCCTGCTCCGCGTACCGATTCAGGATCGGCGCCCGGAAGGCGACCTCGTCGGCCTCGCTCCAGGCGACCCCCGCGGCTTCCATCTGGTCCCGGCGCACGGTCGCCAGCACCGCCGCCGCCTGCTCCCCGCCCATCACCGAGACGCAGGCATTCGGCCACATCCACAGAAAGTGGGGCGAGAATGCCCGGCCGCACATCGAGTAGTTACCCGCGCCGAACGAACCGCCGATCACCACGGTGAACTTCGGCACCCGGGCACAGGCAACCGCGTTAACCATCTTCGCGCCATGCTTCGCGATGCCGCCGGCCTCGTACTCCCGACCCACCATGAAACCGGTGATGTTCTGCAGGAACACCAACGGGATACCGCGCTGATCGCAGAGCTCGATGAAATGGGTGCCCTTCAGCGCCGACTCGCCGAAGAGCACCCCGTTGTTCGCGACGATCCCCACGGGATGGCCATGGAGGCGGGCGGTCCCAGTGACCAGCGTCGTTCCGTACTCCTTCTTGAACTCCGCGAAACGGCTGCCGTCAACGATGCGCGCGATCACCTCTCGCACGTCATAGGGGGTACGCCCGTCCGTCGGTACCGCGGCGTACAGCCCGGCCGGGTCGACCGTCGGTGCCTCGGTCGGCTCCAGTTCCCACGGCCGCGGCCCGCGCGGCGCGAGGCCCGCGACGATGGAGCGCACAATCCGCAGCGCATGGGCGTCGTCCTCGGCCAGGTGGTCGGTCACCCCGGAGGTGCGGGAGTGCAGCAGCCCGCCGCCGAGATCCTCGGCCGACACCACCTCGCCGGTCGCGGCCTTCACGAGCGGCGGACCACCGAGGAAGATCGTCCCCTGATTCCTGACTATCACCGCCTCGTCGGCCATCGCGGGAACGTACGCGCCGCCCGCCGTGCACGAACCGAGCACCGCCGCGATCTGGGAGATTCCCAGCGAGGACATCCGGGCCTGGTTGAAGAAGATCCGCCCGAAATGCTCCCGATCCGGGAAGACCTGGTCCTGCAGCGGAAGAAACGCTCCCCCAGAGTCGACCAGATAGACACAGGGCAGCCGATTCTGTAGCGCCACCTCCTGGGCGCGCAGATGCTTCTTCACGGTCAACGGATAGTAGGTGCCACCCTTGACCGTGGCATCGTTGGCGACTACCATGCATTCCCGACCCGAGATCCGGCNAATGCCGGTGATGATGCCCGCCCCCGGAACCGGANCCTCGTAAAAGCCGTTCGCGGCGAGCGGGGAGAGCTCCAGAAAAGGACTCCCCCGGTCGAGCAGCGTGTCGACCCGGTCGCGGGGCAGGAGTTTGCCGCGAGCCACGTGGCGGGACCGCGCCTGCTCCGACCCGCCGACCGCCGCCACCGCCAACCGCTCCTGGAGATCGGTCACAGCGTGCCAATGCCTCTCGGCATTGCGCCGTCCCTGTTCACCCGCGGCATCGACCCGACTGGTCAGGACCGGCATGGCCGAGGACCGCCGGACCTCGTCGGACCGCCGACCCGCGATGGTTCCGGCGCGTGCTGCGCTCACAGTCACCCCCACGAGTGGACGTCGGGCCCCGAAACAACGCCCCCAAGTTAACGACCGCTAACCTCGTCGTCAAGGCAGACGGCGGCGGGGACCGTCGGGCAGACGGCCGATCCCCGTTGCCGTTGCCGGACCTTCACCCCTTCACCGACATTCACCCCTTCACCGACATTCACCCACGACCGAGACCAAGACCAGGATCCGGCGATCCGAAATACACCGGTTGCTCCCCGGTGGCTAACTTTAGCGATGCCTGACCGGTGGCGTCCGACCGGGACGGTCCGGCCACCCGACGGCACCGCGCAGGGCGCGGCGCCGTCGGGCCGGCGGGACTACCCGGCCCGCTCCCGGCCAGGCGGGCCCGAATCGGGAGTACGGCGCGCAGCCGTCACAGGTACATGCCGTGGCGGGCGTCCGTGGTGGTGGGCCGCGGCAGGCCCCGGCCGTCCCGCAGGGCGAACAGCTCCGCCAGCGTCATGCTCGACCGGACTCCCTCCGCGGAGCCCAGCCAGGACACCGCCTCGGTGTGTGGCAGGGCTCCCACCTCGATCTGGGCAAGACAGCGGCCGGGACGGACAACCGCGGGATGCATGCGCAGCAGATCCTCGTTCGTGGTCAGGGCGACCAACACCTCGCGGCCCTGCCCGACCAGACCATCGGTGAGGTTCAGCAGTCGAGAGAGCTGCTGGCCAGCCGCACCCCGGCCGTCCCCACGGATCAGGTCGTCGCAGTCCTCGATCACCAGCAGCCGCCACCGGTGGGCGGGTGGCTCGCCCATGCGGTCGGTCGCCGCGGCCTGGGCACCATGACTGTCCGCATCCCCGGACCCGGCATCGCCGCTGTCCGCATCCCCGGCCCACGCGATCCCGCCGTCGGTACCCCCGCCGTCGGTACCCCCGCCGTCGGTNCCCCCGCCGTCGGTACCCCCGCCGTCGGCGCCGCGGGCGTCGGCGCTCTCCCCCTCCGGGTCCCCGTCGTCGTCGAAGCCGATCGCGACCTCCATCAGGTAGGCGGGATCGGCGAACAGCGCCTCGGGATCCAGGACGCAGTCGACCTGGCACCAGGATCGCCATTCGTTCGCCAGGGCCCGCAGCACGGTCGTCTTCCCGGTTCCCGCCGGACCATGCAGGAGGATCAGGCGGCCGACCACGTTGTCCCGGCGAACCGCCATGAGCCGGTCGAGCGGGCCCACGGCGGCCGACGCGTAGTTGGCGCGGATCGAAGCCCACGTCGTGGTGGCCGTCCGGCGGCTGGTCCGGATCGGACCACGTTGACTGGACAGATACCAGAAACCCATGTTGACGGCGTTGTCCGCACCGCTCTCGGCGACGGACGAGCGGAGCACGTCCTCGATCACCACCCGGGCGAGCTGTTCGCTCACCGCGGTGACGGTCACCTCACCACCCCCGCCGCGCCAGCGCACGGCTCGCACTGTCCAGCCCTCGCCGACCGCGAGACGTGAATCGCGGGACTCCTCGACAACCGCGCGCAGGACCCTTGCCCCTGACGGCAGCAGCGTGGCTCCCGGCCGGAGCCGGTCGACCCNGGCACTGNGGGCCCAGGGCTGCTCACCGGTTGTGAAAGGAGCCAGGGCGAGNGCGTCGACGACGTCGTAGGGCGTGTCCGAGTCGTCCAGGCCGACAACGAAAGGGAGCTTCATCCCTCCGCTCAGTGACTCGGAGACCATCCAGGACTTAGGCAGCGACGCCTTCTGATGTGGAACTGACNCCTGTCCGATGGTCCCGGACAACTCAGCGCCCGGCCATCCCGTTGCGCGATTTACTCGGGCACATCGCGGGGGCCGTACACCGCCCGCGACCTGTCGCGTGCCTCCATCAGGGCCGATCCGAGGACGTTGCGGCCCGGCCAACCTCCCGGGGAATCTCCCGGCCCCACCAGCGGCGCGCCTACCTTAAGTAATCCATCAGCCACTCCAAGCTTCTTCCTGGGAGGTGGTCAGGATGCTAGGAGGGCTACTCATCCACCGTCGGCGCCGAAAGTCGGCGCAGCCGGAGCCGGACGACCATGCCGGCACCGGGGCCGGTACCGGGGCCGGTAAGGGCGACGGTGACGCGAGGAAGCCCGGTGAAACGGGAACCGGTGCCACGGGAACCAGCGCCACGACGAGCGGGGGCGCCCGGCTGGGCCGGGGTCCGTTCGACGCGGTGGACGCGCCCGATGACGGCCGGGCGCGAGCGGATTTCGGAGCTCTCGTGGTGCCGCGGGTGAACGGCACCCGGATCCGGGTCTCGGCCTCCGGGCCGATGCCCACCCTGGCCGCGATGGACGGGACATCCGTCCTGGAGCTGTCCGTCCTCGCCGCCCCGCGCAGCGGCGGCCTGTGGGCGTCGATCCACGAGGACCTGGTGCTCTCGGCACCGGAGGACACGGAATGGAACGACGAGGACGGGCCCTACGGCCCCGAGCTGCGCATGCCGCTCGACACGGCCGTCGGCCGCCTGCCCGCCCGCATCTTCGGCATCGAGGGGCCGCGGTGGATCCTCTGTGCGGTCATCACCGGTGCGGCCGCGGTCGACGTGACGGCGGCGCCGCTGCTGGAGGAGGTACTGGACGGGCTCGTCGTCGTCCGGGGGGACGCGGCGATGCCGGTGCGCGAGCCCATCCCCTTCGAACGTCCCGACAGATTCGACCGTCCCGACCGTCCCGACCGAACAACCGACACCGCCGCGGCCATTCCGGAGCAACCCCCGGAACGCAGGATCATGACGCTGGCGCTGCGGGGCGCCAACCGCGAGGCCCCCCCACCCGCGGCGTCGTGACCCGGCCCGTCCACCACCGGCCCGGCTCAGGCCCGTGGGGAGTCGGTGTACTCCACGAGGTCGACGAAGATCTGGGCTGCGGCCTGGTAGAGATCGGTCCGGAGATGTTCATGGGCAGCACGCGGAGCTATCCGGTCGACGGTCTTCAGCCCAACGCCGGAAGCAGACGTGCAACGGCGGCCGTTCAGAAATCGTCTGTAAACGGATTTATCAAGCCTGTTCACCATGCGGGAAGGATGGCGCGGTTCGGGTCGCCCGGGCCGGTCACCATCGGACCGGGGCTCCCCCGGAGAGCACCCGGCACGACGGGCGGAGGTGCGGAGTGTCGGCCACGCTAGCGCTGGGTCTGCTGCTGCAGGGGCTCGCCTTGGTCGTGGTGGTTCGCGGTCGGGGCCGGCACGCCGTGTCCAGTCTCGGGCTGATGTTCGTCGGTGCCGCCATCGTCTACCACGGGGTGACGGAGGTCCTGCAGGTCCTGGTGCCGTCCTACAGTGACAACCGGCTGTTGACCACGGAGTCCGACGTCGCGGCCTACACCGTTCTGGTCGGGTTCTCCCTGCTCGCGTTCGCTTTCGGTTATCGCTTCGCGACCCCGCGCACGCCGCCGTCCACCGGTTTCCGCCGGGAGGAAGTCTTGGACTTCTTCGACTGGCGGGNCCTGACTCCNCTGGCCCTGGCTGCGGTGGCCGTGACAGCGGTCGGCAGGAACACCTCGCCCGGCCACGCGGACCCCTCGACGGTCACCGGCAGTCCCTACCTCGTCAGCGGCTTCGCGACGCAGTTCCTGGTCGTCGGCCTCGCCCTGGGAAGCTTCGCCGTGCTCGTGCGGACGAAGGGCCGCGGATTCCTCCCGGTGCTCGGCGTCCAGTGTACGTTGCACACACTGGCGGGGCAGCGGCTGCCGGTGGCGATAGCCGCGGGCGCGGNGATCTACCTACTGTCCATCGTCGGGATTCCCATACGCCGACGGCAGCTCGTCTCGGTCGTCGCGCTCGTGGTTCTGGCCTACGTCGTCATCTACGGGGCACGCGCGGACGCGGGCCGGCAGGTGTTCGGGTACAGCGTGGGTCCCGGGCAGCGCCTGCAGGCCCTGGCCTCCGGTCTGACCCATCTGGAAGGCGGGATAAACCCGGGCGAGGTGGGAGACCTCGGGGTCCGCCTGGACGGGAACTCCTACCCGTCGATAATCCTGCGACGGCTCCGCGACGGTTCTCCGCCCATCGGTCCGGTAACCCTGTGGAACGACGTCAACATCGCCGTCCCGCGTTTTCTCAATCCCGACAAACTGAATTCCGACCTGGAGTCGCGTTCCCTCAAGACGCGCCTGTCCGACACCTACGGGATCACCAACGCGTTCGACCGCCTGCCCACCCAGCTCGGTGAGCTGCTGCCCATCGGCGGTCCGCCGTGGATGGTGACCCTCGCGGCTCTGGCAGGATTCGTCCTCGTCCGACTGGAGTACGCGCTGCGCGAATGTCGCCATCCAGCGGCTCTCCTGGGCCTGCTGGCGCTGGTGGCCGCGATCCTGCAGTACGAAGGCGGGATCGCGCTCTACACAATCAACGGCCGCGGTGTCCTGGCCATCGCGGCCGGACTGTTCGTGTGGCGGAAACGACGGATCTTCCGGCCCGCGACGGTTCGGGGGCTGACCNCCCTACCGCCGCTGTACACCGGCACCCCGGCCACCGTCGCGCGGGCCGGCTCCGACGAGGACGGCACACCGACCAACCCGTCGCAGCCCGGCCCGTCGCCGGGTGACCCGGTGCGGACCGAGCCGGCGTCCGCTGGCAGGGACGAGGCCGCGGCGCAGGTCACGGCCTGCGGCCACGGCCCACGCCGCAACCGGTGAGGGGGTGGCGGCGCGGCGGCCGCGGTCTCTCTGACGTTCCGGAGGGCGGTGTCCGGCTTCCCGTCAGTGCGCGAGCAGCCGGATCGCGACGCCCAGCGACGCCCGTGCCGGAGCGTCCCCGAGGGGGCTCGCCGCCGCCGGCGTCCTGCTAGCGTGCCCGGTTGTGCCCAGCAGCATGCGCCGAGCGTCCGCCGCCCCCGCCGCCGAGCTGCCCGGAGACGTCCAGCTGCCCGGAGACAACCGGCGGGGGCCGGCGTGACCGTGCACTTCATCGGGGCCGGACCGGGCGCCGCCGACCTCATCACCGTCCGCGGCCGGAATCTGATCGCATCCTGCCCGGTCTGCCTGTACGCCGGCAGTCTCGTCCCGGTCGAGCTGCTGGCACACTGCCCGCCCGGGGCCCGTCTCGTCGACACCGCCCGGATGCCGTTGGACGACATCGTCGCGGAGCTGGTCGCGGCCGACGCCGCCGGTCACGACGTCGCCCGCCTGCACTCCGGCGACCCGTCGCTCTACAGCGCCGTCGCCGAGCAGATGCGCCGGCTCGACGCGGCCGGGATCGCCTACGACGTGACGCCGGGTGTCCCCGCCTTCGCCGCGGCGGCGGCGTCGCTGCGCCGGGAGCTGACGGTTCCCGGCGTCGCCCAGAGCGTGGTGCTGACCCGCACGGCCGTGCTGTCCAGTCCCATGCCGCCCGGCGAGGACCTCGCCACCCTCGGCCGGTCGGGGGCGACCCTCGTGCTGCACCTGGCCGTGCACCGTATCGAGACGCTCGTCGCCGAGCTCGTGCCGAACTACGGTACGGACTGCCCGGCAGCCGTCGTCGCCTGGGCCAGCCGGGCCGACGAGATCGTGTTGCGCGGCACGCTCGCCGACATCGCCGGTCGGGCGCGGGCCGCGGGGCTCACCAGGACGGCCGTGATCATCGTGGGTCGCGCCCTGGCCGCGGAGGGTTTCCGGGACAGCTACCTGTACTCCCGGGAACGCTTCGGACCGGACGGATGCGTGTCGTCCGTTCCCCCGGCCTCCCCGGTTTCCCAGGCCTCCCCGGCAAACGCCGCGCCGTGTGGCCCGGATCCCGCCCCTCGGGCTCGGTGACCGGGCGCCCCCGGGGCTCGGTGACCGGGGCACGCCGCCTGCTGCTGCTCGGCGGAACCGGGGAGGCGCGCCGCCTGGCGACCAGGCTCGGCTCCCCGGATCCCGCCGGCACGGAACGCATCGAGATCGTCTACTCGTTGGCCGGTCGAGTCCGCGAGCCTGCGCTGCCACCGTCTTGCCAAATCCGGATCGGCGGCTTCGGCGGGGCGGCGGGCCTGGCCGACTACCTGCGGGCCGAACGGATCGATGCGGTGGTCGACGCGACCCACCCGTTCGCCGCGACGATGACCACGCACGCCGCACAGGCCGCGCGCGCCACCGGCGTTCCGCTGCTCGTCCTGCGCCGGTCGAGCTGGCGCGAGCAGCCCGGCGACGACTGGCGCCGGGTCCCGTCGCTGGCCGGCGCGGTCGCCCTGCTCGACCGGTTCGTCCTACCCGGACCGCGCCCGCATTCCGATCCAGCCCCACGGGTGTTCCTGACCACCGGGCGAACCGACCTCGCCCTGTTCGCCGGCCTGCACCGGCCCTGGTTCCTGGCCCGGTCGGTCGAGCCGCCGACCGGCCCGGTACCGCCACGACTGACCGTCATCCTCGATCGTGGGCCGTTCGACGTCGCCGGGGAGACCGCCCTGCTGCGCCGGCACCGCGTCGACGTCCTCGTGACCAAGAACAGTGGCGGAACGATGACCGCGGCGAAGCTCGCCGCCGCCCGGGACCTCGGTCTGCCGGTCGTCATGGTCGNCCGCCCGCCGCTGCCACCCGGGGTGGCCGCGGTCGACGATGTCGACGCCGCCGTGGCCTGGGTCGCACCACCATGGCCCAGGTGACCGGGGCCCAGGTGACCGGGGCCCAGGTGACCGGAGGCTAGGTGACCGGAGGCTAGGTGACCGGGTAACGACGTGGGGTGAACACGAGGTCCCGGCCGGGGCCACGGCGCACCACCCGGGTCGTCGACGAGCCGATGAGCAGCAGGCAGCGCATGTCGACCTCGGCCGGGTCGAACGCACCGAGGCTCGTCACGGTGATGCTCTCGGTGGGACCGCCGACATCCCGGCCGATAACCACCACCGTGTCCGAGGGGCGGTGTTCGAGCAGCACCTCGTGGGCCCGCTCCAGCTGATGGCGACGGGTACGGGAAGCCGGGTTGTACAGCGCCAGGACGAAGTCGCCCGCGGCCGCCGCCCGCAGCCGCCGCTCGATGACCTCCCACGGCTTGAGTCGGTCGGACAGCGACAGCACGCAGAAGTCGTGGCCGAGTGGCGCCCCGACCCGGCTCGCCACCGCCTGCGCGGCGGTCAGCCCGGGCACGACCCGCACCTCGACGCCCGCGAACCGCTCCGCCGCCGCGGCCTCGACGACGGCCGTGGCCATCGCGAAGACCCCGGGATCACCGGAGGAGACCACGGCGACGTTCGCGCCGCCGGCCGCCAGTTCGAGGGCGAGCTCGGCGCGCTCGGCCTCGACGGTGTTCCCCGAGGCGTGCCGGCGCTGGCGTGGATCGACCGGCACCCGGTCGAGGTAGGGGCCGTAGCCGATGAGGTCGTCGGCGGCGGCCAGCGCCTCGGCGGCCTGCGGCGTCAACCAGCCCGCGGCGCCCGGTCCGAGGCCCACCACGACGACCTCCCCCGCGCCGGGCGTGCCGCCGGTACCAACGGCGCCAGCCTTACCAACGGTGGGCGCCGTTGGTACCCAGCCCGCCTGCGACGCGCGCAGCGGCGCCGGATCGTCCGGCCCCCGGACCGGGCTCGGCAGTACCGCGAGCGAGAAGTACGGCACCGTGGCCGGGTCTACCGCACCGAGCGGGGCGATGCGCTGGCCGGAGGTGGTGGCCCGTTCCACGTACCAGGTGTCCGCGAGACGTCCCGCGGCGGTGAAGGCGTCCCGGACCCCCGGGAAGGTCCGTCCCATCTTGAGCACGACGGCGGTGTCCGTGCCGGCGATACGCTCGGCGAGGACCGTCGGCGGCAGCGTGCCCGGCAGCACGGTGAGGACTTCGTTGCCCTCGACCAGCGGCCGGCCGAGCACCGCGCNCCCCGCCGACAGGGACGTCACCCCCGGCACGACCTCGGTCGGGTACCGGTCGGCGAGGCGCCGGTGCAGGTGGATGAACGAGCCGTAGAAGAACGGGTCACCCTCGCTGAGGACCACGACGTCCCGGCCGGCGTCGAGGTGGACGGCCAGCCGCTTGGCGCAGTCCTCGTAGAACTCGTCGATCGCGCCGCGGTAGCCACCGGGGTGGGAGGTCGTCTCGGTGGTGACCGGGTAGACCAGCGCCTCCTCGATCTGGTCGCCGCGCAGCTGGCTCGCGGCGACCGACCGGGCGATGCTGCGGCCGTGCCGGGCGCTGTGGTAGGCGATCACGTCGGCGTCACGGATCAGGCGGGCCGCCTTGAGGGTGACGAGCTCGGGATCCCCCGGTCCAACCCCGACTCCCCACAGCCGGCCCTTCGACGGCACCATTAATCCTCCTCGCTCGCGATCGCGTTGACCGCGGCGACCGCCATCGCGCTGCCGCCCCGCCGACCGTGCACGACGAGATACTCCAACCGGGCCGGATCATCCACGAGGGCCTGCTTGGACTCCGCGGCGCCGATGAACCCCACGGGCACGCCGAGCACCGCCGCCGGTCGCCCGGCTCCGGCCGCGACGAGTTCCAGCAGGCGGAACAGCGCTGTCGGAGCGTTCCCGACCGCCACCACGGAGCCGGCGAGTCGATCCGCCCACAGATCCACCGCCGCGGCGCTGCGGGTGGTGCCCAGCCGCTCGGCGAGCCGCGGCACCCGGGGATCACCGAGCAGGCAGAGAATCTCGTTCGCGGCGGGCAGCCGACGGCGGGTCACACCGGCCGCCACCATCTGCGCGTCACAGAGCACCGGGGCGCCGGCCAGCAACGCCGCGCGCGCCGCCGCGACCACGCCGGGGGTGAAAGCGAGATCGTCGACGAGATCCACCATTCCACAGGAGTGGATCATGCGGACCGCGACCCGGGCGACGTCACCGGGCAGTCGATCGAGACGCGCCTCGGCCCGGATCGTCGCGAACGACCGACGGTAGATCTCCGCGCCGTCGCGAACGTAGGCGTAACGTTGCACACCGCTCATGTCTGATGCGCCGTTCATGCCAGCCTCCTCGCCGACCTGACGGCCGCGGCCAGGTCCCGGTGACCGTCGACGGGGCTCGACGACACGACCGTCGCCTCACCGCCATCCGCTCCGACGGATGCGACGGCGGCGGCTCCGAGACCCGTCCGACGGATCCGGTAGCCGGACCCGGTCGCCACAACCTCCACCACCCGTCCTCCCGGTTGCCCGCAGCGCCGCTCGCAACCCGACCAGTGCACCGGCGCGAGGGCCGGGCCAACCGGGACGGGTGGGAGGGCTCGCGGCCTCCCGGCCGGGTGCGTCGGCGCCGACGGGTCGTCAGCTCGGATCCGCACGGACACCGCCGCGTCGCGGCGGACATCCGCCAACGCCCGGGCGCATCCCGGCCGACCGGCACAGCTCGTCACGCCGACCCAGGATGATGCCGGATCGACGACCAGGCCCGCGTCCGCCGCCGCCCTCGACCACCGGGTAGCCTCGGCCGGGTCGAGATCGCGGAGCACGACGGACCGCCACGGCGTCACAACCAGGACGCCGTCTTCGGCATCGCCCGCTCCGCCAGCACCGTCACCACCACCGGCCGCCGCGGCGGCGGTGAGCAGGTCGAGCTGGTCGGCGCTCAGCCGCCCCAGGGGGACGAGCACGGTCAACGCCCGGCGGCCATCACGCTGCGGATGCGGACCGGGCCACGCGCCGGCCCGAACGGTGGCGCTCCCAGCAGCCTGAGCGATTCCAGCGGCCTGGACGATCCCAACGACCCCGGCCTCGGTCGCGGCAGCCGCGAGCAGGCCGTCCTGTCCGCCCGGTCCGCCCGGCAACTCGGCGATCCGCCAGGCCATCGCGGCGGTGCCCGCCGCGGCGCGGGCCTCGATGAAGGCCCGCGTCGCGGCGAGGAGCGCGGGTACGGCGACGTGGACGGGCAACCGCAGCGCGCGGGTCGCGCCCGCGACGGCCAGCAGCATCTCCCCGGAAGGCAGGGCACGCAGCGCGAGGTCCGCGGGCAGCCCGGCCAGGTCCCCGCTGCCGTCGTCGACGGCGAACAGCAGCCGGCCGGGCAGCGCGGCGAGAGCCGGATCCGCGCACAGCCGGCGGTCCAGCTCGGCGACGACCGGCGCGATGTCCCGGCAGCCGGCCTCGCCGCGTCCGGACAGCGGCGAGCCCACGATGTTGCGGACCCGCTCGTGCGTCGTCGAGGGCAGCAGGCCAACCGCGCTCACCCGGGCGGCGAGCTCCTCGGCCGTGCCGTCGGCCAGGCCGCGTAGCTGCACGTTCGCCCGGGAGGTGAGCTCAAGGTGGCCGTCGGCGAACTCCCGCGCGCAGCCGGCGAGGGTCTTCGCCGCGGCGGCGGTCAGCCGGCCCCCGGGCAGCCGCAGCCGCGCGAGCGCGCCGTCCGCGGCCGGATGCGTCGTCAGCACACCGGGGCAGGCGTCGCGGACACGCTCCCGCGGACTGGTGGGCACCGGCGGAGCATACGTGCCGGACTCGGGCGATGCCGGTTGATCGTTTCTTTGTCACGACGACAGCGGAGTGCTTGACAACACCGCCCACCTCTCTGCGATCGTGACGGGGCCACGAGCGGCGAACGGCGAGGAAGTCCGGTGCGAATCCGGTGCGAATCCGGTGCGGTCCCGCCACCGTCACCGGGGAGTGCGCCCCAGGCACGGCCACCGACGCGGGGCGTGGACCCCCGGGAAAGGCATCACCATGTCGCCTGTGCAGACTCCTCCCACCGATCCGTCCGACGACCCTTCCGACGATCCGTCGACCGCGTTCGCCCGCGAAGCCGGGGAGACACCAGGAGCCGGGGAGACGGAGGTTGACGCGGTCGTCCTGCTGCTGTCGACGTCCGACACCGACCTACTCTCCGCGCGGGCGAGCGGAGCCAGCTACCGCCTCGCCAACCCGGCCCGGCTCTCCGTCGCCGATCTCCCGGCGCTGACCAGCGGTGCCGATGCGGTCGTGGTGCGCATCCTCGGCGGCCGGCGGACCTGGGAGGAGGGGCTCGACACGCTGCTCGCCGGCCCGCGCCCGGTGGTCGTGCTCGGTGGCGAACAGACCCCGGACGCGGAGCTCATGGCCGTCTCCACGGTGCCCGGCGGCATCTGTGCCGAGGCACACGCCTACCTAACCCAGGGCGGTCCGGCCAACCTCGGCGAGCTGCACCGATTCCTCGCCGACACCCTGCTACTGTCCGGTACCGGATTCGCCCCACCGGTGACCATCCCGGCCTGGGGGGCGCTCGACCGGGCCGCGGACGCATCAGCCACCCCGGACGCATCAGCCACCCCGGACGCATCAGCCAGCCGGGACGTCCCGGACGTCCTCGCGGGGAACGCGGTGCGGCCGGTCGCGGTGCGGCCGGTCATCGGTGTCCTGTACTACCGCGCGCACCACGTCGCCGGGAACATCGCGTTCGTCGAGGCACTCTGTGCCGCGGTCGAGCGTGCCGGCGGGGATCCGCTGCCGGTGTACTGCGCGTCGCTGCGCGCCGCCGAACCCGAGTTGCTCGCCACCCTCGGGCGGGCGGACGCGCTGATCGTCACCGTGCTCGCCGCGGGTGGCAGCCAGCCGGCGCACTCCTGCGCCGGAGGCGACGACGAGGCGTGGGACGTCGGCGCGCTGGCCGCGCTGGACATCCCGATCCTGCAGGGACTGTGCCTGACCAGCGGCCGGGCGACGTGGGCGGAGTCGGACGACGGGCTGTCCCCGCTGGACGCGGCGACACAGGTGGCGATCCCCGAGTTCGACGGGCGCCTGATCACCGTGCCGTTCTCCTTCAAGGAGATCGATGCGGATGGGCTGACAAGCTACGTCGCCGACACCGAACGCGCCGACCGGGTGGCCGGCATCGCCGTCGCGCACGGCCGGCTGCGGCACGTCCCACCGGCCGAACGCCGGGTGGCGCTCATGCTCTCGGCCTACCCGACGAAGCACTCCCGGATCGGCAACGCGGTGGGCCTCGACACCCCGGCGAGCGTCGTGCGCCTGCTGCGGGCGATGCGCGCGGCTGGATACGACATCGGGCCCGACGACGGCCCGGACGCGCTGCCGGGGGTCACGGCCGAGGACGGTGACGCCCTGATCCACGCGATCATCGCCGCGGGCGGGCAGGATCCGGCCTGGCTGACCGAGGAGCAGCTCGCCGGCAACCCGGTCCGGATCAGCGCGGCGCGGTACCGGGCGTGGTTCGACACCCTGCCCGCCGACCTGCGGGAGAGCGTCGAACGGCATTGGGGGCCCGCGCCCGGCGAGCTGTACGTCGACCGGTCCGCGAATCCGGACGGGGAGATCGTGCTCGCCGCGCTGCAGGCCGGCAACATCGTGCTGTTGGTCCAGCCGCCACGCGGCTTCGGGGAGAACCCGGTCGCCATTTATCACGATCCCGGCCTGCCGCCGAGCCACCACTACCTCGCCGCCTACCGGTGGCTCGCCGGCGGCTCCGGCGGCTCCGATAGTTCCGGCGGCTTCGGCGCGCACGCCGTCGTCCATCTGGGTAAGCACGGGACGCTGGAGTGGCTGCCCGGCAAGACCGTGGGCATGTCCGCGTCCTGTCCGACCGACGCGGCGATCGGCAACCTGCCGTTGATCTACCCGTTCCTCGTCAACGACCCGGGCGAGGGCACGCAGGCGAAGCGCCGGGCGCACGCGACCCTGGTCGATCACCTGGTTCCGCCGATGGCCCGCGCGGAGAGCTACGGCGACCTGGCCCGCCTGGAACAGCTGCTCGACGAGCACGCCACCATCGCCGCCATGGATCCGGCGAAGCTGCCGGCCATCCGGGCGCAGATCTGGACGCTGATCCAGGCCGCCCGGCTCGATCACGACCTGGGACTGACCGACCGGCCGCACGACGCCGAGTTCGACGACTTCCTGCTGCACGTCGACGGGTGGCTGTGCGAGGTGAAGGACGCGCAGATCCGCGACGGCCTGCACGTGCTCGGCGAAGCACCGACCGGCGGGGCGCGGATCAACCTGGTGCTCGCGATGCTGCGGGCCCGGCAGATGTGGGGCGGGCGCGTCACCCTGCCGGGGCTGCGGGAGGCCCTCGGGCTCGTCGAGGACGACCGGGCGGCCCGCGGCACGGTCGACGCCGCCGAGGCGACGGCGCTCGCCCTGGTAACGGCGATGGAGGAACGCGCCTGGGACCCGTCGGCCGCATCCGACGTGGTGACGACCGTCCTCGTCCCCCCTCCCTCGCCAGCGACCATCCCCTTGCCCCCCTTGCCTATCCAGAGGGATAAACCGGACACAAAAGCCTCTGGAAAGGCAAGGAAAGTCCACGGCCCGGCAGGCATGGACGCGGACGCGGAGACCGACCCGGTCCGGGAGACGGTGGCGGCCGTGCTGCGGTTCGCCGCCACGGAGATCGTGCCGCGGCTCGCCCGGACCACCGACGAGGTCACCGCCGTGCTGCACGCCCTCGACGGCGGCTACGTCTCGGCCGGTCCCAGCGGCTCGCCGCTGCGGGGTCTGGTCAACGTGCTGCCCACCGGGCGGAACTTCTACTCGGTCGACCCGAAGGCCATCCCCAGCCGGCTCGCCTGGGAGACGGGCCAGGCAATGGCGACCTCCCTGCTCGATCGGTACCGGGCCGACACCGGCACCTGGCCCGAGTCGGTGGGCCTGTCCGCCTGGGGAACCAGCGCGATGCGCACCTCCGGCGACGACGTGGCCGAGGTGCTCGCCCTACTCGGCATCCGTCCGACCTGGGACGAAGCGTCGCGGCGGGTCAGCGGGCTCGAACCGATCGACCTCGCCGAGCTCGGCCGGCCCCGCATCGACGTCACCGTGCGCATCAGCGGCTTCTTCCGGGACGCGTTCCCGTACGTGGTGGCGATGCTCGACGACGCGGTCCGGCTCGCCGCCGGCCTCGACGAGACCGACGAGGACAACTTCGTGCGCGCCCATGCCCGTGCGGACCTCGCCGGGCACGGCGACGAACGGCGGGCCACCCTGCGTATCTTCGGCTCCCGGCCGGGGGCGTACGGCGCCGGGCTGCTGCCTCTGATCGACAGCCGGAACTGGCGCGATGACGCCGACCTCGCCGAGGTATACGCGACGTGGGGCGGCTACGCCTACGGCCGCGGGGTCGACGGCACCCCCGCCCGGGAGGACATGGAGTCGGCCTACCGGCGGATCGCCATCGCCGCGAAGAACGTCGACACCCGCGAGCACGACATCGCCGACTCCGACGACTACTTCCAGTACCACGGCGGCATGGTCGCAACCGTACGCGCGCTGACCGGCCGGGCGCCGGCTGCCTACATTGGCGACAGCACCCGGCCGGAGGCGGTCCGCACCCGAACGCTGTCCGAGGAGACCTCCCGGGTCTTCCGCGCCCGGGTGGTGAACCCGCGGTGGCTCGCGGCGATGCGCCGGCACGGCTACAAGGGGGCGTTCGAGATGGCCGCCACCGTCGACTACCTGTTCGGCTACGATGCCACCGCCGGCGTGGTCGCGGACTGGATGTACGAACGGCTCGCCACAACCTACGCACTGGACCCGGAGAACCAGAAGTTCTTCGCCGAGTCCAACCCCTGGGCGCTGCACGGCATCACCGAACGGCTGCTGGAGGCCGCGGCGCGCGGCCTGTGGGAGCACCCGGAGGCTGCGACCCTCGACGCGCTGCAGGAGCTGTACCTGCGTACCGAGGGCGACCTGGAGGACGGTCCCACCGGCGACGCCTGAGATCGCCGGGTCCGGCCGGTCCGGCCAAGTCGCAGGGCAGCAGGGCCGGCGGGCAGCAGGGCCGGCGGAGGACAGGTGGCGGGCCACCTCACGCGTCACGGCTCCCGTTCTCACGGCTCCCCCGCCACCATCGGGGAATCGGGCGGCGCGGCACCCGCCACCGCGGCGGACTCGACCGGGCCTCGCTATCCGTTGACGGATGACATGTCGGGATAGCGGGGGCCCGCCACGCCCGCCCCCGCCGCACCCAACCGCTCCGCCTCGGCGGCCGTCAACGTGATGCTGGTGGCTGCGACGTTGTACTCCAGGTAGCGGCGCCGCTTCGTGCCGGGGATCGGCACGACGTCGTCGCCCTGGTGGTGCACCCACGCCAGCGCGAGCTGCGCGGGGGTCACGTTCTTCTCCGCGGCAAGCTTCTCGATCTCGGCGAGCACGGCGAGGTTGGCGTCGAAGTTGTCGCCGTGCATCCGCGGCAGGTGCTGGCGGAAGTCGTCGGCGGCGAAGTCCGCGGCCGAGCGGAAGGTGCCGGTCAGGAAGCCACGCCCGAGCGGGCTGTAGGAGATGAACCCGATGCCGAGTTCCCGCAGGGTCGGCAGGATCTCGGCCTCCGGCTCGCGGGACCAGATCGAGTACTCGGTCTGCAGGGCCGTGATCAGGGCGACGGCGTGGGCACGACGGATGGTGGCNGGCGCCGCCTCCGAGAGCCCGAGGTAGCGCACCTTGCCGGCGCTGACCAACTCGGCCATCGCGCCGACGGTATCCTCGATCGGCGTCTTCGGGTCGACCCGGTGCTGGTAGTACAGGTCGATGTGGTCGACGCCGAGGCGACGCAGGGATGCGTCGCAGGCCGAGCGCACGTACTCCGGACGGCCGTTGATCCCCCGCGCCGTCGGGTCGGCGGGGTCACGGATGATGCCGAACTTGGTGGCCAGCACCACCTCGTCCCGGCGGCCGGCGATCGCCCGCCCCACGAGTTCCTCGTTGCGGTACGGGCCGTACATGTCCGCCGTGTCCAGCAGCGTCACCCCGAGGTCGAGCGCCCGGTGGATGGTGGCGACCGACTCGGCGTCGTCGCCAGCGCCGTAGAACTCCGACATTCCCATGCAGCCCAGACCCTGGACGGAGACCTCCAGGCCCTGGCTTCCTAGTGCGACCCTGCGCATCAGCGGACGACCCTCTCCTGGTAGATGTCCTGATAAATGCTGATTTTGACGTTGATGGCGGTGAGGTTGCGCTGCACCTCGTCGAGGCGCGCCAGGACCCGGCGGCGATGCTCGGTCAGCAGGGCGAGACGCTCCGCCTCGTTCCCCTCCCCGGCGCGCACCAGTTCGGCGTAGCGCGCCATCTCCCGGATCGGCATGCCGGTGAGCCGCAGCTTGGTCAGGAACGTGACCCAGCGGACGTCCTCGACGGTGTAGCGCCGATGGCTCGACGAGGCACGGGCGACCGGGTCCCGCATCAGCCCCGCCCGCTCGTAGTACCGCAGCGTGTGCGCGCTGACTCCGGTGGCCGCGGCGGCCTCGGCGATCGTGAGGGTCCCGGCGGCCTCTGGTGCACCCCCCGGACCGACCGCGAACGGATCAACGGACCGGTCGCATCCATCCGGGCGGACCGCCGGGTCCAACCGCGCGCACCAGCCCTGATCCGGCTCCGCCACCATGGCCGGAGACGGCGTCACGGCCGGAGACGGCGTCACGGCCGGAGACGGCGTCACGGCCGGAGACGGCGTCACGGCCGGAGGGGAAGACGTCACCGTGAGCGCCTCGATCGTGGCCATACGAAGACGTTAGGACTTGGAGTGCGCACGAAGTCAACGCGGCCCGCGGAAACTCGCTGTTCCGGATTCGCCGAATGCGTCATCGCGAACGGAGCGGGATGCGGCCGGCGGGACGGCATCCCAGCCGGCATCCCCGCCGTCGGGTTATCGCCGGGCACCGACCGGTAGCGGCCTCGTCTTGAGAGATCGCCACGAGCGATCCGGGTAACCGGGGCCTCCCGCCGCGATCCACCGCGCGAGCGTGCGCGGGTCAGGGGTGGAGCCGGTCAGCTCCCTGATCCGGACGCTCAGGGCCAGCAACGCCTCGGGGTGGTCGAGGTAGAGCCGGCGCTCCAGTCCCCCGGCCCGTCTGGCCAGCACCAGGGCCAGCCCCGCGAACGACTCCGCCCGCCCCGGACGGGCCTGCAGCTCCCGGCGGAACTCCTCGGCCGCGCGGCCGAGGTCTCCGCGCACGTAGAGCAGGTCTCCGAGGGTCGCGTTGACGGGCCAGGCCGCCGGATCGAGCCCGGCAGAACCAGCGAGCCCGGCGAACCGGTCGGGCATGGCGAACCGCAGCGAGGTCAGTGCCTGCCGGGCGTGGCGGTGCGGGCTGTACGGCTCGGTCTGGGGGACGAGGCGGGACGACGGCGCTACCGGCCGTCCGCAGGGCCGACCGGCAGCCCAGTCCCGCGCCCATCTCTCGATGTGGTCGCGGTCGGGCCGGCGGTTACGCAGCCGCCAGACGACGGCGACGTCGCGCAGCACGGTGGCGGCTGTGGTAGTGGCCGCGATCGGCAGGTCGGCGGCGATCCAGACGTCGATCCTGGCGCCCATGGCCGAGACGAACCGGCGGCCCGCCTCGGTGAGCCCGGCCGCATCCCGCAGCACGGGCAGCACCGCCGAGACCGCGTCCCGGCACCAGGCGAACTCGTACGCCGCGCCCAGATCCGACCCGGCGCCGTCCCGGGCCCACCGCCCCGCCCAGAAGGCCGCGATCTGGGCGAAGGCGAAGGCGCCGTGCAGCAGCGGGGCGAGTGGCCGGGGGTCGGGCCGCCAGGGAGCGTAGTGCACGGAGCCGTCGTGCGGGCCGACCAGGGGCGCAAGATCGCTCAGCATCTCCAGTCTGGTGTGCGCCGCCTCATGCACGACGGTGATGGCAAGCCACAGCGCGTCGGTCGGCGGGCTGACCATCAGCGCGCCGAGCGCGTCGATCACGGTGACGCCGGTGCCGGGCCGGTCCGGGACCTCACGCAACGGGACCAGCGCCGACAGGACCGCGGCGGCCTCCTCCGCCCGCACCCCGTCGTCGCCCGCGAGCACACTCCAGGCGCCGTCGAGCAGGCGCTGCCACCGGGCCGCCGCCTCGTCGCAGCGCGCGGCGACGGGCAGGGGAAGCGTGTCCGCGGCCCGGAACGGGTCGGTGTCCTCCAGCGTCAGTGCGATTCGGTGACCGTCGACAGTGCTCGACAGCATGCGCGCCGGAGTCCAGCCGTCNCCNCCGGCCGGNCCCCNCCCGGCGCTGCCACGCAGCGTCACCCGCCGGTCGGACACGTGCGCGACGCCCCAACCGCTCGTGGCCCCCGACCCGACGACGCCCATCGTGGGGATCGACACCAGCCCGTCGATGATCCGCACCGGCACCCGGCACGGCATCCGGGCCCGCAGGGCGGCGGCCACCGCGATCCCACCCACATAACCGAGGCGGTCGAGGTCGGGTCCGGCCGNCCCCTGCCAGCACCGCCGCAGGCTGCCGGCGAGCCAGGTCCCGATCGTCGGGTGCAGGAGCAGGTCGTGGACGGCGTCGCGGGCCCGCCGCTGAGCGTCCCCGAGCACCCGCAGCGCCTCATCTACGCAGGTGCGCGTCGCGTCGTCGAGGTCGGCGTTCTCAAGGCCGCGCAGCAACGCCCACAGCATCAGCATCCGTTTGCTGATCTGACCCCGCAGCAGCTCGCGCAGCGGTGCGGCACCCGGCGACCCGCCCGCCACGGCCTCGATGTCCCTCGGGGTGATCCGATGCCGGGCGACGGGTGGGGAGACCACCCGACGGGCGGATCCGGTAGGACGGACGAGCCGCCGAGAGGCGTGGGTCATGGCGCCACCCGACGTCATGGCGCCACCCGACGTCATGGCGCCACCCGACGTCATGGCGCCACCCGACGTCATGGCGCCACCCGACGTCATGGCGCCACCCGACGTCATGGCGCCACCCGACGTCATGGCGCCACCCGACGTCATGGCGCCACCGGACGCGGGCCGTCCGCCCGAACAGGCGGCGGCCCCGGGCAGACGCGGCGGCTTCGGGGGGTCGGTGCCGTCCGGCATCTCCCCGAAGGATGTGGTCCTGGGCAGGTAGTCGGTCAGGTCCAGATCCCCGCCCAGGGCCAGAGCTACGTCCCCGGGCAGCGGCCTGCCCGGGTAGCCGATCCAGGCGGCGATCCAGCGCTGCCATTCTCCCGAGGGTGGACCCGCGAGGGAGGCAAGCCGGTCGACGTCGACCTCGCAGAGATCCACCAGACCGGACGGCACGGGCATCAGATCGTGGGCCATGAATGTGGGGCCTCCCCACCAACGGGTACGCGTCGGCGCGACGCGGGGACCTGCTCGACGAAGAATACGCGAGGACATCGACAATGATCCCGTCCATCGACGGGATTCGCCTGGCGTCATCCGGCGCCTTTCAACAGCCGTACGAAGCCGTCAGTCGGCGGACGAGCAGCTGGAAGCGGCGGTCGGCTTCGGACACCCGACGCTGATCCAGGGTGACGCCCATCAGGAACTCGTCACGGCTGAGGCGATGAAAGTACAGCGCACCCTTCTCCACGTCGAGAACGGTGCGGGTCAATCGGCGGTTCAGGACCGATCGCAGCAGACCGTCGAGCAGATCGCTCAGGGCGAGGAACTTGGCGGCGACCTTGACGAGACCCTCCCGGCGGGCCTCCCGGCTCAGACCGACGAAGAATTCGTTGAGGTCGTCGTGGTCCATCAGGTCGGCGGCGCTCACCGTGCCGCCGCGCACCAGGGCCATGTACTGGAGGTCACCGGGCTTCAGGACGCTGACGGCCTGGGCCTGGAACTCCTCCTCCCGCGAGTCCCCGGCGGGTGACCAACGCCGTTTGATCAGCGATGCCCAGGGATTGGCGAACACCGGCGCCGACGGCCTCGGCAACGACACGAATGGATGAGAGCCGGTGTCCGGGCTACCGTCGGCGCGGGTGGGCGACGGAAGGAACGTGCCGTCCCCCCGGTGATAGCCGCCGTAGTTGGGGTCGCCGATCCCCCGGGCCGCCCGGATTTCCGTCGCGGTCCGCGAGAGCGTCAGGTCAGCGGACTCGATGGCGTCCGCGCCGAGGGAGACCCCGACGATGTACTGCCCCTCGTCGACGTCGAAGTAGAGCACCGCCCGGTCCTGCGCGGCGAAGACCGTCCGGATTAGCCGCCCGTTGGCGAGAGCGGCCAGCGAGGTGTTCAGCTCCGTCATCCGGTGGTTTAGCTGCCGGCCGATGATCTCGTAGTCCCGGCGGGCCCGTTCCACCGTGCGTGAACCACGGAAACAGTCGGCCAGCCGCGGATGGTGCAGAAGATCGGCCGACACCGTCGGCAATCCGTGGACGTAGTACTCGAGATACTGGGCACCCGTGACAGCCACCGTCCCGCGGAACTTCTGCCGGATGCCGTTGTATTCGTCGCCGACATGCGGCGCGGTGACGATGCGGGGTTCGACAACATCATCAGGAACAGTCACCATCAGCTCATCCTTCTGCCGCTCCCGGCGGGTGGCGGCCGACGCCGGACCGGAAACCCCGGTCCGGGCGGACCGGCCGCCGGCGGATTGCCACTGTGCACTCGTCGCTCGACCTCATCACGCTACTCAGATGCTGGAGATGTCGATGTCGACTTCTCGATGGCCACGCCCACCGCCGGCCTGCCGGCCGGTGAGGACCGCCAGGTTCTCCCGCATTATCGGGAGGTAGGGATGGCTGCTGTCCAGTGACATTTCGGATTCGCGCAACAGATCCTCGTCCAGCGCCCGGGCCGCCTCGGTCTCGCCGAGGGCCGCCAGGCTCGCGGCGTGGTTCACCCCGGCGGCCAGCGCGAACGGGTGGTGCTGGTAGAGCTCGTCGACCAGCGTGAGGTGGGCCTGCTCGGCCAGTGCGCGGGACTCCGCCAGCCGCCCGTCCGCGCGCAGGTAGATGGACAGATCCGAGCGGCAGATGTTCGTGAACGGATGCTCGGGGCCGTGGAGACGTTCGTACTCCCGCAGGCACGACTCGGCCTCGACGGACGCCCGGTGGTGCTCNCCCAGCGCGTGCAGATGGCCGGCACGGCTCAGCAGGCAGGCCAGGGTGCCCAGGTCGGACGCCCCGTAGATCTCGGTGTAGCGCTCGAGCGTCTCACCGGCGAGGCGGCTCGCCGCGTCCGGGCTGCCCCGCAGGCGCAGGACGACCGCGAGATGCTTGTTGCAGCGCAGGGTCAGGTGCGTCGTCGCCCCCTCGATGCCGGCGAGGTTGGTCGCGGCCTCCCGCAGCAACCGCTCCGCCTGCTCCAGCTCGCCCAGCTCCCGATGGCAGATCCCGGCCCGCGCCTGCAGCCACCAGAACTGCGAGGTGCCCTCGGCCCCCGCCAGGCGTAGCCGCGCCATGGTGTCCAGGCTCAGGTGGAGCGCCTCGCGGGCCCGCCCGTCCAGGAAGGTGGACAGCGCGAGGTTGCTCGCGGCCATGAGGGTGTCGAGGTGGTTGTCGCCGAGCCGGTCGCGGAAACCGACCAGGGTGCTGCTCTCCTCCGCGGCTGCCTCGGCGTACCGGCCGAGCTCCCGGATGTCGATGCCGTAACTCATCGCGGTGATCAATGTGTGGCGATGGAAAATGCCCAGGTGGCGGCGCTGGCGGGCGAGGGTGTCGGTGTTCAGGTCGTACGCCTCCTGGAACCGTCCCAGACCGCGGAGCACCATGGCCAGGTGGGCGGCCATCCGCAGGGTCAGCGGGTCGTCCGCTCCGAACAGGTCGCGCCATCTGCGCAACGCATCCTCGGCGATGCCGCGGCCCAACTCCAGCCGGCCGGACCGCCACATCACATACACCTGGGACACCAGCCACTGCCGAACCTTGGGTGCCGGGCTCTCCATCGCCTCGGAGGCCAGGATCTGACCCTCCAGCATCCGGTAGATCGGCCAGCCCGCGGCGGCCGAGGGCCGCGGAGCGGCCGCGGCGATGTCCGCGAAGATGCCGAGCACCGCCTCGCGGGCGGCGGTCCGCTCGGCGGGCTGCATCCGTTCGACGAGGAGCCGCTGCCAGCGCGCGGCGAGGCGGAACTGACCGTCGGGTACGGTGTCGACTTCGGCCAGCCGGGGCTTGCGGATCTCCGCCCACAGCTCGGGCAGCACGGTCGGGTCGGCGATCGCGTCGTCCCCCACCGCCTCGGCGAGATGGCGCAGCATCACCGGGGATTCCAGCAGGGCGAGCGGCACGCCCTGCGGGGCCAGGAAGGCACACAGTTCCAGCAGCCGGGCCGCCGCCCGCCGGGTCGCGCGGTCGCTGGTGCGCAGGGTCTCGAACGACACCGTCCAGGTTGCCTGCTCGGGTGCGACCCCGGCGAGCTGGGTGAGGTAGGCGTCGACGGCACGATCGTCAACCGGCNCTCCCCGCCGGTCCTGGCGAAGCCGCCCGACCGCAGTGCGCAGGCCCGACGGCTGATGCCGTAGCCGCTCGGCGATCGTCGCCAGCCGGTCCTCACCGACCTCGGGCAGCCACCGGCGCAGGAACGCCCGGCTCTCGGCCGGGGTGAACGGGTCCACCCACAACGCGCCGGGTTCACTGTCCCAGGCCGGATCCGCCGAAGTCAGCAGGACATGGCCGTTGCCGGTCGGGACGGGCAACAGCCCGGCCAGCGTCCGCGGGTCGGCGGCGCCGTCGTAGACAAGCAGCCAGCGCGCCGAGGGGTCGCCTTGGCGCAGCGCGTCCAGGGCGACCCGTTCGAGCTGCTCGCTCGGGGAACGCTGCGCGTCCGGGACGTCGCTGCCGGGACGCAGCCGCTCGGCGAGGTCGCGCAGGCCCGCCCGGACCGAGGCGGCGTCACCCGCCGAGATCCAGTGCACGATGTCGTAGTCGGAGTCGAACCGGTGCGCGTACTCGGCCGCGATGGCGCTCTTCCCGACGCCGTCCGGGCCGAGCAGGGGACACAGCCCGCTCGGTCGGCCCCCCGGCAGCAGCCGGTCGCGCAGCTCGTCCAGCACCGCGTGCCGTCCGACGAACGGCTGGGCGAACCTGGCCGGCACCGACCAGAAGCGGGGCCGGCGGGCCGGGNACCGGGGNGCGACCACCCGCAGGTCGTCGAGTCGGGCCCGCGGAACGGGCAGCCCCAGCCCTTCGAGGACCACGACCCCCGCGTCCCGCTCGTTCCGCGCGGGCAGGGAGATGATCTCGGCTCCATGGTAGGCGGAGTCGAGCCGCATCGAACCCACCTCGACGACCACCACCCCCGCCCGCGAGCCGCGCTGGCGGATCCGGGTCTGGATCTGCTCGCGCACCAGGGACTCACCCGGGGTGTCCGGGCCCAGATGCGGTGATCCGATCACGATCAGTGACTCGACGGCGGGGAAGTCGGCGGGGGTCAGCGCCATCGGGGGCAGCGGTCGGATCCGCACCCCGGTGGCTCCCAGCACCGACACCAGCCAGTCCGCCCAGGGCCGGTCCTCGGGCGCCCCAAAGATCGCCACCGACCGCGGAGCGGGCGGTCCGTACTGCTCGAAGTCCCGCAGCACCCGCTCCCGATCCTGTGGCGGGACGGGGCGCGCATCGATCGGGGCGCCGGCAAGCTCTCCGGCGAGCATCCGGTAGGCGGCCTGGACGCCGAGCCGGCTGGCGGGATCCTCCTGGAAGGCCGCCAGGACCTCCTCGTAGGCGTAGACCGCCTTGTAGGGGATCTCCAGGCCGATCAGAAAGCTCCGCTGTGCCTCCGGGTCGGAACCGCACAGGTCGGCCAACACCGGGCGGAAGGCGTGGAACGCCGCGCGGCGGCGCAGTTCCTGCTTGCGCTGCTCGGTGTCCTCGACCCGCATCGGGACGGGCAGCACCCGGATGTCCCGCTTGCTGTTACGGATCTCGCGGGCCACCCCGGCGCCGCCGTCGATGGACTGGTTGTTCAGCGCGAATCCGATGACGACGGTGTCCGGCAGGAGCTGGGTGCAGACGCCGGCCGCGTCCGAGGTGCCGGTCCGGCTGTCGATGAGGACGTAGTCGTAGTCGGCGAACCGCATGCGCTCACGCAGCGCGGCGAAATACGCCCGGCCGTCGGCGTCCTCGAACAGCGTCGACCAGGGCACCGTGGCCACCAGCACCGCGCTCGTGGACGTCTGCCGGCCGGGACCGAGGAAGTCGATCCGTCCGACGCCCGGGAACCCGGGCCACTCGATGGTCTCGATGTTGTGCCGGAAGTCGCCGTGCAGGGCGATGATCTCGCGCACCGCGTCGGCGTCCGGCACGGAGGCCTGCTCCGCGGATGTCGACGGCGGCGCGTCCTGGAGCCGGTCGATCTCCCGGATGAAACCCTGGAGCATCTCGGTGACGCCGTCACTCGAGTCCAGCTCCCTGTTCTGCAGAAACGGGCGGAAATACCGGTGCAGGCCGGGAGACTCCAGATCCCAGTCGACGGTGAGAACCCGCTTACCCGAGGCGGCGAGCAGCCAGGCGACGTTCGCCAGTGCCATCGTGCGCCCCGAACCGCCCTTGTAGGAGTAGAAGGTGATGATCTGCGCCGGCCTGCCGGCGCGCCCGCCCGGCGTGTCGTGACCCGCCGGTTCCGGTGGTTGCCTGGAAAGTTCCGGTGGTTGCTCGGAAAGTTCAGTCATCGTCATCGTCCAGTTCGGCGGCGCCGGCACGACGCAGGATGGGTCGACGGGTGTGCTCGGGATCGGCCATCCGCCATCGACGCTCCCGGCCACCGACTCGGGCCGGAGCCATGGCCGCCGAAGCCATGGCCGCCGGGGTTGGAGCCGCCGGGGTTGGAGCCGTGCGAACCGTCGAGGCCAGGGGGACCAGGGGAGCCGGCGGGATCAGCAGCGTCGCGGAGCTGCCGGCAGACCAGCGGGTGCCCCGGCCCCGACCGGCCGACACCCAGTCCGTCCGCCCCGACCGCTCGACGAACTCCACGTCACGCGTGGACAGTGCCGGCGGCTCGTCGCCGCGGGCACGCACGATCAGTTCACTGACCCGTTCGGTCAACTGCTGGTACCAGACCGAGGCGGAACCGGTCCGGATCAGCTGCAACGCGCCGCTCGCCGTGTAGCCCGCGCCGAAGTCGCCGACAAGCATCCCCGCCTCCGCGATCTGAGCCGGCACGGGTACCGATCGGATGGACCAGGGAACACCGACCAGCGCCGGAGAGCTCCGACCGGTGAAATGGTGGTGCCACCGCAGCCGTTCCCGGAACAGCGACCACTCCAGCAGGCACTGGTGGTCGGTGAAGTAGGCGTCCGAGTACAGCGCCACCATCACCGGCGCCAGGAGCGCATCGGGATTGGAGCGGCCCCCCGTCGCCGGCGAGGACTCCGCCGCGCCGGCCGCCTCGCCAGTGAACACCTCACGATAGCCGAGGCGCTCGTAAACCGCATTCTGTACATCTCCGAAGAAACGTTCGACATAGCTGCTGTCACCGCCGGCGAGCGCGTGATGGACCAGAAAGAACGGTGTCACAGGTCCCCCTCACGCCGTTTTTCGGCGCAGGGCCTCTGCCCTACCATCGCACCCGGGCCTCCCACGTCCACGGCAGCTCGCACAGGTCGGACCACATTCTTCACCGCGGGGATCCGGGTACGGCGGGACGGTCGCGGCGCGCTGCCGCCGGGNGCCGGCCGNGGGGNGNTCGTGCAGCTCATCACGGCTCCGTGCAGCTCACGGCTGATGGTGGAACGGGGAACGGACGAGCTCCGTCACCTCGGCGTCCAACGGCGGCAGCTGGTCGCGAGCGACATCCATGACCCGGTAGGCCAGCAGACTTACATACTCCGCGAAGGCGGCGGGATGGCGCATCAAATCCAGGACCGGAAGGTTGTCATACTGACGACCAAGCTCCATATGCGCGATGTGGAGTTCACGGGCCGCCTCGGGTACCTCGGCGTCCCGCCGCAGCCAGGGCACGGGAATGATCCCGGACGGCGGGTTCCCGCCCGGCTTGGTCGCCCGGCGGATACGTTCCTGAAAAACGCCGAACTCCCGGCCGCACCAGTCGCTCTCAAAGTAGTCGTCACACCACAGCGCGACCAGCACCGGAGCCGTGCGCACCGCGTCGCGCAGCGAGGTCGGCCAGTGCTCCCCGCCGCCCAGCCGGTCGGCGTCGAAGAATCCCGTCGGCCGGATCCGGCGCCGGACCTTGCGGCGCAGCTCCAGCTCGAGCTCCCGATGGAAGATGGCCACGCGATCCCGGTCGTCGCGGTGCGCGTGGCTGGTGAAGAAGTAGTAGGTCGGGGTGCCCGACGGCCCGTGGCTGGGCGGGGGTGAGGAGGGCACTCCAGACAGCAGCGGTGGCCAGGAGGGAAGCTGGTAGGCGGGCACCGGTGATGACATGCCGGGCAGCGCCGAGCCCGCGCCGCTCCAGTGGGATTGCAGCTCGGTCACCAAGCGCCGGAAGTCCACGACGGACCGGTCGTCGCGCGGCGCGACCAGGTCGAGGGCCTGCAGCAAGGCGTCGAGCATGCCGGGATCGGGCTGGCCGACCGCCTCGCTGACCAGCGTGGTCAGGCGGACCGCGACGACCGGGGAGGTCAGCGCGATCGTGCGACCGAGGATCCGTGTCAGCTCGTCGAACCAGTGGTCGAAACCGGCCAGGTCAGCGATGTACTCCACCCGCATCAGGGCCGCGACGAGCTCGTCGACCTCCCGGGGGGGCCAGCCGTGCTTGTTGATCACAGGAATCGATGGTGCCCGCGCCGCGTTGCGCCCTACCGGGTCACGTACCTCGCCTGCGACCATGACGGCGGCCCCGGCCCCGGCTGCGGCCCCGGACGCGGCCCCGGACGCGGCCCCGGCGGGGGTTCCGGAACCACGCATCGCCTGGGCCCGGGACGACTGGTCACCGCCGGCGGCGTCCCGGACGGCCGGCGTCGGCCGCGACGCCGCCATCTCCAGCAGGCGCCGACACAGTTCCGGCGACACGACCGCCTCGCGGATCAGGTACCCGGCGATCTCCGCGAGCAGGGCGGGCCGGTGTCCGACCAACTCCCCCAGCTGGGCGGCGGTGGCCGGGTCGACCATCGGCGCCGCGCTGGTGAGCAGCATGACCGACTCGCGACGACGCAATGGCCCGATGGGCATCGTCCGGTCCCGCCAGGCGCCCACGGCGCGGTCGGCGATGATGATCACATGCGCCTCGCCGTCGGGCAGGAACTCCGCCACCTCGTCCGGACTGCCCACACCCGCGAAGATGACCAACCATCCCGCGGTGGACTCCGGCCCGGCGTCGGCCGCGCCCGGAGGGGGGCCGGGAAGTTCGGTGCGGGCCCGCTCGTAGAGCTCGCCGATCTGCCCGGGGACGGCGGCGGTCGTCGAGCAGTCCACCCACCACGAGACGTCGTAGCGCAGCTTGAACCGATGCTGGTACTCGCCGGCGAGCTCGGTCTCCCCGATGTCGGACTGGNCCCCCNCCGGCACCAGCNCCNCCCGCCGATGCCGGGTCAGGCCGTCCCAGATGCGTTCCAGCTCGTCGTCGCGACCGGCGAACAGCTCGTTCTCCCGGCGGCTGCGCCACACCGGGGGCGCATCGCCGGGCCGACGACCGGGCCGGGCGTAGGCGTTCATCGCCGGGCTCCCGCCCGTATCCCCGCCAGCAGTCCGTCGACCGCGGTCGGCTCGAACCGGCTCAGATCCAGCTTCGGCAGCGTCCGCAGCGGCTCGGGTAACGGTTCGCGGTCGATGACCGCCCGGATGACCTGATTCTCGAGCGGTCCCGCCAGCCCCAGCCGCTCCCACGCCTCGATCTCGGTCTCGCCGGGGTTCTCCGGGCGGGGCGGCCGGTAGTGCCGCGACAGCAGGGCCACGGTGACATCCGGCCGGCGCGCGGCGATGCGGTCAACCGTCTCGGCCAGCCGCTCACCTCTACTCTGCGCCCATCTGACCTGCACGACCCGGTGGGAGCCGCGGCGCAGCAGGTATTCGAGCCAGTCCGCCCACTCCTGGTCGGCGCCGACGTAGCTGATGGCGACCAGACGGGAGACCTCCGCCAGCGGCGTCTGCGGCGACGGTACGTCAGACGCCACCGGCGGCGTGGTTCGGCGGGAGGNGGTAGTCGGCGTGGGCACGGGGGGTGCCGTCCCGATCGAAGCCGCGCGCCGCGCCTCGTCGCCGTCGCCGTGGGTCCGGAAACCGGCTCTCCCGTTCCCGTTCACGTTCCCGTTCCCGTTCACGGACCCGGCCAGCGGAAGGAAGGGGGGCATCGCTTCCGACGGGTCCCCGGACGAGCCGGGGTGGGAGCCGAAGGCCGCGGCGGCGCGGCGCACCGCGAGGTCGGGCACCGGGTCCAGGGTGATCTGCTGGGCCGCGACGATCCGCGCCGCGAGCATGCGGACGAACCAGTAGTACCCGCCCGCCCCGAGCAGCATCTTGCGCATCATCCAGAGCAGGCCGCGCTGGCGATAGGTGTCGGGGAGTCCCGCGCTCGCGTCCGCGAGATCCCTCGTCGCGACCGCCGGGACGGGATCCTGCGTCGGACGCCACAGCACCCGGAGGAAACCGTCCTCCAGTCTGGTCGCACCGGCCTTGCTGAAATTTTCGATGCGCGAGTGGAAGACCTCCCACTCGCGCCCGCACCAGGCGTCCCTGAAAAAGGGATCGGAACAGAGCGCCACCATCACGCGGGTTCCGCCGGCGCCGGCGGNCAGGGCCAGGTCGGCGTCCATGCCGGGACGCGGACGGGTGTCCAGGATTCCGCCCACCGCGGAGCCGACCTGAACCCGCAGCTCGTACTCGAGATCGGCGTGAAAGCGCTGCACCCAGCGCCGATCCTCATCTGCCGCATAGGAGATGAAGAAGTAGTTCTTCATCGGGTACCCTCAAAAGCCAGCACCATGCGCCCCCGAACCTACCGTCACCCGGCGGACGGTGGCATCAGACGCTATCAGCCGACCGGCGGCATGGCGATGGCCACCCGCCCGGTTTCCTCAATGATCGTTCAACAACGATCGTTCAACACGGACGTGGCGGGTAGGCCGGTCCATCGAGCACGTCCCACGTTCCACGTCCCACGTTCTGTGGACGTCCACCGCCGGCCACCGGATGCCCCGGGCGGACCTCTCTGCTTTCCGTCAGATTTCCGTCAGCGCGTTTTCCCGGCGGCCTCCCTCAGCGCACTTCCCAGTGCTCGGGTTCGAGCCGAAGCCAACGATCAATCTCCGCTCGCCACCAGATCCGGGTCCCGCCCCAGGTGGCGGTGCGATTTACCACCGCGGCCGGGCTCGGCGCGGCCGGATCGATCCGGAGCCGATGGTCGACCGCCTGGCGGGTCAGACCCAGCGCCCGAGCGATGTCACCGGACCCGACAAGCAACGGTAGTCGATCCACGGTTGCCGACGTTAGCCAATTCGGGCCGGCCGATGCCGCCGGTGGCCGCGCTCCGTCCCCGGCCACGATCCTGGAGACTGCGCAACGATGCCGACACCAATCGGTCGGTGACCATTCCTCCCCAGTAGGCTACCGGTCGTCGGACACCCGTCGCCGCTCGCGACCAGCAGGACCGGCCGAGACCGGTCGGGACAGTCTCCTGGATGCACGCACCAGCGACACGCTCATGTGCTTGGGTAGTCACGTATCGCGAACATCGCACCGGCCGGGGCCGCCGGGCCGGAGAACGTCGTGGGATCGGAGAACCGTGGGCATTGACGTCGTCAAGGGTGGAAGCGTCGCGCTCACCGGAGCCACCGACGGCCTGACGCACATCACCGTCGGCCTCGGCTGGGATCCGAATGCTCCCGGATCGGAGGAGTTCGACCTGGACGCGAGCGCCATTGCCCTGCAGGCGGACGGGCGAGCTCCCAACCGCAGCTATTTCATCTACTACAACAACCTCAGTAGTCCGCGCGGCGAGATCGTGCACCGCGGTGACAACCTCACCGGTGAGGGTGCGGGCGACGACGAACAGATCGAGGTGCGTCTCGACCTGCTGTCCAGTGCAATAACGCGCATCGTCTTCCCGGTCAGCATCCATAACGCCGACTATCGACACCAGAGTTTCGGCGACGTGACCGACGCCTATATCCGGGTCGTCAACGCGTCGACCGATGACGAGCTGGTGCGGTACGACCTCACCACCGCCGCCGCGCGGGACACCTCGATGTTGTTCGGTGAGCTCTACCGGGATCAGGACGGCTGGCGCTTCCGGGCGCTCGGCCAGGGTGGGGTCAGCGGCCTGGCTGCGATCGCCCGCAGCTACGGCCTGGACGTCTGACGCGGCCTGGGCACCTCACGTGACCTGGGCACCTCACGTGACCTGGGCACCTGACGCGGCTTGAACGTCTGACACCGCCGGGCGCCGACAGGGGAATGGCGGGCGGCGCGGCCGCTGTCCCCGGCGCCGTGGGNGTACCGGGACGGACCGAACCGGCCTGGAAGATCAGCGTGGGATGGACGTGTGCTTGAACTCGTTCAACTCGGGCCAACCGGTCACCAGGTCGACGATGCGCTCCACCGCACGGATGGAACCCGCCGGGTCGGCACCGAGCGGCGCACGGTTCATCAGCCGGACGAACACGGCCTGATCACCGGCGATCCAGGTCGGCACGCCCCAGACGGTATGCGAGGCGACGTACTGCTCGTGCTCGGCGCGGACCTTGTCGAGAGCGCCATCGTCAACCCGGGCAAGCACCTCGTCGGCGGGCAGCCCCACCCCCGCGAGCGTCTCCTGGATGACCGCCCGGTCCTCCAGGTGACGGCCCTCGTCGTGACGCGCCGCGAACAGCGCCCGGTGGGCGGAGGGGAACAGATCCGGGTATTCGTCGCGGACGACGACGCCGGCCTGCAGGGCGAGGATCCCGGAGTCCTGCTCGGGCTTCTCCCAGACGGTGGGTTGCCCCTCCTCCACGTGCGCCTGCCCCAGCGAGAACGGGAGAAAGGTGACGTTCCAGTCGGCACCGGCCGCGAGACCAGTCAAAACGTGTTCATGTGCGTTGCGGGCGAACGGGCAACGGTAATCCCAGGTGATCGCGAAGGTGACAGAAGTCATGTCGCGGACAACACCGGGGCCGGTCCCGGTGTTCCAGCCAGCCCCGGTGTTCCAGCCAGCCCCGGCAGCCTGCTCAGCGGCAGCCTGCTCAGCGGGCACCGCGGCGCCGGCCTGATACCCGAGGCGGCGGAGGCTGCCGCGGCATCGGGTGGGGCGCCCGGCCGGGTGGATCGATCCCGGCCGGGTCCAGGCCCCGCCGCGCGGCGATCAGGCCACGCAGGTAGACCACGGTCGCGATGATCACGGTGATGTCGTCGATCAGGCCGATCGGCCCCAGCGGAATCTCCGGGACGGCGTCCACCGGGGAGATGACGTAGGCGAGGCCCGCCAGGGTCGCCACGAGGCCCCGCAACGGCAGCCGGTACTTCCGGACGGCGACCAGCGCGGCCACGGCCAGCGCCAGGACGATCATGACGAGAGCCCCGAGGGCGACGAGCAGCCCGATTCCGACGCTGTCACTCATCGCTGCCCACCACTCATCGCTGCCCGCTGTCGTTCATCGCTGTCCACTCCCGCAAGATCGGCTGGATCCGTCGGCTCATCGTGTCGTCCTCGAGGGATCGTCACCGATCCCTCGCGATGATCCTCGATCAGGATGCCCACCCGGCGCCATCTCGAACACCGGAACAGCATTTTCATCTGGCGGACACGCCGGTGGCCGCGCCGGTAGGCTTCGCCTTGTGTCCCGGACGGATTCCCCGGTTTCGCCCGGGCGGCTGCTGGCCGTCAGTGACGTGCATGTCGCCTACCCCGAGAACCGGCGGATGGTGGAGGACATCGCACCCGGATCATCCGACGACTGGCTGATCCTCGCCGGTGACGTCGCCGAGACGATCGCCGATATCGAGACGACGCTCAAGCAGCTCAGCGGGCGTTTCGCGAAGGTTGTCTGGGTGCCGGGGAATCACGAGCTGTGGACTCCCAAGCAGGACCCGGTGCAGCTGCGCGGCGAACAACGCTACCGGCATCTCGTGGAGATCGCCCGCGGGCTGGGCGTCGTCACCCCGGAGGACCCTTATCCGGTCTGGGAGGGCGCGGGCGGCCCCGTTGTCGTCGCGCCGTTGTTCGTGCTCTACGACTACACCTTTCGGCCCGCCGAAACGGCGACGAAGGAGGAGGCGCTGGCCCTGGCCCGGGAAAGCGGGATCGTATGCACCGACGAATGGGTGCTGCACCCGGACCCGTATCCCACCATCGACGCCTGGTGCCGGGCCCGGGTCGCGCAGACCCGGGCGCGCCTCGGCGACATCGATCCGACAATGCCAACGGTGCTCGTCAACCACTGGCCACTCGTCCGTCAGCCCACCGCGGTACTGCGGTACCCCACATTCGCGCTGTGGTGCGGCACCACGAGCACGGCCGACTGGCACACGCGGTTCCGGGCCAGCGCTGTCGTCTACGGTCATCTGCACATTCCCCGCACCACCTGGTACGACGACGTCCGCTTTGAGGAGGTCTCGATGGGCTACCCTCGGGAACGCGCGGCGTGGGGCACGCCATGGTCCGGGCTACGGCAGATCCTGCCCTTCCCCGCACCGCCGGCCCGCCGGGACTGAGCGCGATGCCAGGATCGAGTTCCACGCCGGGATCGAGATTGGCGCCGGGGGCAGGCTCGGCGCCGCCGGGGGCGCCGGCTTCGACGTCAGGGACGGCTACCGGAGTAACGGGTACCGGAGTAAAGAGGGTGGATCCGCGCCTGCTCGCGAGCCTGCTGCCCGCCGCGGCCGTCGCCGTCGAGGCGTTTGAGGACGATCCCTCGGCTGTGCTATTCCCCGAGGAGGCTGCGCTGCTGAGCCGCGCGGTCGACAAGAGGCGCCGCGAGTTCACCACCGCCCGGGTATGCGCGCATCGCGCGCTGGAGGGGCTCGGACTTCCGGCGGCGCCGATCCTGCCCGGTTCCCGCGGCGCACCCGGCTGGCCGGACGGAGTGGTGGGAAGCATCACCCACTGCGCCGGCTACCGGGCGGCCGCGGTGGCCCGGGCGGCGGAGGTCCACACCATCGGCATCGACGCCGAGCCGAACGAGCCCACACCCGGCGGGGTGCTGAAGGAGATCACCGTTCCCGCCGAGGCGGGCTGGCTCGCGGCCCTCACCCGCACCCGCCCGGCCGTCTGCTGGGACCGGCTGCTGTTCAGCGCCAAGGAGTCTGTCTACAAGGCGTGGTACCCGTTGGCGGAACGTTGGCTCGGCTTCGGGGACGCCGCCCTCGTGATCCNCCCGGGCACCGCACCTATGGGCCCGCCGGCACCGAGCCCGGCCGCCCGGGGCACCTTCACCGCGAAACTCCTGGTGGCGGGACCACGGCTGGCCGGCGGTGAGCTGACCGGCTTCGGCGGTCGTTGGCTCTCGGCCCGCGGCCTGCTGGTCACCGCGATCACCGTGCCGCACCTGGACGGCATCCCCATGACGACGGCATCCCCCCAGACGCATCCTGCCTATCCAGAGGGATAAATCGGACACGAAAGGCTCTGGAAAGACAAGGAACCGAATCCTGGTCAACGGCCGCCGCACGGACCCACCGGACGCGACGCTAGGCAGGGTCGTCCACGTCCACGACGATCTCCCCGCCCAGCACGAAGCCTCCGGACAGACGCAGGTCGTCACCGCTCCAGAACGGAAACGGCGTGCCCAGACCTCCACCGCCGCACGCAGGTCGTGCAACTGCACGCCGCGCTGATGCGTGCCCGCCCAGACGTCCGGCAACGATTTCCCAGCTCGGCGTGCCACATCAGCGGCGGAAGATCGTCAACGACCACCGCCATGCCGACATGGTTCACCGGGCTGTTGGTCGTCGTCTGGATCGCCCGGTCCGCCGCCGTGCGGCCGCGGAACAGCCACAGGTCGCCGGTCCGCCTCAGTTCCAGGGCATCGGCCAGGCTGATCCGCGAATCAGGCATGCCGGTAGCATGCCGCAGCCGACGCCCCGCAAGCCGACGCTGATGGTTCGACTCCCACCTGACCGGGCTGGGGCTCGGGCTGGAGGCGAGCCGGGTCCGGTCGGAGCGTTCACGGCCCGTTCTGGAGGTCACGGACGGTGCAGCGGAGACCCGGAACGCGGTCGAGTTTCCGGTTGGCCGTGACAAGGTCGGCGTTCAGGGTTTCCGCGAGCGCGATGTAGGCGGCATCGTAGGGCCACATGTTGTGGCGTAGTTCCCAGATCCGGGGGAGGAGCGGGGCGTGGCCATAGCGTCGCAGGTTCATGCGACCAAGCAGTTCCAGGGCACGTGATGCTTCGCCCTCGGGCAGCTTCCCACCGCGGGCGAGGCCGCGCAGCGTCGAGGCGCATTCCAGGTCGACCGCGTGCGGCGCGGCGATCCGCTCCCGGGTGGCCAGGGCACGGACCACGTCGGCGACGTCATCCGTGCCGACCAGAAACTCCACCAGCACGGAGGTGTCCAGGACGATCATCCACGGTCCGCGCGCATCCGCGCTATCGCGTCCACGACGTCGGTCGCGGTCACCGTGCCGCGGGAGGCGATCGATCGGGCCTGGTCCGCGGCTTCCTCGGCCGTGAGCGTCGCCGCCTCGCCCTCCAGCAGCTGCAGCACATACTGCTGCAATGACCGGCCCGCGCGCGCGGCACGGACCTTGAGGATGGTGAGGGTCTCCTCCGGCACCTCGCGGACATGAATCGTCGCNATGCAAGCATTTTAGTCCCACCGCAAGCGCCATGCCATCAGCGCAGCGGGACGGTGTTGAGCGCCCGGTGCAGGCTGCCGAACTGCTTGTGATGTTCGTCAAACGGCACCGCGACGGTCTGGATCCCGAACCGCGACAGCACCGGTTCGGTCCAGGGCGCACTCGCCGTGGATACCAGGGCGGCCGGCTCCGACCGGAGGACCGATTCCGGCGGCGCGAAGGCCGGTAGGAAGAACACCCCCGCGGCGAAGGCCGCGACCATGTCCGGTGCCAGCGGACAGACGGCGAGATTGATCGTTCGCAGGGCGTCGACCAGCGTCGTCTCCCGGCCGGCGACGCCGTCGCGTTCCACCACCGCCGGGGCGTGCAGCCGATCGGCGGCGACGAGGGCGATCCCCGGGCCGAGGCCGAGCNAGGAGTTCAGATGGGGCTGGCCGTCACGCCGCAGCTCGTCGCGGACCCGCACCACGTGACCGAAGCTGGCCAGCAGATGCGGACGCAACAGCCCCCAGACCGCCGGGCTGGTCCGCCAACCGGTGCCGAGGACGGCCACATCGCCGCAGCTCACCAGATCCCCGCCTTCCAGGAACAGCGGCTCCGGGACGCGGACCTCGGCCGATCGGCCCCGCAACCCGCGCAGCACGGCAGCCATGACGACCGTCTCGCGGGCCCGGTCCCGGCGCCGCAACCGGCCGACCGCGACCGCTTCACCGAGATCGACATAATGATCACGAGGAAACATCAACCCGGCCAGGGGACGCAGAGCGTAGCTCTCGTCCGCCTGGTCGGGGCCGATCACGCCGCGGGCGGCGCCGGGGTCGAGCAGCAGCCGCGGCTGGCGCAGCACCACCGGCACCAGCGCCGGCGCCGACCAGTCGTGGAGCGCCTCGCGGGCGGCGGCCATTCGCAGGTCGTCCTCAGCGCTGACCGCGCGGACGGCGAGCTCGATCAGGACCTCCCGGGGCAGCGCCGCGAGGATCTCGGACGGGGCACAGGGACGGGCCCCGAGGTCGGCGAGCGCCGCTCGCACCGCGGCGGACTCGGCCGCGGCCCGGACCGGGTCGTAGGACGGACGGGGTGCCAGGAACACCGACGTCTCGGCCGGCTGCACCACCGTCGGATTCTGGATGAGAACCGTCGACCCGGTCATCCGGTAACCCCGGTCATCCGGTGACCAGGTCGCGACCGCGCCGGCCCGGCACCCCCGACACCGGCACCCCCGACACCGGCACCCCCGACACCATCACCCCCGCCGCGACGGCGGCACCCGCCACGGCGCGCCCTCGGCCCCCATCGGCCAACGAGGAGAAAGGCACGGAAAAGCGGAACACGGCCGCGGGGAGAGCGTGGAAGCAGCAGCCGTAGACAGATCGACGGCGATGTCCGTACTCACCCGCCGGACGCCGACCCACAGGCCAAGAATCATCTATCCGATTTCTCGCTGGCGCGTTCCACCTCGGCATTATGCGACCAGGACGCGGAGCCCGGGATAGCGCGGGTACGCGACGTGCCGATCGGGCAGGCGTTTACGTGTTCATAATCAGGGTGAGCGACGGCGGCAACGGAATTAGATCCGCATGACAGCCGCGCCGAACGGAGCCCCTGCCGCCGCCACGCGCACCAGCCCGGCGGCGCGTGCCGCCGTGGCCTCGGCATCCATCGGGGTCGGGCCGACCGCCAACACCTCGCCGATGCGGTCGCCCGACGAGCGCAGCGGCGGGATGGACGTGCCCGGGGTGNCCGCCAGCGCCNCCCGCCGCACCCCGGGCACCGCCCGCGCGACCTCGACGCCGTCGACCGCGTCGACCCGACCGGGTGAGGCACTCAGGAAGCGGATCGCCGCAGCGGCGCTCGCCACCGCGGCCGGCGCGGGCCGCCCCCCGGAAAGAATCTCCAGGTAGTCCGCGGCCAGCGAGGTTCCGTAGGCCAAGTCGATGAGTTCGACCAGACTGTCACCGGGGATCCGCCCGGCGCACTCGATGAGCACCGGGTCGTCCGGGCAGCGGGCGGTCAGCATCCATTCGGCGTGCAGGATGCCGTCCCCGAAGCCGATCGCCGCGATGAGACGCGTCAACGCGCGGCTCAGCACGGCGGTCCTGGCCGCGGGTCCGGGGGCCGGCACGACGTGCCCGGTCTCGACCGGGTGCCGCCCGGGCAGCACCCGCTTCGCCGTCACGTTGACGAAGCTCGGCACGCCGTCGCGCACCAGCGCCTCCACGCTGAACTCCGCGCCGACCATCCGGCTCTCCACCAGGTAGCGCCAGTGCAACGGGCGGTTGGGAAGCGCGCCGTCGTCGAGGGCGGCGACCGTCGCCGACCAGATGGCCGCCAGGTCGAGCGGCCCGTCCTCCACCGCGTCGAGGATCTGCACGCNGAGACTGCCGTGCCGGTTGGCGGGTTTGAGCACCACCGGGCTCTCCACCCCGAAGGCCGCGAGGTCATCCGGGCCGAAGACCTCCCGCCAGCGCGGGGTCGCGATGCCCGCCGCCGTCGCCGCCCGGCGCAGTTCGATCTTGTCCGACAGGCATCGGGCGGCCCCGACTCCCGCGCCCGGCAGGCCCAGTGCGGCCGCGGCCAAGGCCGCGGCGGGGACGCTGTACTCCAGGGCCGGGACGACGGCGGNGAAGGGTCCCCCGGTGGCCGCCGCTGCGAGCACGACGGGGAGGAAGTCCTCGCTCTGGTGGTAGGCCGCCGGGAGCAGGGCCGCCACGCAGGGCAGCTTCTCGACAGCCGGCCGCACTCGCCGCCGGTCGATCAGATCCGGGTCCTCGACGAGGGTGACACTGCCCGGCGGCAGCGCCGAACCCAGCTGGTTGAGCAACGCCTGCCCGAATCCGATCACCAGGACACGCACGGGACGGTCTCCTCTCTTGGCATCCTCCCGCCCTCAAGGACGGAGCCTGCGCGCTACGTTTCCCGGTCACGTCGTCAGGCCTCGACCAGACCGCGGCCGCGGAACCCGGCGGCCGGCTGCCTCCACACGATCCTCGACGTCGAAGGGAAGGACATAGAAGGGAAGGACATCGGGGGAAAGAACGGACGCCGCATCGGCCGGTGACTCCGCGGGCGCGCCCGGTACCACTGCGGAGCCCCGGAGGAATGTGACATAAAAAGGAACCGCGACTTTGACCACGGCCACTCTGAACAATAATGGAAAAAATATCGTATAAATTTCTGAGATTTTCGGTAGGTCCGCCCCGGATCACTCATCCGGGGTTCGATCCGATAGCCCGGTGAAATTCGGAGTGGAACATTCGCCGTCCACCATTGAGATCCGTCAGGAGACGTTCCATCAGCATCACTCGGACGATGCTAACAGCCGCACACGACGGACGAGGCGGCAACCACGGAGCACCGGAAATGGTTACCCCTACTTAACATAGCGATCATGCGGCGGAGGGCGCCGTCGGGAGACCGGCCCACCAGGCTCGGGGCCGGTCGACTCCCCGGATCGGGACGCGCGGACTCCCGGCCCCCGCGGACTCCGGAAGACCGGAAGCAGCAGCACGACGTCACGAATCGTTACGAATCGCCATGAGTCGTCACGTGTCATCACGCGACGAACTCGCCGACCAACCAGACGAGCACCATCGCGACGCCGGCGGCGAGCTCCACGACCACACCGACCCCGAAGGCGACGATCGCGGCCCAGGTCGTGCGGCCCGCCGCTCGCGCATCCCCCAACCGCACCAGCTCGGCCAGGTAGATCCCGACCACTCCACCGATCAGGAGCCCGACGACCGGCACTACAAAGAAGCCGATGATCGCGCACACCGCGCCGATGGCCAGGCTGGGCCACGGCACCCCCCGACCGGCCGTAGCCCGAGCCGGCAGGACGTACTTGGTGAGCGCCCCGATCACGAACAGCGCGGTCATGAGCGCCAGCACGATCCAGCGACCGACTCCCCCACCGTCCGCGATCACCCACCACAGACCCGCGCCCCAGACCAGGACGAGGCCCGGCAGTACCGGGAGGACGACGCCGACCAGGCCGACGGCCATCACCAGAGCGACAACTAGCAGCCCACCGGTACTTATGGCGCGACCTCCTTCACCGGCATCTCCCGATCTCCCGCGACGGTAGTGTTGCTCCCCACCGCCGCGGCAGCACTGTTCCCCGCCATATTGTTCTCCGCCATGCGTCGACCCACCTCGGCGAAGGCGGTGCGCAACTCGGCGGGGGCGAGCACCACGACCCCGTCCGCCAGGACACACAGTTGGCTGAGCGCCACCTGGAGCCCCTCCGTCGCGAGCTCCACCTCCCGCCAGCCGTCGGCGTCAGTCGGGCCCGCCGCACGGCCTGCAGATGCAGGAGCAACGCGGTGAGCCGGCTCGATCGCACGTCTGGGAAGCCTAGCCGTGAACCAGGACAGCAGATGGCAGAGTTTTCATGTCACGATGGCGCGGTGACGACATCCTGGCGCGACTTCGAGGCCGCGCAACCCGCCCTCGCCAAGACCGCGCGCACCCGGTTCGCGGCATTCCGCCATCACATCCTGGCTACCGTGCGTGCCGACGGCTCCCCGCGCACGAGCGGAATCGAGACGAACTTCCGGTTCGGGGAGCTGTGGCTCGGGAGCATGCCGGATGCGCGCAAGTCCCGGGACCTGCGTCGCGACCCCCGCTTCGCCCTGGCCGCCAATCCCGGGCCGGGCCAGGACCTGGCCGGCGGCGACATCCGCGTCTCCGGGCGGGCCCGGTGGATCAACGATGAGGAGGTCCTGGCCTCCTTCGCCACCGAGGTCGGCCCGCCGACGCCGTTCGACCTCTTCCGCGTCGAGCTCACCGAGGTGGTCCGCACGAGCGTCGACGAGCCGGCCGGGGAGATCGTGCTGGAAAGCTGGCGACCGGGCTATCGAGGGGTGCGGGTGCAGCGCCGTGGCAACGGGCCGGTGCGCGAAACCTGGGCCGAGGAGTAGACCATCACGAGCCGCGGGACGGCGTCAACATCGTTGACTATCATGATGCCATCGACGATGAGACCAACGATCCCAAGGCGCCCCGGTCCGACGACGAGAGCCCAGGCTCCGAGGACACCCGGGAGGGTGACGCCGGCACGCACGATCCCGGCACCGACGATGACGAGCCAGAAGGCATCGGAACCGCCGACGCGGACACCGGTAGGCGGCGAGGTCGGCGGGTCGGTTCCCGGCGGACCCCACGGGGCACGCTGTCCCGGGAGGTGCTGCTGGCGGCAGCGATGGAGGTCGTGGACACGCACGGCGCGGGCGCGTTCAGCATGCGGGCCCTCGGCGCGTTCCTCGACGTGGATCCCACGGCGATGTACCGACATTTCGCGACGAAGAACGCGCTGCTCGACGCGCTGACGGACACGGTGATCCGCGGGGTGGAGGAGCTGCCGGAGACCGACGACCCCCGCCGGGACATCCGGGAAAACTTCCGTCAGCTCCGACGCTCCCTGCTGGCGCATCCGACCCTGGCGCCGCTGGTGCTGCGCCGCCCGCCCGGGGTGGGCGCCTACTGGGAGCGGGCTGATCACGCGGTCGCCCAGCTTCACCGCGCAGGCATGGATCCGGCCGACGCCGCCAACGTCTACCAGACGCTGCTCTTCTACNCCCTCGGCCACNCCCTCAGCGAGGCCCGCCAGCTCGCCCGGGCCGTGGAACGGGAGGGGGCCGGCGCCCGCGGCGGCCCGGTCGCGGCGGTACGCCCGCCGGCCGAACACCACCCGGATCTCTCCGATGCGGCACCCCATCTACGGGAGGAGAACGAGGCCCAGTTCCTCGCGGGCCTCGACCTCATCCTGCGCGATCTCCCCCGTTGACATCCTCTTCGCCCGAAGGGCGGAGATTCCCGCCGTCACGCGGGCGCTCACCGGCGGGGGCCGACCGGCGCGGGGCCGGGCTGTCATGCGCTGAGCTGGAGGCGTGGCCCGGCGAACGTCGCCATGATCTCATCAAAGGTTGCCTCCGGCCGGTAGCCGGCACCCGGCGCTTTTTCACCTCGCCGCCGGAGCGCGTCAAACTGCAAGGTCCACAGTTCGCTCTCCGTCGCCGGAAGCGCGACGACGACCGCATCGTCCTCGTCGTCCATCTGCCCGGTCAGCCAGGAGATCTGGTCCGACGGCAGCGCACAGACATACACCACCTCGCCCGCGGCGTTCGCCCGCACGGCGCGCAGTTGTTCCGCCTGACTGTCCATGCCCAAGGCCGCGCCCAGACGCTCGGCGACCAGCTGCCGTTCCCAGGCGTCGGCATCCTGCGCGATCCGGACGATGACACCGCGCACCTCCAGCTCAAGGTGGATCCGGAGGTTGACGTCGGGGTCCCCGTCGAAGTACCAGGCGATCAGGTCCGGCAACGCGGCACGCATCTCCTCGGCGGTCGTCTCGGCGGCCACCAGACCAGGACACTGCGGCGACCAGGCCGACCAGCAGGGGCCGTCCCGGCGAACCAGCACCGATACCACCTTAGACACTATCGATCACCTCCAAACGCCTCCTCGACCGTCAGCCCCACCTGCTTGACCAGTATCTGCCGGACGACCCCCGGCCCGATGGTGATCCGGTCATGAAAAGCAAGACGAAGTCGTGGACGTCCGTCCGCCTCCAGCCATCGGTGAGCTGAATCGTCCTGTTTTGTCACTCGATATCCCAATCGTCCAGACACTCGCAGAAGCTGACGTGCCTTCAACGAGGGAAACCCCCCGGTCACGGAGAGCCGGCGGCCAGGAATGAAACCAGAAGAATCGCACGGATGGTCGTGCGGGCGGATGACTTCATCTCGATACTCCACGTCGTGGTCAAGGACGGGACGTCTCCATGGTAGCCGAGAAGAGAAGCAGGACAATAAACTCGGGAAAATGGTGAATGATATACCCTCGCTACCCACCTGACATCAAGTTCCGTGGACTCATCGCAGCAGGACGAATGTCGCATTCATATCGCTACATCCGGCAAGCCGGCCGGAGTTCCTGAGTACAGCCAGTGTGGCGGGTGGCTCGGGGTGCGGCGTAGCGGGCACCGGACGCTTCCGGCCAGGTGCGTCGTTTCAGGTGCGTCGTTTCAGGTGCGTCGTTTCAGGTGCGTCGCTCCGGCCGTCCGTAGATGTCACAGCGAGGAGCGGGCCGCTACGTGCCGCGAGCGGCGGCCGACTCGAACGATCGCGAACGTCGACGACCGGCCAGCCCACTCCGCCGGACCGCACCACCTGCCACCATCACCCCGAACCGGGAAGATCATATCTAGTAATACACGGATTTCCGCTCGGCAATCGCCCACCTCGGCTGCACCACCACACAGGGGCGGGCCTCTTCCGGAAGGCTTTCCCAGGGAGGATCCGTTATTCCGAAAATCCGAGGCACGAGAACCGACCGTTCTGGAACCGACCGTTCTGGAACCGAGCGGCCTGGAACCGAGTGCACCGAGCCGCCCTGGCGTGCTCCCCCGCGCAGGTTAGCTGCCCACCCGCCTTGCTACGGTACAACCGTGCCCGCCGCCGCCCCGCTCGCTGCGCCGGCGCATCCCGGGCCTTCCCCAGGTTTGGCGTGGTGGGCCAGGACGGCATAACCCGCGCGAGTGCGGGAAAGGCCTGCGGACAGCGGTGACTTGCCCGTACGGAACGGCCCGGACGTGCGGAACGGCCCGGAGGACCATCAGGACCGCAGGGCCACGAGAGCCAGACCACGAGAACGACGAGGATCGGAACGGCACATGAGGATGCTCGACGGGCGGTCGATGGCCGCCGAGATCGGCAGGTACGTGGTCGACGAGGCCGAGAGGCTGGCTGCGGCGGGAGTCACGCCGACCCTGGCGGTGGTCCTGCCGACCGCGGATCCGGCCGCGTATTCCTATGCCGAGATCATCGAACGGACCGCGGGCAAGGTCGGCGTGCGCTGTGTGCTGCATGAGCCGAAGGGCGAGCCGGCGGCGATCCTCGACACGATCGACACCGTCGCCGCCGATCCGACCGTGCACGGGATCATCGTCCAGACGCCGCTGCCAGGCGGGCTGACCTCCCGCGAGGTCGGCGAGCACATTCCGACGGCCAAGGACGTCGACGGGATGAACCCGAGCAGTCTCGGCCGGCTCGCGCTGGGTCTGCCGAGCTTCGCGCCGGCCACCGCCGCCGCGGTGGTGGAGATCCTCACCCGGGCCCGCATCCCGATGTCCGGCGCCCGGGTATGCGTGATCGGCCGCGGCCCAGTGGTCGGCAAGCCGGTCTCGCTGCTGTTGCTCGCCGAGGACGCGACCGTGACGATCTGTCACTCCCGGACCAAGGGACTGGTGAGCATCGCCCACGAGGCCGACATCATCGTGTCCGCCNCCGGCCATCCCCGCCTCGTCGGCGCCGGCTTCGTCCGCCCGGGTGCGGCCGTCATCGACGTCGGCACCGTCGTGACCGAGACCGGGCAGGTCGGTGACGTGGACGCCGCGGCCGTCTCGTCCCTGGCGGGCGCCCTCACCCCGGTGCCGGGCGGCGTGGGACCGGTCACCACGATGCTCCTGCTGCGCAACACGATCCGGGCGGCGCGCGCCGCCTGATCGGCACACCGGCCACCTGGCATCAGCGGGGCCCGCCACCTCAGCGGAGCCCGCAGCGGCCTCAGACGGAGCTGTAGACCGGCCCGGCGAGCCGTACCCGGTTACGACCATCGGCCTTGGCCCGGTAGAGCGCGGAGTCCGCACGGGCGATGAGGCCGGCGAGGTCGCCGCGGGGGCCGTGATGTGTCGCGACTCCCACGGACACGGTCACCGACAGGGGAGGCCGGCCCTCCAGCCGGCAGTGGGTTCCGGCGACTTGGCGGCGGATCCGTTCCGCGACATCGGCCGCGTTCTCCAGCTCAACCTCGGTGAGCAGCACCACGAACTCCTCGCCCCCGAACCGTCCGACGAGATCCCGGGGGCGGGTCGCCGCCCGCAGCGCGTCCGCCACCGCGATCAGAATGACGTCCCCGATGAGATGACCAAACCTGTCATTGACCCGCTTGAAGTGGTCGATGTCGACCAGGAGCACCGACAGTGGACGCCCCACCTGGCAGGCCCGGTTGATCTCGCGTTCCGCGACCTGGCGCCAGTACGCCGGGTTGGCCAGCCGGGTCTTCGCGTCGGACCGCGCGGCATGCAGGAGCTCGGCGTGCAACAGGCTGCGTTGCAGCAGCAGGACGGGGGGTGTGATCGCCAGCATGAGCAACGGGTTCGCCGCCCACAGCACCGCGACCACGATCGACGAGCAGATCTCGGCGGCCTGCGCGGGCACGAGGTCGCGGCACGCATGCCGGAGCGGGGTCCGGGCGGGGATGACAGGTGACGGGACGNCCCCGGTCCGGTCCGGCCGGTCCGGCCAGCCCGGCCGGGCTGGACCGGCCGCCACACCGGAGCACGAATCGAGGCTCTCCCGACCATCGGACGTCGCCATCCCCATCACGGTCAGCCTCATCCCCATCACGGTCAGCCTCATCCCCATCACGGTCAGCCTCGCCACAACCGGGTAAACCGCAACCGCGGCGAGGAAGGCCAGCACCGCGACGCCGGACCCGACGAGGTTGTCGACGGTGAACGGCCCTCGATCGGGGCTAAGCAGCAGATGGACGCTGGAGGCACAGAAGCCCGCGATGCCCAACGCCGCGGCGTGGAACACGCGCAGATGCGGCGGCTGTACTGGATCACGACGGCCGGCGAGCCAGCACAGCGGCAGGCTGACAACCGCCGGGTAGAACGGCGGCAGCAGGACCGCCGCCGCCAGCGTCCAGGTGGACAGCAGGTCATGACGTCGGGCCCCGGGAACGGTCAGATCCTCACCCAGCCGTCCGGACGCCACCACGGCCAGCGCCCCGAGAACAACGAAGGTGGCGAAGGCCGCGAGGTCGGTCCATCGCGGACGCAGACCCGCCGCCGCGAACCCGGCCATGCTCAGCCAGCAGAAGACTACGATTANCCCCCGCCGCATCAACCCCCCGGGCGCGCGCCACAGCATCCAGCCGTGGCCGAGCAGGCGCAGCACGGCCAGGCGAGGGCCGGCCAGGCGAGGGCCCAACGGCGGAGGGCCGATCATCCAGGGGCCGACGGGTTCGGCGCTCGCGGGTGGGGCGGACGCTTCGCCTCGTGCCGCCCCGCGACCGGTCCGGGCAGTCGTGCCCGCTCCCCGCGTGGTCACCCCGCGGACTCGCCGCCAGCCACGCCGAAGGGTGCCCACCAGAACGGAACCCGCGCCCCGCGCCAGTCGTATGCGTAACGGCATTGGTGGATGGCCTTCCTCGTTCTTGTCCACGGCCGTACCCGGCCGGAACCGCCCGGTGAATCCAACCTGGTCGCTGCTACTTACGGTGAATCTTCGAGAACGAAGAGTACGAAGGCGCTTCGCCAATTCGCAACCGTCCGAATGCCGGTTCTTAGCCGTTCGCGGCGTCGCCGAGCCGTGTTTTCTCCCCGGCACGCGCGCGATAGTTGCCCAGGAAATGGCACCTGACCTGCGACGACGAATGCCGGGCCGAAGGAGGCGTCACGACGGGCCGCCCGGTCGCGTCGGCTGCGGGACACCGCCGAGAGACCACATCCGACACGCCCGGGAAACGGCACGTCCGCCGCCCGGAGACCAAGGACGGCCGAGGGAGGGACCGCCGAGGGACCAGCTCGATGCCCGCCGTCCGCTCCTGACACCTGGCGGCGGCGTAGGGACCGACGCGTCGGTAACGCGGACGAACCGGTGACGCGGACGAACCGGTGACGCGGCGATCAGATGGTACGGGCGACCGCCTCGACCATCGCGGCGGCCAGGGTGGCCACGTCGGCGGGGGAGATGATGAACGGCGGCATCGTGTAGACCAACCGTCCGAACGGGCGGACCCAGACCCCGAGATCCACCAACAGCGGCTGGATCACGGTCATGTCGACGGGCTCCCGCGTCTCGATCACTCCGATGGCGCCGAGTACCCGCACGTCGGCGACCCCGGGCAGGTCGGCGGCCGGGGCGAGCCCGGCGGAGAGCCCGGCGGAGATCTCGCGCACCCGAGCCTGCCAGGGCGAGGAGAGGAGCAGGTCGATGCTGGCGTTCGCGACCGCGCTCGCCAGGGGGTTGCCCATGAACGTGGGGCCGTGCATGAACGCGCCGGCCGGCGAGTCGCAGACGCCCGCCGCGACCTCGTCGGTGCACAGCGTCGCGGCCATGGACAGGTATCCACCGGTCATCGCCTTGCCCACGCACATGATGTCGGGGCTGATGCCGGCATGGTCGCAGCCGAACAGCTCGCCCGAGCGGCCGAACCCGACCGCGATCTCGTCGGCGATCAGCAGCACCCCGTAGTGGTCGCACAGCTCGCGCAGCCGCGCCAGCCAGCCCGGCGCATACCACCGCATGGCTCCGGTGCCCTGCACAACCGGCTCGCAGATGACCGCCGCGATCTCGTCGGCGTGCCCGGCCAACAGCCCCTCGATCTCGGCGACGTGAGCGTCCTCACACGGCTCGTCGAAGGCGCAGGCCGGGGCGGAGGCGAACAGATGGCGGGGCAGCAGGTGGCTGAACAGGTGATGCATGCCCGCGTCCGGATCACAGACCGCCATCGCGCCCGAGGTGTCGCCGTGGTAGCCGCGTCGGATGGTGAGCAGGCGCGTCCGGCCCGGCCGGCCCCGCCCGGTCCAGTACTGCAGCGCCATCTTGATCGCGACCTCGACGGCGACGGANCCCGAANCGCANGGNAATACCCGCCGCAACGGATCCGGCGTGATCGCCACGAGGGTCTCGGCGAGGGCCACCGCCGGCTCATGGGTCAGACCGCCGAACATCACATGGGACATCGTCTCGAGCTGCCCGCGCACCGCCTCGTCGAGCACGGGATGCCGGTAGCCGTGAATCGCCGCCCACCACGACGACATCCCGTCGATCAATTCCCGGCCGTCGGTCAACGTCAGCCGGGTCCCCGCGGCGGATGCGACCGGGAAGAGCGGCGTGGAGCCGGACACCGAAGCATACGGATGCCAGACCACCCGCCGATCGCGGGCGACGAGGTCGCCCACGTCCGCCACCGGGGNCTGGGGCCGGGGGGTGAGCGCGGGCGGCGGGACGGCGATCGTCGAACGAGGGGTCACCTCCCCACTCTCGCCCACCCCGGTCGACGGCGGTGGCCTGGGTGGCGCTGGCCCGGGCCGATCGTCGTGCGTCTCACACAACTGCGGTCTCACACCCCTGCGTCACCCGCCCGAGCTCGTCACCCGCCCGTCCTGCCCTCGAACCCCAAGCCGACAGGAGTCCAACTCGCGGCTACCCCCACTCAGTCGGCGGCGTCGAGGACGGCGAGCGCGTCGACGAGGACGAGGAAGTCACGGGGCAGGTCGACGCACACGGTGGTCCGGGCCGGGAGGGGTCCTTGACCCAGGTCGCATAGAGCGTGTTGAACTCCTCGAGATGGGCGCTATTGGTCAAGTGGACGCGCATCATGATGACATCGTCGAAGGTGACGTCGGCGGCGACGACGCCAGGGGCACGACCGATGTCGTGCAGAAGCGCCGCAGCGACGACATCGGCATCCGCGCCAGACCGCCGTGCTTGCTCGGCGGTCTGGCGCGTGCTCCAGCTGGTTGACACCCTCGTCCTCGTACGGATTGCCTTCCAGCCCACGCGGTATCGCGAGGATGCCAGGAACTGTGAAGTGAGGTAGTGCGGATGGTTCGCCTTCCATGGTTCGCCGTCTCGGTCGACCGGCCCCTCGGCCAGGGTGAGGCCAAGTTTCCCAGCGGCGGCATCGCCCCGGTGTGATCTTCGCGGCGGAGGCAGAGGCCGACGACCCCTGGCTGATCGTCGGCCAGGAGTGCCAGGTAGGAGTAGTTGCCCAGGCGCATCGGGCAGGATGTCAGTGTGGTCATCCCGATTCACGACATCAATCCCCTGCGCCGCCGCCCGGTCGTGACCTGGCTGCTCATCGCGGCGAACGTGGTGATCTTCGTTTTCTTCGAACCGGTGGTCAGCTCGGTCGCCGGCACGGAGACGTCGGCGGCACAGAACATCTGTGAGCAGCAGCGGTTCTTTCAGGAGTGGGGTGCGATCCCGTGGGAACTGGTGCACAATGCGCAGCTCACCGCCGCGAACTCCGGCCGGATCGGGGTGGATGCGGCCGGCAACCCGGGATGCATCGTGGAATCACCGCCCAGCTTCGACAAGATCCCGGTGCTGTCGGTGCTGACCTCGATGTTCCTGCATGGAAGCTGGCTTCATCTGATCGGCAACATGCTGTTCCTCGGGGTCTTCGGCAACAACATTGAAGATCGCATGGGCAGGCTGCTCTACCCGCTGTTCTACCTGGTCTGCGGATACGCCGCCGGGTACGGCTTCGCCTTGTTGGAGGGTGGGTCGACGAACACCCTGATCGGCGCCTCCGGCGCGGTCGCCGGCGTGNTGGGGGCCTATCTGGTGCTCTTCCCACGGGCCCGCGTCATCGGCCTGGTCTCCGTCCTGTTCTTTCTGCCGTTCTGGCTGCCGGCCTGGATCGTCCTCGGTTTCTGGTTCGCGTTGCAGTACATCTACTTCACCGGATTCGGCGTCGCCGACGGCGGTACCGTGGCGTACGGAGCACATGTAGTCGGCTTCGCGGTCGGCGCGTTGCTCGTCACGCCGTTCATCAGCCGGCTGCGAGCCGCCGGCCCCGGGACGCCGCTCCGGGTGCCCCAACACGGCTGGATTCGCGGCACGGGGAACTCGTCGGCCCGCCACCGCCGCCCCTACTGAGCGATCCCGATCTTCCGCGGCCTGACCGTCGTGGCATCCCGCCGGCACCTGCCGGACGTGGACGCCGCGACGGCGGAAGCCGCCACGACGACAACGGCCGCCACGGCGGCGACCGTCACGACCGTCGAGTAGTCCCGAAGCCGCGAAGGCCCGCCCGGCGGTCAGGCACCCCAGCGGTCCGGCATCAGGACGCCGACGACCCGCCGACGATGGAGTCGGGGGTGGTGGAGTCGGCAGCCTCGGCCGCGGCGGCGTCGTCGCAGCCGCCCGTGTCGGCCGCGGATGCCACGGCCACGGCTTTCCCGGCGGGAACACGACGTCGCAACAGACCGCGCCGGGCTCGCGGACGGCCTGCGTCGGCCGACCTCCGGCCGGGCCGCTTCCGGCTACCCGTCACGACCGGCGCGTCCTCGGCCTCCGCCTCCGCTGCGGGCCTGACGGGCTGTTCCCCGGTTGTCGAGGCGACCTGCGCGGGCTGCGAGTCCACGGCCGGCTGCGAGTCCACGGCCGGCTGCGAGTCCACGGCCGGCTGCGAGTCCACGGCGGTCGAGAAGGCGGCCTCACCGGTCTCGACAGCCTCACCGGTCGCCTCGGGCAGGTCGGCCAGAGCGGCATCCTCCGCCTCCTCCGCGACCCGCACGTCGAGAGCGACCGTCCGCCAGTCCTCGAAGACCTCCTGAACGGCGAAATCCGCGGCGAGCAGGGCGTCACGGTAGCGAACGAGCTGCTCGTACGACAGGGTCGGATCCGGCTGCGGTCCCGTCACCACGGGGACCTCGGAGGCCGTCGCGGTGGCGCCCGCGACAACGGCCGCGACGACGGCCGTGGTCACCCGACAGGTAACGGACCCGGCGGAGTCGATCGTCTCCGTCAGCGTCCAGGAACGGCTGGCCGCCGCGGCGAGCCGCGGATCCGTGAGCGCCCCGCCGCCGGCCTGCTCCGTCAGAAGCGTCGCGATCCTCGCCGCGACCGTGGTGGTCGCCACGTCGCCCCTACCCCATCGCACGACCGCACGTCCTTTCCCTCGATCTCTGTCTGCCGCTACGCCGAAGACGCCCATGATCGGCCGACCCCGGAGAATGGCGCCGGCACCTGAGGGCGAGAACTGCATCTTGACGGACGGATCGGATGCGCTACGCAGCGGGGTGCTTTTTGCCACATGGCGGACATACGATACAAACACCGGACGGCCCCGATCGAGGTTCCCCTGCTACGGCCAACGGGCCGCAGCGCCGCGCCGGGGAGCAGGCGAAACCTCCGGGCTCGCGGACGGACTCTGCATCCGCCGTCGGCACGCCAATTGCGACCTGGCGTAATCACATCATGAAGTCGCTCGATTACACCTCACCGGACTTCGGCGGACGCCGCCCGGACCTACCCTTTTCGGATGAGGCCGGAACCGGCGTTCACGGGTTCACCGAACGGCATCCGCCGAGACGCACGACACCGCTTCCGTGCGGTCGAGGTCACCGCCTCCAACAGCGAGCGTTATATTCTGCTTGCTGCAGGTGACAACAGCGACGGTCTTCTACGGCGTCAGGGTCGGGCGGAGTCAACGGTGTCAGACGAACTGGCGGACGGTTCCGGAGTCGGTGACGCACCGGGGCCTGCGTCGATCACCGGAACCATCCGGGTGTTCCTTCTTGACGACCACGAGGTGGTGCGTCGCGGGCTGCGGGATCTCCTCACCGACGAACCCGATGTGGAGGTGGTCGGGGAGGCCGGGCGGGCCGATGAGGCGGTCGCCCGGATCCTGGCTCTCCAGCCCCACGTCGCGGTGCTGGACGCACGCCTGGAGGACGGCAGCGGTATCGAGGTCTGCCGGCAGGTCCGGTCGAGCGATCCACGGATCGCCTGCCTCATCCTGACCTCGTTCGACGACGAGGAGGCGCTCTTCACAGCGATCATGGCGGGCGCGGCCGGCTACGTTCTCAAGCAGATCCGGGGAACCGCCCTCGTGGACGCGGTGCGCCAGGTGGCGGCGGGCAAGTCTCTGCTCGATCCCGCGGTGACGCCCCGGGTCCTGGTGCGGCTGCGGGAGGGACCGGCCGAGGACGAACGGCTCTCCGGGCTCACCGACCAGGAGCGGCGCATCCTCCGGCTGATCGCGGAGGGGCTCACCAACCGCCAGATCGCCAGCCGGATGTTCCTCGCCGAGAAGACCGTGAAGAACTACGTCTCCAGCATGCTGTCCAAGCTCGGGCTGGAGAGCCGGACCCAGGCCGCGGTGTTCGCCACCAGGCTGAACCCCTGAACCCCTGAACCCCTGAGACTCTTGAGNCTCTTGAGGCCTCTGAGGCCCGGGNCNCCCCGCANCCCCGCCGCACCCGCTAACCGAGGACGCCCCATCCCTCGCCGGAGTGCACGCGAAGCTCGGGCAACGGCGCGATCACTGGAACCTGCCAGGTCATGGTGGTGCCGATGCCGCCCGCTCCCGGGCCGAACTCCATCCGGCCGCCGAGGTCGAGCGCACGGTGTCGCAGGTTGGCCAGCCCGCTGCTGCGCGAGGCCTTGCCAGGGCCGCGGCCGTCGTCGCGCACCTCGACCAGGAGGTCAGCGTCGGTGACCCGCAGCAACACGTGGATCCGGGAGGCCCGCGCGTGGCGGGCGATGTTGGACAACGCCTCGCGCAGCGCCGCGAGCATGTGCGGGCGGATGGCCGCGGGGACCCCGCGGTCGATCGGTCCGTCCAGCCGGACCGTCGGGGTGATTCCCAGGGCCCGTTCGGCCTGGGCGATGACCGCTTGGATCTCGGCGCGCAGATCGGTCTCCTCAGCAGCGTTGGAGGTCAACGAGAAGATCGTCTGACGGATGTCGGAGATGGTCTGGTCAAGCTCGCCGGCGGCGGCGTCCAGCCGCTCGGCCGCCCGGCTGTCCACGGCCCGGGCGAGGCTCTGCAGGTGCAGACCGGTGGCGAACAACCGCTGGATCACGACGTCGTGCAGGTCCCGAGCGATGCGGTCCCGTTCCTCGAAGACGGCCAGACGCTCCCGGTCGCGGTGCACCCGGGCCAGTTCGAGGGTGAGCGCGGCCTGCCCGGCGAAAGCCGCGGCCATCTCCAGGTCCAGACCGCCGAAGGAGGCCGAACGCCCACCCGAGCCGAGGACAAGGATGCCCAGCGCCCGGCCACCCGCCATCAGCGGCACCACCATGCCGACCTTCACCGGGAGGTCGGCATGGTCCGCGCCGAACAGCGGACCGCCCGGGGAGTCGGCGGGCACGAGCACGGCCCGGCCGGTGCGCATGGCCTCGTTCAGGCGGCGGTTGTCGGCGAAGACCCGGCCCCGCAGGTCGTCGTCCCCCTCCCCGTCGACAACCCCGACGACCAGGCCGGCCTCGTCGGGGACGAGGATCGCGGCGAGCCGGGCCGCAGTCGCCTGACGGGCCCGCCGGGCCACCAGGTCGAGCGCCTTCTCGGGCTCCGCAACCGACAGCAGCGCGGTCGTGATCTCCGCGCTGGCCGAGAGCCAGGCCTGCCGGCGCCTGGTCTCCTCGTACAGCCGCGCGTTCTCGATCGCGAAACCGACCGCGGCCGCCAACGCGCACGCCAGATCCTCGTCCTCCTGGGTGAACTCGCCGCCGCCGCGCTTCGCGCCGAGGAACAGCGTTCCGAACGCCGCGCCCCGCACCATGATCGGGACGTTGAGGAAGGTGTCGAACCGCGGGTGCCCGCCGGGAAACCCGATCGCGACGGGATGACGGGCGACGTCGGCCACCCGCAACGGCCGCGGGTGGCGCAGACTCTCCCCGATCAGGCCGCGCCCCTCGGGAAGCCTGCCGATCATGGTGGGCACCTCGTCAGGGAAGCCCACGTGGATGAGCTCCGAGATCTCCCCGTCGTCGCCGATCACCCCGAGGGCGCCGTACTTGGCCCCCACGAGCTGGCAGGCGGCCTGCGCGATCCGGCGCAGGGTGACCGGCAGGCTCAGTTCCCGGGCCACGTCGACGACCGCGTCGAGCAGGCCACGCATCCGGGTCTGCACGGACGCCACTTCGTTCACCTGCTCGGAGAGCTGGATCAGAAGCTGTTCGAGCCGCGTGGGATCGACATCGGGGACGGGTCCGCTCATCGGCCCAGGCCCAGGGCAATGACCGAACCTTCGTCCGGGTATCGACGGAATTCGACGAAAACCACCGCGCGTGGCACCTCATTTCCGGTCCCTCGCTCCAGCAGGGTGACGCGCGGGCGCCTGCCCAGGCGGAAGGATTGCCTGCCATGCAGGATATCCGGCAAACACCCACTCCGTGGAGCCGCGGGCGGAACGCCATGACGGGCACCGGCCGGGTCTCGGGAGGCCACAACGCGCCGGGCTACCTCCAACGTAGAGTGTTGTTCATGGCAGTGCCCCACCTCTTCCTGCACCGCGACCGTGTGACGGACCTGAGCCGGGTCGTCAGCGCGGCGTGTACCGGGCGGGCCTGAGCCAGCGTCATCCTCCCGCGGCGCCGCCGGCGGCGCCGGTGGCTCGTCGCCTGCCGTCCCTGGCTGGCTGATCGGCTGGTCCAGCTGACAGTTCCGTCGCCCCGCCCCGACGATCCGTCGGCCGCGCGACGCCACGCTCAGCCCGTTCGCACCGTGATCTCCACCGCTCCGCGCCGTCGCGCTCCGTGCCTGCGTCGCGGCGGGCCAACGCCGGCAGGACATCACCATCGTGCTCATTCGATGCGGTGACCCGGCGCCTCAGTCCCGCGCGCGGCACCGCTTCTCCCCGCCCGGCCGTGTCCGGCAGTGTGCCGGCGAACGCCACCGGCATCACCCGCGTCCCGGCATCACCCGCGTCCCGGCATCACCCGCGTCCCGGCATCACCCGCGTCTTGGGAGTGACCCGTGCCCCTCCTCCACCCGGTCCTCATCGCCGACCCCATCCGCATCGCCGACCCCACCTGCATCGCCGACCCCACCCGCAGCGCCGACCCCTTCGTGCCGGCCTCGTGCCTGAGCGATGAGCCGGGCCTCATCGACCTGGTGACCCTGTGCGAACTGACCGCCGCGCTCGCGGCGACACCCGAGGTCTGGCGTCCCGTCATCCGTCACCGTCCCGACCGCCGGTGGTACACCCGGCTGCTGCTCTCCGCGACCGTGGAGGTGTGGCTGATCGGCTGGTATCCGGGGCAGCAGACGGAGGTACACGATCACGGCGGCGCGCTGGGGGCGCTGACGGTCGCCGAGGGTTTCGTGGAGGAGGACCAGTACGACCGGAGCTGGACCAGCTCCCAGGTGCACCGGCACGGGACCGGGGCCGTGGTCGGCTTCGACCCGACCCACATCCACCGGGTCGCCAACCGCGGCCGGCAGGTCGCGACGACGATCCACGCCTACTCCCCACCGGAACTGTCGATGCGGTTCGCGCCGGCGCCGGCCGATGGCGGCCGGGCGGAGGATCCGCGTGCCGTCGAGATCCCACCCGCGGCCGCGGCAGCCGCGACGGTCCTGGGCCCGGCCGTCACCATCGGCGCGGCCACCGCGGCGATGGAGGCGGGCAGGGGCGACCGCAGGGCTCCGACCCACGCGGTGGCCGGGAGCGGCGCATGACGGCAACCGAGCACGCCACAGCCACACCACCGAGCCGGATTGACGCGATGCTCGCGGCGGCCCGGTCCCGGCTGCACCGACTCGAACCGGCGCAGGCCGCGCGTGCCCTGGCCGAGAACGGCGACGCGGTGCTGGTCGACATCCGACCCGCGGCGCAACGCGCCGCGGAGGGGGAGATCCCCGGCGCCGTCATCGTGGAGCGCAACGTCCTCGAATGGCGGTTCGNCCCCACCAGCGACGCGTGCCTGCCACTGGCGACGGGGGACGATCTGCAGGTCATCGTGATCTGCTCAGAGGGTTACACCTCCAGCCTCGCAGCCGACTCGTTGCGACAGCTCGGCCTGTGGCGCGCCACCGACGTGATCGGCGGATTCCACGGCTGGGCGGCGACCGGGCNCCCCNCCTNCCCGGCCCGCTGACCGCCGCGACCCGCCGGCCCGACCGAGGCTTCGACCGGGCCGGCGGGTTTACCCAGAGGGTCTACCCGGGGGGTCTACCCGGGGGGATCCCGGTCGTGCCGGCCACGTCATCGCCGCCCCTGCACCCCGCAGAGGTCAGGGGCGCATGCAGCGGCAAAAGCATCGGATGTGGTTCTGCGCACATTTCTCTACCGAAATCATCCCCCGAGAACCGGGGTAAGCGGACCTTCGCGGGATCGTCACCCGTACGCAATCGAACCCGGGTACCGCTCCAACCTTGATCGACGATGCCCCGCCGACGCCCCTCCCGGGCCGCGCCGGCCATCCGGCAACGATCTTCATGCAGGCTGTTTCCGCTGTCCAGTAGCGCTTCCCCGCCCATCCGGCGGTACCCGGCGAGCCCGGCACCGGCCGCCGTGGCGACCGAGCCCGACCGACGGCAACACCGATCCCGCCCGACGGCAGTCATCTCGGAACGCGCACGGTGCGTGACCATCTACCTCGGCACACGCCGGTACGGAGCCCCGGACGTCCGCGTTCCGGAACCCTTGCTATCCGGTNGAGAGACGTCTACGTTCCTCGGTTAACGAGACGAGACGGGATCGTTTCCGAGCGGGGCTCCGGCCACGGTAGGCCAACCGAAAAGGCAGCGTCGACGGATTCCACCCGGAACGCCCGAGGGCTTCTCGGCTCGACCAGGTCGACCTGCCTGTCTGGGTGTAGACAACACCGGATTCGGCGGTCTGGAAAAGCAGTGTGTCCGCCTTTGCAACGTCAGCAGGAGACGGTATGCCCAGTCAGCCCAGCGTGCTACCCGCTCGAAGCTTCGCCACGCTCAGCTCCCTGTCCGCCGCGTGTCACCACGTGTCCGGCGGTGCACGATGAGCGCCGGCGTCCCGGTTCTTCCCGGCCGTGATCTGCCGCCACAGCCGTTCGGAGCTGGTTGGCCCGCCTACTGGCGCCAGGAAGCGGCATGCCGCGACGGCGACCCGGACGCATTCTTCCCGCCGGACGGCCGCAACACGAAAGCCCGGGCCGCGGCCGAGAGGCGGGCCCGCAAGATCTGCTCCGACTGCCCGGTGCAGCGCCCATGCCTGGCCACCGCGATCTTCTGTCAGGAAGAGCACGGGGTGTGGGGCGGCCTGACCTCGGACGAGCGTGCTTCCGTCGTCCCCCGCGGGCGGCTGAGCGCGGACGACGCCCTGGTCTTCGCCGACCGGCTGCTGCTGTCCGTGTCGGTCGCGAGCTGAGCGGACCGCGCCCGGTGACCCCGGGCGCGTCCCGCAGCGGTGATCGCCCCCTGGTCACGCGGTGGCTCCTCACGCCGGCCGATCTGCCCGGATATCGGCGGCGATGATCAGGATCATGGTTCCAGACGGCTCGGCCGCGACGCCCTCGCTATCCGGTCGGGCCATACCTCATTGACGGACCCGGCCCATCCTGGGCAGTCTGCATGTCATCACCTCACGCCGCGGGGCGTGCGGCGCGGCGGCGCGGGGACCGGACGCGGGAGGGCGCGGTGGGCACGGGTATGGCTCCCGGCGAGGCCGGATTCGACGATCCGGGCGGTGGCGGCAAGAAACCCCGGGCCGTGCTGCCACAGATAGACCCTGGGAAATTCGCCGGAAAATTCTTTTCCCTGAATATCATACTTTATATCGAACCAGCCCTGCAGGGTCCTGCTCGCCGTTCCGCGCCCGCCACGCCAGGTACGGATTCCCGGCAACTCCGGCTGGAACGGCAATTCCGGCTGGAACGCGACGGACGTCGCGCCGTCGATTTCCTCCCCGTACGGCGGAGAGTTCGCTCGTGAAACCACGGCGGCGCCTTCTTCTGCTGCGGCACGCAAAGTCGGACTGGGCCGAAGGGTCAATCCACGACGCCGATCGACCGCTGTCCGGATCGGGCCGGCGGGGCTGCGAGCTCATCTCGCGCTACCTCACGGACAACAAGCTCGCGCCCGACCTCATTCTGTGCTCCTCCGCGCTGCGGACCCGGCAGACCGTCGAGGGCCTCGCGGATGNGCTCCCCCCGAACGTCCCGGTCCTGACCGAGGACCGGCTCTATCTGGCCGAGGCGCAGGACCTGCTGGACCGGCTGCGTGAGATCGACGACGGAGTGCCCAGCGTGATGCTCGTCGGGCACAATCCCGGTATCCACACGCTGGCCGTGGCCCTGCTGCCCCCGGCCGAGCGATACCGGATCTCCACGTTTCCGACGGCGGCACTCGCCATCCAGGATCTGACCGTTACGCGCTGGGCGGAGCTGGGTCAGGACTCGGCCCGGCTCGTCTCCTTCGTCACGCCGCGGGGCCTGCGGGAGGCCGTCGGACCGGCAGGGGCCCCGAAACCCGGCCCGCCGGCCTGAGTCGGGAACGCCGCCGGCCTGAGCTCGGCCGGCGGCCGAGCGCCGCGGCGCGGCAGCCCGATGAACTGGTAGGTGCCGCGCCAGGCCTCGTGAACCAGATCGGCACTGCACTCAGTAGGCCTGCTCCATGATCTTGGATGCGAGGGCGAAGACGCCGCCAACGNCCAGCAGTGCNCCAGCCGCGATCCACAACGGCACCGAGGCGAGCGGGAGGGCGAACGTCCCGACAACAAAGCCTACGATGATCAGAAGTACCGCGGCCCACGAACCCGTGTTGGCCTTGTGGTGACCGGTCTCACTAGCCACGTCCACTCCCGTTCGTCCTCATCGGGGCCGCCCGGCGACCCGATGCACATCGTTTTCCGGTGCGAGACTACCCGCGATCGGCATGTCCGATCCCGGATGGCGATGTACCTTTGCCCAATCTCGCCATTCTGCCCGATCTTGCCATNCCCTNCCCGCGCCGGGAGCCCGGTCNCCCNAANCCGGCGACCCGCCGCAAGTCCACCAACTGGTCGTCGAGCCAGCGCCGCACGTCGTGGGTGCGGACCTGTCTGGCGGCCGCGGCGAGCCGACGATGGCGCTCCTCCATCGGCATCGTCAGCGCGGTGTACAGGGCGTCGGCCATCTGCTGCACGTCGAAGGGGTGCAGGGTAACGGCGAACTCGCCCAGCTCCTCGTGCGCCCCGGCCATCTCCGACAGCGCCAGCACGCCGCCACGCCGGTTGACGACCGCGACCTCCTTCGCGACCAGGTTCATCCCGTCGGCGATCGCGTTGACGATCAGAACGTCACAGATGGAGTAGGCCGCCACGGCGAGCGGGAAGTCCTCGACCATCCGCAGGTCGATCGGCTGGCGCCCCTCCTTGGTATGCCGGGCGTTGATCTCCGCGACGACCGCGCCGATCAGGGCGATGTAGTCGGCGTACTCCGGCACGTCGGTGCGGCTGGGCTGCAGCAGCGCCAGGAAGCTGACCTTGCCCACCAGCTCCGGATGCTGATCGAGTAGGGTGCCGAAGGCCAGAAAGCCACGCACGACGTTCTTGCTGGGGTCGGTGCGGTCCACCCGCAGGATGAGCTGACGGTCATCGTCGAGGAAGATGTAGCGCAGCATCGCCACATGCGCCGCCACCTCCTCAGAGGCCTGCGTAGCGTCCAGCGCCGCCGGGTCGACCGAGATCGGGTGGTACCGGGCGCGGACCACCCGATCCGCCACCGTCACCGTCAGCTGCTCCAGGTCGATCGGCAGGCCGAGCAGCTCCTGGGCGCACAGGACGAAGTTGCGGGCGTAGCGCCGGGTATGGAAACCGACCACATCACTACCGAGCAGCCCGCGCAGTAGTCGCTCCCGGATGTCGGCGGGCAGGATGCGCCACTCGTCCGGCCCCGGCCAGGGAATGTGGATGAAATGCGTGAGCACCGCATCCGGGCACTGCTCCCGCACCCAGTCAGCCACGAGGTAGAAGTGGTAGTCCTGCAGCAGGACAAGCGCCTTGCCACCCCGCGCGCGCACCTCGTCAACCACCGCGTCGGCGTAGGCCCGGTTGACCGCCGCGTAGCCGTTCTCGAAGGCGTCGTGCTCGGCCCGGGTGAACACCGGTGACAGCGACCGGCCGTAGAGGCCGTGCTGGATGAACCACAGGACCGGGTTGGACCACACGCTGTAGAAGTCGGCGTAGGCGGTCGGATCGGTAACGACGAGCCGGACCCGGATGGCGGGGCCGTCCGGGTCGCCCTCCACGAGCCGGGGCGAGGGATAGGTCTGGACGAGGATGGAGCTCCCGGCGCTCTCCCCGGCGACGGCGACGTCCTCCTCGCTGGCTGCGCCGCACACCCACACCGCGTCGTCGAGATGCTCGGCGAGTCCGGACAGGGCCGAGACGAGGCCGCCCGCCCCCCTGGTGACGGTACGACCGGTGGCGTCCCGGTCGAACCTGACCGGACCGCGATTGGACAGCAGCACGAGCGGCAGGTCGAGCGACAGGTCGAGCGGGTTGAAGTCCGACACGGCGGATGCGGCCTCCTGGTCACGGGCGGTACTCGGCGTCCGGCACCGCTGAACCCGAGCGCCCGAGCGCACGGGGACAATCCGGACTGTAGTAAGCCCGGCTTTCGGATGCACCGCGTTGCAACGCGGCTAGGACGTTGTTACCCAGACCTTCATCTGGTTACTGCTCTCACCCGAAAGGTGTCCTCCTGTAATCAGATGCCCCGGCAAGCCGCAACGGGGAGATCCCGTCCCACGTCGGGAGGCGTGCCGTGCCTCACCCCAGCCGTCTACAGACCGTCCCGGTAGTCCCGAACCTCCTGCACGGCCGATCCCAACGACGCCAGCGACGTCTGCAATGTGTCGCGTGTCTCCACCAGCGCGCTGGTCAACTGTTCGACCGCACGGTGCTCACTGCCGTCGGTCGCCGCGATCACCATCGCCTGCGCCTCCTCGATCATGCTCAGCGCGCCCTCCAACTGCCCGGCCACCTCCTCGGTGCGCCGGAACGCCTCGTCGAGCTGCGCCTTGACGTCGGCGATCGTGCCTGACACCCGTCCTCATCCCTTCCTGGAACCACCGCTCCTGGAACCACCGCTCTTCGATGCGCCGGCCGAAGCCTGCCCGCCGCCGAGGCCGAGACCGAAGCGGACCGCCACCGCGAGCGCGGCCAGCGACGCGATCACCCCGACCGGTTCCATCGGGGCGAGCCGGAACGTAGCCAGCACCATCACCGCGGCCGTGCCCGCGCCCAGGGTGCCCGCCCGCAACACCGCCTTCGCCCCATCCTCGCCGCCGGCCCCGAGGGCGACCAGAACGGCGGCGGCCACTGTCGACCCGACCAGGCATGGCAGCGCGGGCGCGGCGACGAAGGCCCGCAGAAGTCCGACGATCCCGAGGATGAGCAGGCAGGCGAGGGCGGTCAGCAGCCCGGCCGACGCCGGGCCGGTGCCCTTGGAGACGGCCCGCAGCTCGGCGGCCTTGCTCATCGCGTCCAGGCAGAGCTCGTATGCCTGGCGCGGCGCGGTCCGCGGGTCCACCTGCGCGGCGGACGGCTCGTGCGGGCCGCCGGCGCGGCCATCCCGCGCAGCCCGGCCCGCCCCCAGCGGCAGGCCATCCGACCGGTGCCGCTGCCGCGCGAGCCCCCGTCCCGTGCGGTCGNCCNCCCGNCCGGCCTGTNCNAATGANCGNCCCCGCCGATCGCCCGGTTCGGCCGGGACGTACCCGCCCCCGTCGCGGTAGAGGCCGCGATCCGCCGTCCCCTTCTTCGCCAGGCCGACCCGCGGGACGGCGGCAGCCGCTTCGGCCGAGGCGTCGCCGGCCGCCGAGCGCAGCTGGTCGAGCTCGGTGAGCCCATACTGGGCGAGGGGCTCGGCGACCTGGTCCCAGACACTGCGGACCCTGGCCCGGATGTCCTGGGCGGCGTCCCGGTGCCGACGCGCGGCCGCCCGGCCGTCCTGCCGTCGGTCGCGGGCGTCGCGGCCGGCCCGGGCCCGGGCCTCGTCGGACGCACCGAGCAGGCGCCGGTACTGCATCGCCGCCTTGGCCGGATCGTCAAGATCCGGGTCGCCAAGGCCCGCGTCGCCAAGGCCCGCGTCGCCAAGGCCCGCGTCGCCGAACAGGTCGGCGAGATCGGACGCATCCACCGGCACAGATCCAGCCACGATCCCGTTCCGTCCTCTCCCGGCGCCTGCTCGGCCGTCGATCCCCACGTCGCCGACAGCCGCCACGTCGCCGACAGCCGCCACGTCGCCGACAGCCGCCACGTCGCCGTCGCTTCCCGCCCCGTCGTCGGTCCGCATCGGACTACCCCTGATCCAACGGCGCGAACGGCACCACGGTGCGCGGTTCGGCCTGGACGTGCCGGTCGAACAGGACCGCCCGATTCGGCATGGTCCCACCGGTCACCGACCGGTGTCCGGCCAGGACGAACAGGTCGCTGCCGGGTACCCCGGCCGCCACCCACGCGGCGATGTCGTCCCGGTTACCCGGACCGAGGTCCTCGGCCAGCCGGGACACTCCCCGCCACCAGCCCAGCAGGTGCACGCGCTGCGCCGGTCCCCGGCGGGTGAGCGTGCGCAGGTCGTCCAGTCCGGTGCGACGGGTCACCGGGTCACGCGCCTCCAGCCCGGCCCGGCCAGCGTCCATCGCAAAGACGACGACGAGCCGCAGCGGCGGCGCGACCGGGCCCACGCTGCCGGTGAGTGCGGACTCCTCCCGGACACGGGTCTCGTCGGCGGCACCGGCCAGCACCGACCGCAGGCCGGTGACATCGGCGACCCGAACGGGATGCCCGGCCCGGCGCACGCGCGCCGCGAGCACCTCCGCGGCGGCGAGCGCCATCGGCTCCGCGACGATGATCTCGACCACCAGTCCACCGGCCGGGACCTGCGCGGCGACGCTGGCCGCCGCCGCCTGCAGGATGCCGACCGCCTCCCGACGCAGCGGACCGAGCACGGCGAGATGCCGGCCGGGCAGCGCGGCGAGCCGTACCCCGACCGCGGGCGGCGCGAGGTCCAGGGGCACGCCAACCAGCGCGAGGGGATCGACATCGTTCTCGGCACCGTCCCCTGAGCCGCTCCCGGAACCGCAAGCACGCCCCGGCGACGCATCGCCCGCCAGCAGGCTCGGACCGGTTTCGCCACCGTCGCCGATGATCGCTTCGGCCGCAACCGCCTCGACGGCCGTCGGCGCCGGACGCCCGTCCAACGCCTGGTAGATCGGGTTGTCGTCAAGAACCGCGGGGGCGTGACCAGCAAAGACCCGCGGGGGCCTCGCATTCGGCACACTGCGCGCGGTCGTGGCCGCCAGCCGCCCACGCAGCACGCCTATCGCCGCCGGATCCGGGAAGGCGACCCGGACGAGTTCGTTGCCCGCAGGATGGCCGTTGCGCCGGTTGACGATAGCCTCCCCGACGCCCGAGAGCGCGCCGGCAGCNTCGTTCGCCGTGGACAGCAGGACCCGTGACTCCGAGATCGAGGTACGCAGCGCCACGCGCAACGCGAACTGCCCGAAGATCGAACCACGCTTCCCGGCGGTGGCATCGAGCGCGTCGATACCGGACAGCGTCTGGCTGGCGAGCAGCAGATGGACCCCGTAGGCGCGGCCCTGGCGGGCCAGGACCTCCAGGTGCGCGACGGCCTCCCGCGCCACCGAGTCCATCGGGGTGAGCATCACCTGGAACTCGTCGACCACGACGATGATCCGCGGCCAGGCCGAGCTCCGGTCGGCCGCCCGCAGGCCTCGCAGGTCGCGGGCGCCGACCGCGCGCATCGCCACGGCGCGGCGGCGCATCTGTTCACGGACCGCCCGCAGCACCGCGACGCCGAACTCGCGGTCGCTCTCGATGCCGACGGTGTCGGCGTGCGGCAGGTAGAACGGGTCCGTCGGACCGGCGGCAAACTGGGCGAACTCCAGCCCCTCCTTGAAGTCGAGCAGATGGAAGCGGACCTGGTCGGGCCCGTAACGCGCGGCGATCCCGTAGATCACGTCGAGGAGCAACGTCGACTTGCCCGACCCGGCCTGGCCGCCGACGAGGGCGTGCACGGTGTCGTCGTCGAAGGTGAACCCCACCGGCCCGTCGGGGCCCTGCGCCACCTCGACACCCACCCCGGCTGCGCTGTCGAACTCCCACAGGCCGCGGGGCAGCATGTCGCTGATGGCGGGCGGGCGGGCGGCCTCCCGGGTGGCCGCCGCGGCGACCTGAGCCGCGACCGCTGCGACCAGCATGGAGTGCGGCGGCGGGTCCAGCTCGACCCGCAGCAGACCGGTCAGCGACGTGCGCCAGCCTCCCGCGGCGGCCCCGCGCCATCCCGGCCGATCGGCGAGGAGCTCGACCGCGGTGAACACCACCGACCTCGGCAGGGGTTCCGTCACCGAGTCCTCGTCCTCGTCGGCTCCCAGACCGCCGACGTCGGGATCCAGCGGCGTCACCGCATCGGGATCGTCTCGCGAGCCGCCCAGGACCGGCTCCACGCCGGACGGCCGGACCTCCACGATGGAGATCACCNCCNCCCCGCAGGACGGGCCCTGGGCCGCGATGGCGGCGAGCGCCCGCGCGCCCTCGTCGTGCAGCCGGGGCTCACCAAGCAGCACCAGGACGCGCCAGGGCTCCGAACGCGGAAGCCCGGCCTCCTCCCGCTCCCGCAACGAGTCGAACCGGCCACCGAGCCGGTCCACGGTGATTCTTCCCACCTCCGCCGACAGCTCCGCGAGGACCTCCTCGAGCCGGGCCCGCGTCGTGAGCGTGGGGGTGGCCACACCGGCGGCACGCAGCGGCGCAAAGCCGGCGAGCCCGGCACCGAACTCGTGGGGATCGTAGACGACGAGTCGGACCCACCCGGCCGGCGCCGCGGCGAGGACGCGGGTCAGCAGGCCACGCACGAGGTCGACCGCGGCGGGCCGGCTGGACCGGGTCGTCTCGATCCGCAGGTTCAGGCCGTCCAGCAGCGGGATGGCCAGTGGCACCGTCCGGTGCTGCGCCGTGGGATCGTCGGGCGGCACGATGACCTGACCGACCTGCCACAGAGCGGGCCGGAAACGAGCCCGGTCGCCGACCGGGGCGACGCCGAAGGGGCCGTGCCGCCAGTCGGGCGCCGCCCAGGACGCGCCGGCGAATCCACGCGCCCGGGAACGGGCGATCACGGCGGCCCGGGCGAGCTCCCCGGCGACGTCGAGCCGCCCCGCGCCGGACTCACCGGGGCCACCGACCTTCCCCGAGGCACCGGCCTTCCCGGAAGCACCGGAGCCCACCTCGGTCTCGATCCGGTCCGCCTGCTCATCCAGCCGGTCGGCGAGCGCCAGTGCCGCCCCCAGCGAGGACTGGATGCCGGCCACGAGCGTGCGCGCCCGCCGGGTACCCGACACGTCGACCTCCCCACACTGTGTGTTGCCGTGCTCGGCGTCGAGCCCCCCGACGACCATGACACGTCCGACGGAGCAAACATCCCAGAACGCGCCGACCGGCCGAACTGGCCTGCCGGCGCGACGGTCTGGACACAGGGACATCGCCGGACGAAAGCATGCGACGACATCGGCGACGTTATCGGTACAACCACCCGCCGCCTGGCCGTTCCGGACGACGGCGACGCCGGGACCACCCGAGCGGGCCACCCCCGACCGGCACCAAACCAACGGCGCCGCGCGTGTTCAATGATCCGTCGGGGCAACCGTCCCGGTCAGGTAAGCCAGCGCACCGATCGAAGGGGCGAAGGTCGGCGATGAGCAGGTGGAAAGGGAACGTCGGTGACGGACGCGGCTGACACGGCTGACACGGCGGGCCGCACGGAGACGGCGGGTCCGGCAGGTACGGCAGGTACGGCAGGTACGGCGGCGAAACAGCGACCGCTCGCCGTCATCGACGTCGACGGGGTGGTGGCCGACGTCCGACACCGATTGCGCTTCCTGCGCGCCAGTCCCAGCGACTGGGAGGCGTTCTTCGCGGCGGCGCCCGCCGATCCCCCCCTGGCCGAAGGGGTGGAACTGGCCCGCAAGCTGGCCCGAGACCACGAGGTGGTATGGCTGACCGGCCGGCCGGAGCGTTCCAGAGAGGCGACGCGGCGCTGGCTGACCGAGCAGGATCTGCCGCCGGGTGAGCTGCGGATGCGTCCGGACGCCGACCGTCGGCCGGCTCGGGTGTTCAAACGCGCCGAACTTCGCGAGCTCGGCGCCGGCCGTCGGGTCGCCGTCGTGGTCGACGACGACCCCGCCGTGGTGGACCTGCTGCGCGCCGACGGCTGGCCGGTCCTGCGGGCCGAATGGCTCGCCTACGAGGCGACGCTGGGCAACGCCCAGGAGACCGAGGGCCGCACCTGACCATGAGCCGCGCCTCGGCGATGTCGGGTACGGCCCGCGTCCGGCGGTCGGGCCCGCCGGTCAGCGCGAGGCCGACCGCCGGTACACGCGCGCGGCGAACGGCCCGAACACCACCAACAGACCCAGACACCAGGCGAGGGACTGCAGGAGGACGGAGACGACCGGACCGCCGAGGAACAACGCCCGCACGGCGTCGACGGTCACCGTCACCGGCTGATGCCGGGCGAACGCCTGCAGCCAGCCCGGCATGGTCTCCACCCGGGCGAAGGCCGAGCTGGCGAAGACCAGCGGGAAAATCCAGATGAATCCCGCCGACTGCGCCGCCTCCGCGCTACTCACCGACAGCCCGATGACGGCGGACAGCCAGGAGAAGGCGTACGAGAACAACAGCATCAGCCCGAACCCGGCCAGCGCCGCCGGCACCGTGGTCTCCCCGAACCGGAATCCCACGGCCAGACCTACCAGAAGCATCACCACGACGATGAAGACGTTGCGGGCGAGATCGGCCAGGGTACGGCCGGTGAGCAGCGCCGACCGGCTCATGGGAAGGGAACGGAACCGGTCGATCAGGCCCCGCTGACGGTCCTCCGCCAGCCCCACGCCGGTCAACATCGACCCGAAGATCACCGTCTGTAGGAAGATGCCCGGCATCAGGTAGTCCACGTACTTGACCCCGTCACCCACGTTGATCGCGCCACCGAAGACGTAGGTGAACAGCAGGACGAACATGACCGGCTGGATGGTCGCGAAGATGACGAGCTCGGGTATCCGCCAGGTCTGGATCAGATTGCGCCGGCACATCACCCACGCGTCAGCGACGGCCCACGACAGCCGCCCGCGCCCCGCCGGAGTCAGCTCGATGGTGCTCATATGGTCACCATGTCCTTGTCATCCTTGTCATCCTTGTCATCCCGGTCGTCCTTGTCATCCCGGTCGTCCCGGTCATCCCGGTCATCCCGGTCATCCCGGTCATCCCGGTCATCAGGGTTGCCGGTGTCGCCACGGCCGTCGCCGCCCGCACGTGCGGGCGGCGTCTCGCTGCCGGCCGAAGCGCGCCCGGTCATGGCGAGGAAGACGTCGTCCAGCGACGGCCGGTGCAGGGCGACGTCGGAAATCGGCACCCCCAGCTCGTCGAGACCCCGGACCACATCGGACAGCACGCTCGCGCCCGGTACCGGCACACTGACCCGACGCGTCTCCCCGTCGGCCGTCGCCGCGCCGGATCCGAACCGGGCGAGCACCGCCCGGGCGGCCTGGACATCCTCGGCGGCGTCACCACCGACGACGATGTCCAGCCGGTCGCCACCGACCTGCGACTTCAGCTCGTTCGGGGTACCCCGCGCGATGACCCGGCCGCCGTCGACCACCGAGATCCGGTGGGCCAGCCGGTCGGCCTCCTCCAGGTACTGCGTCGTGAGCAGGACCGTCGTGCCGTCCCGCACCAGATCGGCGATCACCCTCCACATCGCCGAGCGGCTGCGGGGATCCAGTCCGGTGGTCGGCTCGTCGAGGAACAGCACCGCCGGGTTGATGATCAGACTGGCCGCGAGATCGAGCCGCCGCCGCATCCCGCCCGAGTAGGTACGCGCCTGCCGACCGGCCGACTCGGCGAGCTCGAACCGCTCGAGCAGCTCGACCGCGCGGGCCCGCGCGACGCGGCTGCGCAGACGGTAGAGCCGCCCGAACATCTCCAGGTTCTCCAGGCCGGTGAGCCGCTCGTCGACCGCCGCGTACTGGCCGGTCAGACCGATCCGGGCACGCAGCGCGTCCGCCTGCCGGACGACGTCCAGACCGAGGACCCNGGCCTGGCCGCCGTCCGGGCGCAGCAGGGTCGACAGGATGCGTACCGCCGTCGTCTTGCCGGCTCCGTTGGGCCCCAGCACACCGTGCACGGTGCCGGCATCGACCCGCAGGTCCAGGCCCACCAGCGCTCGTTTGCCGCCGTAGCTCTTCTGCAGGCCCTCGGTGAGGACCGTCGGGTTGTCTGTCACGAGGCGGACCGTACGACGAACCACCGACAGTTCGGAACCGAATAAGGGCGGGGGGCTAGGCCGAGCTCCGCCGGATCCGACGACTGGCCAGCTCGTCGCCGGGATGGGTCGCCGGCGGATGACCAGGCCGCTCGCAGGGCAGTTCGGCCAGCTGGCCACGCATGTCGCGCAGGGCTCGGCCGACGGCGATGGCGAACACGCCCTGTCCACCCCGGACAAGATCGATCACCTGATCGTCCGAGGTGCACTCGTACACGGTGGAGCCGTCGCTGATCAGGGTGAGCTGCGCCAGGTCGTCCACGCCGCGGGTACGCAGATGTTCCACCGCCACCCGGATGTTCTGCAGCGACACACCGGCCTCAAGCAGCTTGCGGACCACGCGCAGCACCAGGACGTCACGAAAGGAGTACAGCCGTTGGCTGCCGGAACCGGACGCGTCGCGGACGCTGGGGACGACCAGAGCGGTCCGAGCCCAGTAGTCGAGCTGGCGGTAGGTGATGCCCGCCGCGGCGCAGGCCGTCGGCCCCCGGTACCCGACGTCGTCCCCCGGCGGTTCGGGAATCTCATCCGGAAAGAGCTGGCCCTGTTCGATCATCGCTGTACGCACTTCGCCGCCATGCCAGCCCCATCCTCTGGACCGTTCCGGATCCGTCCCGACCGCCGACGTCACCCGACGCCGCCATCCCGGACACCCGGCCCGATCGAACCGTTTCCACTGTCGTGCGGCCTGCCACGATCACCTCGACCGCACGACTCCCCGACCACCGACGGCCGGCGAGGCCGCGGCGTGGCACCCCTGTGCCCGTAATCCGGGACCGCCCGTCCACCCGTCGGCACGGAACCGGGCAGAGCACATCACGCCGTTGCCACGGCCCGGCAAGGTCAGAGCCGGAGAGAGCCCGTTCCGCCACGTCTACCGCGGGCAGGGGCACGAACTCTACGGTCGGGCTCTCCCGACCGTAGGAGCGACGCGCGGTTCCTTCAATGATCTAAGCCGGCGTGTCTGGAGTCCAGCGGACGTCATTCAACAGATCGGTCAAATCGGAAGCTCGCCCCGATACTGCCCGCACTGTGGATCACAGTGGATCACAGCCGACCTCGGCCACGGCTCGCTGACAGTCTCAGCGGCCGACCTGCTCCCAGGCGGGCACGCCAAGGGCTGGGAAGCCTCGGGAGCCGGGAACCCTCAGGAGCCGGGGGTGTTGAAATCCTCCGGGGAGATCGTGTCAAGGAACTCCCGGAACTTCTCCAGCTCGCTCTCCTGTTCTTGTTCCTGTTCCTCGGGAACGGTGATCCCGGCCTCGGCCAGGACCGCCTCGACCCCGTAGACCGGCGCTCCCATCCGCATCGCCAACGCGATCGCGTCGGACGGCCGGGCGGAGACCTCCACCCCGTTGCCGAACACGAGCGTGGCGAAGAAGACGCCGTCCTGGAGGTCGGTGATGGTCACCCGGGTCAGGTCCGTCTGCAGCGCACGCAACACGTCCCGCATCAGGTCATGGGTCATAGGTCGAGCCGTCGTGATGCCCTCCTGGGCGAAGGCAATCGCCGTCGCCTCGACAGCACCGATCCAGATAGGCAGATACCGCTCACCGCCCACCTCCTTGAGCAGGACGATCGGCTGCTTCGACGGAAGCTCGACTCGCACGCCGACGATGTCCAGCCGATGCACCGATCTACCTCCTCGCAGGTGGGGCGGGGCGGGATGTTGTGACCGGAGCCAGAAAACCCCACAGGGGAGACAGTATCCCCGCTTCCGTCCGGCGTCAGCGCGCCCACCGGTTCGGCTGTCCGGCAAGGCACTCCGAGCGCAGCCCCGACAGCCTCCTCACCTTGGTCTCAACTCGATCGTCCCGCCGCCAGCCGGGAGCGCAACAGGGCCGCGTGCAAGCGGACCAGCAACGCCGCCAGCTCATCGGCGGTCTCGGCGTGCCGTCCCGAGCCCTCACCACCGCGCTGGCCCCGCAACGGGGCGACGGCGGCCTCGATGAGACCAGCCTCACGGTCGGCCACCGTACGGGCGGCCCGCAGATGCCGGGGCTGCACGCCGTGGCCGGCCAGCAGCGCCACGGTCCGCGCGACGAGCAGGGCGTCGGAATCGTAGTACCCGCCGCCGGCGATCGGACCCACCAGGCCGTGCTGTTCCAGCTCGGTCAGGGCCTCGTCGCCGAGCCCCGCGGCGGCGAGAAGCTCCCGGCGCGACATTCTGACCCTTTCCGCCCCGAGGAACGCGTCCAGGCCGGTAGGGGCCGGATGCGGGGGCAGCGCGCGGGGTCCAGGCCGATGCACCGGGGTCTCACCGCGGTCGAGCGACGCCAGCTCCTCCTTGATCACGCGCAGCGGAAGAAAGCGCTCCCGCTGCGCGTGCAGGACGTAACGGAGCCGGGCGACGTCGTCGACCGAGTACTTGCGGTAGTTCGCGCTGGTACGGGCGGGTTCGACGAGTCCCTCCGCCTCGAGATAGCNGATCTTCGACAGGGTGATGTCGGCGAAGTCCGCCCGCAGACGGTCGAGAACCTGGCCGATGTTGAGCACCTTCGCGTTCTGTCCGGCCTGGTCCGAGCGCGTTGCGCCCGAACGCGGGGCCGACGATGCCGCGGCGAGGCCGCCGCTCACCGTGGGTCCTTCCTCGTCACCGTGCCGCTGACCCCCCGTAGCTCGCGCCAGTCAGGAACACCAGTCGGAACTTGCCGATCTGTACCTCGTCGCCGCTGGTGAGCTCAGCCGAGTCGATCCGCTCGCGGTTGAGGTAGGTACCGTTCAGGCTCCCGACGTCGCGAACCGAGAAGCCCTTGGTGTACGGCGAGCGATGGAACTCCGCATGCCGACGGGAGACGGTCACATCGTCGAGGAAGATATCGCTCTCGGGATGGCGGCCGACGGTCGTCATGTCGGCGTCCAGCAGAAAACGACTCCCCGCATTCGGCCCCCTCTTGACGACGAGCAACGCCGAGCCGGGAGGTAGCGCGTCAACGGCGGCCACGGCGTCCCGCTCGGTCGACTCGTCGACGTGATCGCCCTCGATGCCGGACAGCGCGGCCGCCAGGTTCAGCGTTGACGTCTGCTCCGCGGGTCTCTCCGGCGCCACGGGCTCACCCGGACGTACCAGAGGAGACCCGCACCGCGCGCAATACAGCGCGTCGGACGGGTTCTGCTGTCCGCACCTCGTGCAGAACACAGTCGCGTCCGCTTCCTGCCGGGATCCCGCACGGGCGGGGTACCCCAGCCGCTTCGGCCGCCACCGGACGGGCGGCGGGAACGTCTCTGCCAACACTGCGATGGTGGTAGCCAGACGTCCGCAGCCCACCCCCATCACCAGGATGATCACATGGCGACGGTCGGGCCGTCCACGATCGTGCCCCGGTGCACTCCGAGGCTAGTGCATCGCGGGCACGGTCGTGAAAAGAGTGCGACCCGTGTTGTTCGGCGTGGCGTGGCCCACCACCCACCAGAAGCACCAACCAGATACTCTCAGTTTTCCTTCACGTGCTCCGCGTACTCTTCGGCGGTCAGTAGGCCGGTGACGTCGACGACATCCGCGACCGTGAGCTCGACGAGCCAGCCTTCCCCATAGGGATCAGAGTTGATCAGTTCCGGCGCACCGGCAAGTGCCTCGTTGCGCGCCGTCACCTCTCCGGCGATCGGCGCGTAGATCTCGGACACGCTCTTGGTCGACTCGACCTCTCCGAAGGACTCACCGGCCTGGACCGCGGAGCCGAGGTCGGGCAGAGAGACAAAGACGATGTCGCCCAGCGCCTCCTGCGCGTAGGACGTGATGCCGACCCGTGCCGTGCTCCCGTCGAGCCGGATCCATTCGTGCTCACGGGTGTACTTCAGGTCGTCCGGGTACACCGGAGATCGCCTCCCCTTGCTCTGACCACTGCGCGGACCGCTCTGCGCCGCCCGGCCCGACGCCATACCGTGCCGCGCCGCGCCGTGAACTCCACCAGGAACCACGTTCCTCGGCTGGCCCGGGGACAGGGGGTCTCCTATCCGGCCGGACGGGCGTAGCGAGGACTCGGAGCGGGTCGCAGCGCACGGATCTCGATGTGCTCGGAGGTCCGAACGGTCGCCTGCGCCCCGTCCCGTGCCGCTACCGTATCGAGCACCCCGCCGGGGATCCGCATCGCCTGGTCCAGCGTGTGGGCGTCGCCCACCACCCGCAGCACGTACGGCGGCGCGATCGACGTGCCGTCGACCACCAACCCCCGCCCGGGCTCGTCGGCCACGTAGGTCGAGACGACCGCTCGGACCCCGGCGATCTCGATCGCCTCGGCGCCCGCGTCCCGTAGCTCCTGCAGGGCGTCGACGAGGATCGAGGCGTCGACCGCGCGGTGAGGGTCCTGGATCGTCAGCTCGAGCCCCGATCCGGTGACCGGCACCATGCCGGTGAGGATCGCCAGCCGGTCGGCCTCGCGACGCACCTCGTCCGGCCCGGCCGCCGGGGCCGGCACCGACGTCGGCACGGGCGGCATCATCGGTTCCGCCTCCCGGCGGAGCTGCTGCTCCCGGGCTGCCAGGGACCGGTCGACGGCGCCGATCGCACCGAGGGTCGCGGCGAGCTCGTCCGGCCGCGCGGTGGCGAGTCCGAAGGACGGCTGCGCGGACCGGGTCGCGGCGACCGCGGCGAAACCGAGACCGGCGAGCAGGACCAGACTCAGGGCACGCCGCGTCCGGGCACGACCCGGCCGGACGTGCCCCGGAACCGGGCTCGGTGTCGGCTCCGACGCGACAGGGACCACGACGGGCGACGTGGGCGGGTCCGACGGCGCATCGGAGACCGGCGCATCGGAGACCGGCACCGGATCGGGCTTCGGATCGGATGCGGACTTCCGTCCGGGCCCGGATTCCGAAGGGTCGCCTGTCGATGTCACCGCCATCGTCAGACCTTGATCAGATGTTGGCGCAACGCGGTCGCGGTGGTGAAGATGCGGATGCCCAGCACCACGACCACCGCGGTGGACAACGCGCCGCCGAACCCGATCAGGTCGCCGAGCAGCACCATCAGGACGGCGATCGCGACGTCGAAGACGAACGAGACGATGAACACCCGGTCGTCGAACACCCTCTCCGCGACGGCCCGCGCGCCGCCGAGAGCAGCGTCCACCGCGGCCACCACGGCGACTGGGAGGTAGGGATCCATCCAGTCGGGGACGGTCGGGCCCAGCACCAGGCCGGCCGTCACGCCCAGGGCAAGGGCTACCACGGCGATCATGATTCGCTCCGTCGAGCATGCCGCAGCACCTGGGGATCGGCCGCGGGCAGGGTCAGGTTTCTGACGGTGACGACCGACAGGGAGGTCACCGGTGAGTCGGGACGATGCCGCAGCCGGTCGATCACGGCGGACTCCTCGAGACGCCGCACGAGATCGTCCGGATCACCCACCGCTTCGACGGTGTACGGCGCGATCATCGGTACGAATCCGACGAGAATGAGATCACCGGCCGCCCGGATAGCGCTGAGAGCCGTCAGGCGGACGCCGTTGACCGCGACAGCCTCGGCACCCGAGATCCACAGCACGTTGACGAGATCGGCAAGATCTCGATCTTGAATCCGGGTCCAGCCGGACGCCGGTGCGGGGTGGGGACCGGCGAGCCCGGTCAACGGGCGCAGCGGGGTGGGTGCCGTTGACGCACGAGGTGCCGACGGTGCCGACGGTGCCGACGGCCCGGGGGCGGTCCGGTCCGCGAGCTCGATCCGGGCACCCGGTCCACGCACGGGGGACCAGCCTGCCGCCGGCCCGAGATCCGACAGCGCCGCCGTGGCCCAGGCCAGCTCACGCTCGGCCCGGGCGCGCTGTTCCCGCGCCGTCTTCACCCGCAGGCGCAGCTCGCCGACCCGGGTCGCGGCCGCAGTGGTCACGGCGGATCGCTCATGTATCTTCGCGCGCAGGGCCGCGACGAGCTCCGCACGTTCCCCGGCCGTCGTCGCGGCACGCCGGGCCCCGGTCGCGATCACCAGGCCGAGCAGGCCGAGGACGAGGGCCAAGGCGAGGGGACGCTGCCAGGGGCGACGGGGCCGCCCGGAGACGCCGCAGGGATCCGAAGGGCCGGCGGCCCCGGGGCATACCGGCCCTCGGCGTGGCCATCCGGTCCGTTCTCGCACATTCGGCATTCTGACCGACCGGACACCGAGCGCCGCCGACCAAGGCCTCGCCGCGCGTGCCGCGGCTACCGCGCCTCGACCACCTCGACCCAGCGCCGCAGCAGCACGTGGGCCTCCTCGATGTCGGCGCCCTCCGACCACAGGTGGGTGACCGCCTCGCTCGGGTCAGGCAACACCAGGATCCAGGAGCCGTCCGGACCGACGATCCGAACCCCGTCCGTGGTGTCGATGACATACCCCGTATCCGGGTCGACCGACTCCACCACGCGACGCATGACGGTGCCCTTGACCGCCCACGGGGTGGGCACTGAACGGCGCAGGATCGCCACCGAAGGTATCCGGGCGTCGATGGTGCTGAGTGTCAGCCGGGTCCGTGCCACCAGGGCCAGCAGTTTCACGAACGCCGCGATCCCGTCGATCGCGGGGGCGAACTCGGGGACGATGAAGCCGCCCCGCCCGTCGGCGGCGAAGACGATGCCGTCGTCACGGGCGACCCCGGTCAGCGCCGCCGCCGACAGGGAGGTCCGGCGTACCGTCAGCCCGTGGAAGCGGGTGACCTGGTCGGCTACCCGGGTGATGGTCACCGGGAGGGCTACCTCCGCGCCGGGATTCTCCGCCGCGACGAGGTCGAGGAACACCAGCAGGGCCCGGTCATCGTCGATAAGGTCCCCCCGCTCGTCAACGATCGTGACGCGCTCGCCGACATGATCGAACCGCACGCCGAAGGCCGCCCCGGAGCTGGCGACGAGGGCGCCCAGGCGGTCGGTGGCCCGCAGATCCTCCAGGGCGCTGCGGGGCGGGATGGTCTCGTCAACGCGTCCGTTGACGGTGAGCACGTCAACGCCGAGCCGGCCGAGCAGTGTCGGCAGCACCAGGGACGCCGAGCCACCCGAGGAATCAACGACGATCTTGAGATCCGCCTCGGCGACGCCGGCGGTATCGACCCGGTCGAGCAGATCCTGGATGTAGAGATCCATGGTACGGGCCGGGAAACGCAGGTCACCGATCTCACCGGGAAAGGCCCGGCGGAACTCCTGGCGGGAGAAGACCCGGTCTAGCTTGCGCTGTGCCACCGGGGAGAGGTCGTCGCCGTCGGCATCCAGGAAGATGATGTCGATGCGTTCCGGGTCTCCGGGGGTGGTGCGCAGCATGATCCCCCCGGCGGCGTTGGACGAGCGGACGTCGAAGCGGGTGACCGGCATCGGTGCCACCTCGAGATCACGGACGTTGATGGCGCCGGCGGTCAACGCGCTGATGACGGCCCGCTTGAGGGCCCGGGCGGCGCGGGAACCGTCCCGCGCGGTGGTGACGGTGGCCCCCTTCTTCAGGGTCGTGGCGTAGGCGCCGGCGAGGCGCACCACCAGCTCCGGGGTGATCTCCGCGTTCACCAGGCCGGACACCCCGCGCGGCCCGAACAGGGTCCGCTGGCCGCGGGACTCCCAGATGACGGAGGTGTTGACGACCGCGCCGGCCTCGATCGTCTTGAACGGATACACCTTCACGTCATGGGAGACGAACGCCTCCTCGCGGACGACGCACTCGTCTCCGACGACGGCGCCCTCCTCGATCCTGGCCGCCCGCAGCACGTCGGTGCTCTTGCCGATGACGCAGCCGCGCAGGTTCGTCTGCGGGCCGATGAGCGCGTTGTCCTGGACGATCGCCCGGTGCAGGAACGCGCCGCTCTTCACCAGCACGTTGCTGCCCAGCACGGAAAACTCCCGCAGCTCGGCGCCGGCCTCCACCTTGCTGTAGTCACCGACCACGAGCGGCCCCTTGAGGATCGCCTCCGGATGGACCTCGGCGTCCTCACCGATCCACACCCCGGGGGACACCTCGAAACCGCCGATCTCCACGTCGACCTGGCGGTTGAGCACGTCGGCCTGGGCCCGTTGGAAGCTCGCGATGGTGCCGACGTCCTCCCAGTACCCGGACGCCACGTAGCCGTACACCGGGGCACCCGCCTCGACCAGCCGGGGGAAGATGTCGCCGGACCAGTCCACCGCCTCGCCGGGCGGCACCTGGGCAAGCACCTCGGGCTCCATCACGTAGATGCCGGTGTTGACGGTGTCGGAGAACACCTGCCCCCAGGTCGGCTTCTCCAGGAAGCGCTGGATCCGTCCGTCCTCGCCGGTGATGACGATGCCGAACTCGAGCGGATCGGGGACGGATTTCAGCGCGACGGTGACGAGCGCGCCCTGACGCCGGTGGAAGGCAACCAGGTCGGTGAGGTCGATGTCGGTCAGCGCGTCCCCGCTGATGACCAGGAACGCCTCGTCCCGCAGGGCGTCCTCGGCGTTCTTCACGCTGCCGGCGGTGCCCAGCGGGGTCGTCTCGGTGGCGTACGACAGGTGCATCCCGAGCTCGTCACCGGAACCGAAGTATGTCCGGATCATCGAGGCCAGAAACTGGACGGTCACCACCGTCTCGTCGAAGCCGTGCCGTTTGAGTAGGCGCAGCACATGCTCCATGATCGGCCGGTTGACGACGGGGAGCAGTGGTTTGGGCAGGTTCGCGGTCAACGGACGCAGCCGGGTGCCCTCGCCACCGGCCATGACGACGGCTCTCACCGGTCACCTCCCACTTGCGCTGGTCCGGGCGTCCGCCCGGAAGCGCCGGACGAGCTGGCCGGCCTGGACGAAGTACAGAAGACCAGACCACCAGTACAGGGCAGTACCCCAGATCGCGAACGCCCATCCGACCGGGCGTGCCGCGGTGGCCAGCCAGGAATCCCCGGCGGACAGCAGCAGGAGAGGGAAGGCGTACAACAGGTTGAACGTCGCAGCCTTGCCCAGGTAGTGCACGGGCAGCGTGACGCCGACCCCGATCCTGCGCAGCAACGGCGGCAGCGCCAGCAGCGCCACGTCGCGGGCAAGGAGCAGAACCGCGAACCAGACCGGCACGATCCCGCGGAGGGTCAGAGCGACGATGGTGGCGAGGATGTAGAACCGGTCGGCGAGGGGATCCAGCAGGACGCCGAGGCGACTCGTCTGGTTCAGCACCCGCGCGAGCTTGCCGTCCAGGTAGTCGCTGATTCCGGCGAACGCGAGAACGCCGAGCGCCGCACCGTCCGCCTTCGGACCCAGCACCAGCCAGAGGAAGACCGGCACGCCGAGCAGCCGCAGGGCGGACAGCGCGTTCGGAACCGTCCAGATCCGGTCCGAGGCGGTGGGCATGGTCATGCGGCCGTCTCTCCTCCACCGGTTGGGCGGCGCGACGCGCCGCGAAGGCGGTGAACGGCAGCCCACCGCACCCGGCGCTCCCGCAGGTCCCCACCCGACGGGTTCGGCGCCAGTGGGGACGTCCGGGCCCGGTGGGGGCCGCAACGCCCCGCCGACGGGCCGGACATCGCTGACGCTAGCGGATCGTGGGACACGGGGAGCGGAGAGGGATCCGCCGGCGGGGTACCCCGGCGTTCGGACCGGGTCGGATGGGACCGGGCTCAGAGGATGCGGCCGACCTTGTAGGTGGAGCTGTAGATGGGCCGCAGCGACACGACACCGCCGGTCTGCGGGGCAGCCCACATATACCCATTCCCGGCATAGATGCCGACATGGTAGATATTCCCAGGAGTACCGTAAAAGATCAAGTCGCCGGGCTGCTTGCCGGACTGGGGCACCTTCATCGAGACCCGGTACTGGTCCTCGGCCACGCGCGGCAGCGAGCGGCCGAGTTGTTTGAAGACGTACTGGACGAGTCCGGAGCAGTCGAACGAGTACGGACCCTCCGCGCCCCAGACATACGGCTTACCCTTGTTCAACGACGCGAGGTAGACGGCCTTCTCCCCGATCGAGCTACCCGGGATGACCTTTGGGATCGCCTGGTCGATGACGGAACCCGACCCTCCCGAACCCGACCCTCCCGAACCCGACCCTCCCGAACCCGACCCTCCCGAACCCGACCGTCCCGGACCCGTCGGACTCGCGATCGTCACCGTGGCGGCACCGGCCACGGAGGGACGCAGGGCGTTCGATCCGTCGAAGACCGCGGTGATCGTCGTCGTGGAGAGCAGGCGCGCGGTGATCTGCGCGGCGCCGTTCGCGTCGGTCCGCAACCTCGTGGAGGTCTGCCACTGGGGACCGTTCACCACGACGATACGGACGTCCTGGTTCGCGAGCGGGGTGCCGCTGTCCGATTCCAACGCCCGCACCGTGAGCACCACCGGGGTGTTGGGCGCGACCGAGGTCTTGTCCGCGGCGATCGAGACGCTGGTGAAGACGGGGTCGTGGTCCGCGATGGCGGTGGCCAACGGGGCGAGCCTGCGGGCCGAGGCCGCATCGCCGCCGGTGGCGTGGTGTCCCGGGACGAGCGCGGCTTCCTGGGTGAGGGAGTTCGACTCCAGTGACGAGGTTCCGTCGGCGCCCCCGGGGACGGTGGCCGCGAAGGCGGCGGTCGAGGCCGCGATCGTCCCGGTGGTGAACGCGGCGATGGTGACCGCGCGTCGCGGAGGAGGAGTGGTACGGCGGCGAGCCGCGCCGGAGCCTGAGGAGCCGTGGGGCGCCGGCGGGCGCTGACGATTCCGGACGAACTGGTCCCAGTCCTCCGGAAGCCAGGCCATACCACGACGGGGCAAGACGTGTCCTTCCCGTGCGCCTACGAGGGAGCTGTCGGGTTCGGGCTGGCCAGCCCGGCGGCCGACGACCCGGTCAGTGCCGTCACCGCCAGAACGCGGCCGGATCCGCCGGCCACACCCGGAACCACGGCTCCCCGCACCTGCCCCGACATACTCGGAGGGGCCGCCGAACCGGGGGCAGGACCAGGCACATCGGTCCGACGGGTATCTCTATCAAAATAGGTATATCTGTATGACATGTAGCAGACACTTCATAATCCGGACACCTATGGATCGGTAGAACAGAAGTGCCGTTGATGACCATAGTGGACATACCCGGGCGGCTCGCAATCACCCCCACCCCAACGCTTGAACACGGCACCAGAAGACCGTCGCTACTCGGCAAGAAGTACGGATGCCGTCACGCCGGGTGTCCGTCGGCGGCTTGATCACGCCACCTCGCGTCAGGTCGTCACGACGCCCCGAGCATCGACGTGTCGTAGATCTCGCCGGCTGTCTCGTCGGCGATCCGGCAGCGGAACGGGCCGGGTCGTCAGGGTGCGGGCGGCGGGTTCACGCTCGGGACGGAACCGACCTGCGCCGGCGGCTGCCCGGGCGACGGCTGCCCGGGCGATGGGTGCCCGGGCGATGGGTGCGCGGGCACGGGCCCCCGCGACGGATCCGGCGGAAGCACGCTCGCCGCAGACCGGGCCGGCACGACGGGCGCGGCTCCTGCCGAGGATTCGGCGTGCGCGTACACCACCAGGTTGTTGAGATAGTGCCTGGCCTTCCGGTCGAAGGCGCCCCCGCAGGTGATCAGGCGCAGTTCAGGGCGGATTACCGGTCCGTAGACCCGGTTCGTCGGGAACCTCGACTTCACCACGTTCTCCGCGCGATCGACGACGAACGTCGTGGACACGCCGGTCGGCGAAGCGACCTCGATACGGTCGCCGGGCACGAGCTCGTGCAGCCGGTAGAAGACCGCCGGGCCGGTGGTGGAATCGTAATGGCCGACGAGCACGGCAGGGCCGATGCCACCAGGCGCCGGACCGCGGTCATACCAGCCGACATCTCCCCATGCCTTGGGCACCCCGAGCGTGCCATCCGGGTTCAGACCCAGATGAATGATCGGAGCGTCCACCCTGATCCGGGGGATGCGCAGCCGGGACGGATTGTTGACGACCACCACTGGCTGCTCGGGGACGGCGGGAGGTAGCCCGAACCGGCCGGTCGTCGGCACGGGGGTGGGCGGCGGCGGGACGTCGGCGATGTCGGCCGTCGCGTCCGCCCCGGGAGCGCCATGGACGGCATCGAACGCCGGTTCCGCCAGCCGGAAACCGCTGCCGAGGACGAGGACCGCCCCGACGAGGAGAAGCCACCGCCAGAGCGGGATGCGCCGACCCGCGACGGGTGTCCGGACGGAGAAGGCCGTCGGTGCGCCGTTCGCGGGCCGCTGGTTACCGCCGCCCGTCCCACCTTTCACAGCTCCTCCCGCCATCCCGCCCGTCGATCGTCCACGTACGCGTGCGGATCGCTCCCGAGGTGGATCGTCCGGCGCCCCGCCCGCGGCTCCGAACCGTCACGTGCCAGGGTCACGNAACCACCGACGGTGACTCTACCAATCAGTGAAGATACTTTCCGTGAGCGGCATGCTTGTGAGCGAGGTGTACCGGTCTCAACGATTCCGAGATCACCGAAAACTGGACGAACTAGACCGAAAAAGCAACCCGATCGCCGCCACAAGGAGGTCGATCCGGCCGCACCACGCCCGGGCGGTTAACCCGCATCCCCACACTCAGTCGCTATGGTATCACTCGCAGTAACGAATAGATCACCGTACGTGAGAGAGGGGACCAGATGAAGAAAGGTATGGGTCGAAGCGCCGCCGTTCTCGCGATATCAAGCGCGGCGAGCGTCACCCTAACCTTCGGGCCCGGCCTGGCCGCTGCCCACGCCCTCGACGACAAGGACAACCACCGGTGCGACGACAAGAAGGACGGGTGGGGCCTCTTTGGCGACAAGGACAATCTGGACGGCAAGGACCGCGACCGCGATGACAAGATCGACGGCGACAAGCGGATCCGGGCCGATCGGATCGACGACGGCAGGGACGGCCTGGACGGCAAGAACGGCAAGGACGGTCTGGACGGCAAGGACGGTCTGGACGGCAAGAACGGCAAGGACGGCAAGGACGGCAAGGACGACTGGTTCAACTGGGACGACAAGAAGCGCGACTGCGCCATTGCCGGCGTCGGTGCCGGCGTCGGTGCCGGCGTCGGGCCGGGGGGCGGGCCGGGGGGCGGTGTCGCCGCAGGTGGCGGCGGGATGGCCGACCCCGGGTCCTCGCCCCTGCTCCCGCTGGCCGGTGCGGCAGTGGGCGCCCTGCTGATCGGCGCCGGGGTTACCCGACGGCGCGCCCAGGGTGCGAGCTGACCCTGCTGTTCGGCGGCCCTGCGGCGTGCGGACACCCTCGTGGGTGACGGCCTCGGCCTGGTCCCACGCGGGGCCCACGCACGAGGGTCGGGGGTCGCGTCGTCAACGACGCGACCCCCGGTCACCGTAGTGGTCGCCGGTACGGTAATGTGGCTGCTGTACGGGACGTGGCGCAGCTTGGTAGCGCACCAGACTGGGGGTCTGGGGGTCGCAGGTTCAAATCCTGTCGTCCCGACAGAGGTGGTAAAACCCGTTGCTCAGGCAGGTGAGCCTGCTCAACGGGTTTTTTCGTCGTAAGCCGCCGTCACGCCGGTCCGGCCGGACCGGAAAGCCCACCCGGCTGACGGCCGGAACCCGGTCCAACCGTCAGCCGCCGCCCCTGCGGTCGCCGCGTTCACGCACCCGCACCGAGATCGAGATGGGCGAACCGGCGAAGCCGAAGTCCTCCCGGAGCCGGCGTTCCAGGAATCGACGGTAGGACGACTCCAGAAAACCCGTCGTGAACACCACGAACCGCGGCGGGCGCACTCCGGCCTGGGTCGCGAACAGGACCTTCGGAACCCGCCCTCCACGTGCTGGCGGCGGGGTCGCGGCGACGACCTCACCCAACCAGGTGTTCAGCCGGCCGGTCGGGATCCGGGTACCCCAGGACTCCAGCGCGGTGCGCAGCGCGGGGGCGAGCCGGTCGGTCGCACGCCCGGTACGGGCCGAGACGTTCACCCGCGGCGCCCACGCGACCCGGCCGAGGTCACGGACGATCTCCCGTTCCAGGGTGAGCCGGCGGTCGGTGTCCACCAGGTCCCACTTGTTGAAGGCGAGGACGAGGGCCCGTCCCGCGTCGACGACCATCGAGATGACCCGCTGGTCCTGCTCGGTCACCGGCTCGTCCGCGGCGAGCAGGACGATGGCGACCTCGGCGGCTTCCAGGGCCGAGGCGGTGCGCAGCGACGAGTAGTACTCGGCGCCGGAGGCCTCCCGGACGCGACGGCGCAGCCCGGCGGTGTCGATGAACATCCACTCCTCGCCGCCGACCGTCACCAGCTCGTCGACCGGGTCCCGGGTGGTGCCGGCGACGTCGTGCACCAACGACCGCCGGCTGCCGGCGAGCTTGTTCAGCAGACTCGACTTGCCGACGTTGGGCCGGCCGATCAGGGCGACCCGCCGTGGGCCGTCGGACTCGGTGAGGATCTCGCGCGGCGCCTCGGGCAACGCGGCGAGCACGGCGTCGAGCAGGTCTCCACTGCCCCGGCCGTGCAGGGCCGAGACCGGGTGCGGCTCGCCGAGCCCGAGGCTCCACAGCGCCGCCGCATCAGCCTCGAATCGTACGTCGTCGACCTTGTTCGCCACCAGGATCACCGGCAGCCCGCAGCGGTGCAGCACCCGGGCGACCGCCTCGTCGGCGTCGGTGGCACCGGTGACGACGTCCACGATGAACAGCACCGCATCGGCGGTGTCGAGCGCCGCGCGGGCCTGCTCGGAGACCTGGGCGGCCAGCCCCGTCGCGTCGGGTTCCCAGCCGCCGGTGTCGACGAGGGTGAACCGCCGCCCGCTCCAGACCGCGTCGTAGGCGACGCGGTCACGGGTCACCCCGGGGACGTCCTCGACGACCGCGGCCCGCCGGCCGAGGATGCGGTTGACCAACGTCGACTTGCCCACGTTGGGTCGCCCCACGACGGCCACCACCGGTTGACCGATCCCGGGGCCCGCGAACTCGCCGTCGAGCTCGCCCGCGAACCCATCGGGGCCGCCGACGTCATCGCCGAGGCCACCGTCGGCAAACCGGTCGAACCCGGCCGCGCCGAGGTCCGTTGATAGGTCTTGTCCGCTCATCACTGTCACTGCCAACTGTCATCGTGGGACGGGGATCGCCTGTGATTCCCGGGCTCGGCGCCGGACACGCGAGCGTGGTCGGATCGCCGGGGGCTCTCACCCGCCCGTCCGGAGCGAGCAGCGATCTTGCTCAGATTNCCCGGCGCCGGCCCGGTCAGCTCCGCCGGTCCCGCCCGCCTCGCCGCAGGCCTTTCCGGCCCGGACGGTCGCCAGATGGTCGAGCAGGCGCACCCGGATGTCCTCCGCGACGGCGGCCAGCGCCTTGCGCGAGCGTGGGTTCGCCGGGACCTCCACCGCGAACGGCGCACCGAAGACCACCCGGATCGGCACCGACCGGCGCGGCCAGCGCGCCCCCCGGGGCAGGGCGGCACCGGTGTTGATGCAGGCCACCGGTAGGACGCGGCAGCGGCCGTGCACCGCGAGGTAGGCGATGCCGTGCTGGACCGCCGCCATCTCCCCGCTGCCCCGGGTGCCCTCGGGGAACAGCCCGATCGCCCCGCCACGGGAGAGCTCGTCCAGCGCGGTGTGCAGGGCTTCCCGGTCGGCCCGATCACGATCGATCGGAATCTGACCGCTGAACAGCAGCGCCCGGCCGAGCACCCCCCGGTACATCTCGACCTTGCTCAGGCAGCGCACGGTCCGTGGGGACTCGATCACCACCAACGGGCCATCCAGCCAACTGCTGTGGTTCCCAGCGAAGATCAACGGCTCGTCGAAGGGGACGTTCTCAAGCCCCTCCAGGCTGATCTGCATGACCACCCGGTTGAGGAACCAGCGGACCCCGGGCTTGAGGACGCGGTGCGGGAGGTCGTTGTAGATCGGTGACGCGGCACCCCGGTGGACCGGTCCACGCGCCACCCGGGCGGCCCGCCGGGCCGCCTCCGCGGCACGTTCGCCGGCACCGTCGTCCGGCCGAGCGGCCTCAACGCGGGGCGCCTCAACGCGGGGGTTCGACGTGGTCATCTCGTCCGGTTCGGCAGCTGCTCGCAACGCCGAAGCACCTCGTCGACGACTTCGGACACCGACAGGGCCGTCGAGTCCAGAACCACCGCGTCGGGCGGGATGGCCAGCGGGTCCGCCGCCCGGTTGCTGTCGAGCGCGTCGCGCCGGTCGAGTTCGGCGAGGGTCCGGGCGACGTCGTCGACGCCCTTCTCCCCGAGCTGGCGGGAGCGACGCAGCGCACGGACCTCGGTCGAGGCGGTGAGGAAGACTTTGATCTGGGCGCCCGGCGCCACGACCGAGCCGATGTCGCGACCCTCCACGACGATGCCGCCGGCCGGCAACGCGGCGGCGATCACCTGACGCTGTTGGGTGACGAGCAACGCCCGCACCGCCGGCACCGCCGCGATCGCACTGACCGCGTTGGTCACCGCGCGGGTGCGGATCTGGGCGTCCACCCCGACACCGTCGATGGCGATCGAGGGCTCGTCCGGGTCCGTACCGACCGAGATCACCGCCCGCTCGGCCAGCTCCGCGACCGCCGCCGAGTCCTCGATGTCAATCCGCTGTTCCAGCGCGAGCTGGGTGACCGCGCGGTACATCGCCCCAGTGTCGAGGTACCGCAGGCCGAGGCGGCGGGCGATCTCGCGGGCCACGGTGCTCTTCCCCGACCCTCCGGGACCGTCGACCGCCACGATCAGACCCTCGGCCCCGCCTTCGTGGACCGCGGGACCATCTCCCTCGGACCCGAGCGGCGCAGACGTTCCCTCCCGGCTGTCGGTGACCGTGCTTCCCGCCGACAGCGCAGACCCGTGGTCGGGCTTCACCCGATTCCTCCGTCCCGGTCACATAAAGAGTCGTCGGATCGCGCCCCCGCGGATGCCGACATGTGCAACCCGGATCAGGCTACTCGGTACGGCATCAGGATCGCCGGTATGCNGTCCAGCCGTTGAGCGTCAACCGGTCGACGAGCTCGTCCGCGGCCGTCGGATCCACCGCGAGCTCGACGATGCCGGCGGGNGCGTCAAGGCTGTGCTCGAAGGGCCCGACATCCTCAATGTTGATCTGCCACTGGCTGATGAAGCCGACGAGCGCGGCGAGCTGGCCGGGTCGGTCGTCGAGCACGACCCCCACCCAGCCCCAGGACTGCGCCGGGGCGCCGGGCTTGCGCGGAAGCAGCGCACGGCCGGCCTGGCCGCCCCGCATGAGCCGGGAGACCGCGGCGGTGACCTCGTCACCGGAACCGGTGTCGAGGACGTCGGCGAGCGCGGTGAGCTGGGCGCCGAGGGAACGCACCCGCTCGGCGATCGGGCCGCGGTTACCCTCGATGATCCCCGACCACAGCTCGGCGTCGCTGTCGGCGAGCCGGGTGGTGTCGCGGAACCCCTGCCCGACGAAGGGCACGTCCCGTTCCGGCAGCCCGACGAGCGCCCCCGCGAGCGCGCTCGCGACGATCTGGGGCACGTGGGAGACCGACGCCATCGCCGCGTCGTGACGCTGCGGGGTGGTCCGCACCGGCGTGGCCCCGCAGGCGAACGCCAGCGCCACCGTGGCGTGCACCGCGGCCGACCCGGTGTGCGGGACGGGACAGACCGCCCAGACCCGCTCGGCGAACAGGTCCGCCCGGGCGGAGACGGCCCCGTGCCGTTCCCGGCCGGCGATGGGGTGGGCCGGGCACCACGTCGTGAGGTCGCAGCCGAGCTGGACTCCCTCGACCAACGGTCGGACCTTGACGCTGCCGGCGTCGCTGATCGTGTCCGCGAGGCCGGAGCGGGCCAGGGCGCGTACCTGGACCGCGACACTCGGCAGTGGGGTGGCGACGACCGCATGATCGACCCGCTCCCCCGCCCACGGCCGCCCGGCCCCCATCTTCTCGGCAAGCGCGACCTGTGCCTCGTCCACGTCGCGGAGCAGGACCTCGACGCCCCTTGCCGACAGCGCGAGACCGATGCTGGTCCCGATCAGGCCCGTGCCGACGACCCCGACCCGGCGCAGGCGCGGAAGGCGTGCGGCATCCCATTCCAACCCGACCATGGCCTTGATCCTAAAGCCTCGGGCCTAGAGACCGACGCCGTGATACAGGGCGCCGATCTCGTGACGGGTGAGGTGACGGGCCCGCCCGGCGCGCAGGGTTCCCAGCGACACCGCCCCGAACCGGGTGCGCACCAGTCGATGCACCGGGTGGCCGACGGCGTCCATCATCCGGCGGACGACGTGCTTGCGCCCTTCGTGCACGACGACCTCGACCATCACCCGTCCGTTCGCGTTGTCGACGATGCGCGCCGAGTCCGCGCGCACCGGGCCGTCGTCGAGTTCGACCTCCGCGCGCAGCTGGCGCAGGACGTCACGGCGCAGCGGACCGGACACCTCGACGAGGTAGGTCTTGGGGACGGCGAACGAGGGATGGGTGAGCCGGTGCGCGAGCTCTCCGTCGTTGGTGACGAGCAGCAGCCCCTCGCTGTCGGCGTCGAGCCGGCCGACGTGGAACAGCCCGCCGCCGAACTCCGCGAGCAGATCCGCGATCGTCGGCCGACCCCGGTCGTCCGACATCGCCGAGAGCACCCCGCGCGGCTTGTTCAACGCCAAGTGGACCAGGCCCGTCCGGGTGACGATCCGCTCACCGTCGACCTCGATGAGGGCGGTTTCGGGATCGACCCGGCGGCCCTGCTCGCGCACCACGGTGCCATCCACCCGGACCCGACCGGCAGCGATCAACTCCTCGCCGTGCCGGCGGGAGCCCACCCCGGCGGCGGCCAGCACCTTCTGCAGCCGGATGCCCTGGTCCTGGGGCCCGTCCGGGCGGTCACCGCTACTCATGACGGGAACCTGGTACTCATGACAGCAGCCCGATACTCATGACGGGAACCTGGTACTCATGACGTAACAATGTCATCAATCTCATCGATACCGGGCAGCAGGGGGGCAAGCGGCGGCAGTTCGTCGAGCCCGCGCAGCCCCATCCGTTCGAGAAAGTAGTCGGTGGTGCCGTAGAGGATCGCGCCGGTCTCCGGATCGTGCCCCNCCTCCTCGACCAGGCCGCGGGCGGTGAGGGTGCGGATGACGCCGTCGGCGGAGACACCCCGCACCGCCGAGATCCGCCCCCGGCTCACCGGCTGCTGGTAGGCGACGACGGCCAGGGTCTCCAGCGCGGCCTGCGACAGCCGGGCCGACTGGCCGGCGAGCACGAAGCGCTCGACCCAGGGGGCGCACTCGTCCGCGGTGTAGAAGCGCCAGCCGCCACCGGTGTGCCGCAGTCGGAAGCCACGGCCGTCGCGGACATACTGCTCGGCGAGCTGCGCGAGCAGCCGCTCGACCTCCAGCGCCGGGGCGCCGAGGCCAGTCGCGAGCTCCGCGACGCCGACCGGCTTCTCCGCGACCATGAGGACCGCCTCGAGCAACGCGCCCAGCGGCGGCCGGGCCTCCCCGGCAGCCCCGGCCTCCCTGGTCACGACGCCACCTCCCGCGACTCCTCCTGCGCGTCCCCACCGTACCGATCAGATCCGAACAGCCCGTGGCCGATCGGCGGGGCGTCCGCCTCGACCGCCGGATCCAGGGCGATCCAGCGCACCGTCAGCTCGCCGAGCGGGACCTGCTGGTCGAAGGAGATCCGGCCCTCGCGGAAGAGCTCCAGCAGCGCCAGGAACCGGGCCACCACCTCGATGGTCTGCCGACAGCCGACGCACAGCATCCCGAAGGTCGCGGTGCCCACCTCGCGCAGCATCGCGATGACGGCGAGCATGTGCTCCCGCACGCTGATCCGGGGCAGGTGCACGTGATCGGTCGCAACCAGCGGCGGCAGCGGCGGCTCACGCAGCCGGGCCGCGAGCGCCGCGAGCTCCGTCGGGCCGATGCCGATCTGGACCTCCGGCAGCGCGGCGGCGTAACGGGGCTCCAGGGGTACCGCCCGGGGGGTGTGGCGCGCCTCCAGGGCCATGAGGCCGGCGAAGAGCGCCGCAGCCTCCTTGTACGCCTTGTACTGCAGCAGCCGGGCGAAAAGCAGGTCGCGGGCCTCCAGCAGGGCCAGGTCCGCCGACTCGTCCTCGGACAGGGCGCCCGGCAGCAGCCGGGCCGCCTTCAGGTCGAGCAGGGTCGCCGCGATCACCAGGAACTCGGTGGCCTGGCCGAGGTCGAACCGGTCCCCCAGCCGCCGGATGTGCGCGACGAACTCGTCGGTGACTTGGGAGAGCGCGACCTCGGTCACGTCGAGGCGATGCTTGGCGATGAGCGAGAGCAGCAGATCGAAGGGGCCGGTGAAGTTGTCGAGTTCGACGACGAAGGTCTCCGTGCGCCCACCACGACCCGTCGGCACGCCGGTGCGCGGGGCGGCCTTCCCGTCGGTCTGGTCAGCCGGAGCGGCCTGGTCAGCCGGGGCGGCGCGAGACCGGGTCATGGCGCCACGCTACGCCCCGGCGGCGTCGACGTGATCATCATCACCCCAGGTTGAGGCCTATCAGCGAGGCGAGTCCCCGCAGCAACGGGCCGATGAGCTGGCCGACGACCGAGGGGAATCCGACGAACAGCACCGGCAGCAGCAACAACGCCAGCAGGATGCCCAACCCGATGTTGCGCTCGGCCAACTGGTACCGGGCGTTGCGCCAGCCAGCCGTGGTCGGACCGAGCAGGAACAGCAACCGCCCGGCGTCTGTCGGGGGGACCGGGACGAGGCTGATGATGAACATCGACCCGAACGTGACGGCCATCCACAACGCGAGCTCGGCACCGAAGCTGTTCGGCACCGTCACCTCGGTGACGCGGTCACCGAGTCGCACCAGCCCCGGCTCGCCGAGCGGCTGGAACACCGCCAGGGAGGCCAGGGCGAGCAGGAGATACGTCAGCGGCCCGGCCAGGACGGCAGCGGCCACGTGGAACCGGCGGCGCCGCCACACGTCGTTCATGGGCACCGACTCGGCCCAGCCGTAGCCGACGACGAAGACGGCGACTGCGCTGAACGGGCTGAGCCGGTCCTTCAGGCCCGTCATCATCCGCCCCGAGCGCATCGGGGTCGGGTCACGGACCAGCCGGGCCACGAGCACCTGGGCGGCGTCGTGGGCGAAGATCCCGATGAGGAAGGCGAGGAGGATCCCGAGAAGCGCCGCGGGTTCGGCAAGGTGGAACAGCACGTCGCTACCTTTTCGCCCCGATCGCCTCGTTGTCCCGGTTCAGCCGACGGCTGGCGGCGTGTCGTGCCGGACCATCAGTTCCCGGGCGAGTCGCCGGTAGCCGGCAGCCCCCACCGACGTCGGGGCGTAGGTGGTGATCGGCTCGCCGGCCACCGTGGTCTCCGGGAACCGAACCGTCCTGTTGATCACAGTGTGGAACACCTCGTCCGGGAACCGTTCGACGACCCGGGCCAGCACCTCCCGGGCGTGCAGGGTGCGGGCGTCGTACATGGTGGCCAGAATGCCGGCGAGCTCCAGGCGCGAGTTGAGCCGCTCGCGCACCTTGTCAATGGTCTGCAACAGCAGCGCCACTCCCCGCAGCGCGAAGTACTCGCATTCCAGCGGGACGATGACGGCGTCCGCCGCCGTCAGCGCGTTCACGGTCAGTAGGCCGAGCGAGGGCTGGCAGTCGACGAGGATGACGTCGTACTCGTCGAGGATCGGCGCCAGCGCGCGGGCGAGGCTGTGCTCGCGGCCGACCTCGGTGACCAGCAGCACCTCCGCGGCGGACAGGTCGATGTTGCTCGGCAGCAGGTCGAGCCCATCGACCTGGGTCTCGACGATCACCTCGCGGACGTCGGCGTCCCCGCCCAGCAGGAGGTCGTGCACTGTCAGGTCGAACTGCATCGGGTTGACGCCGAGCCCGACCGACAGCGCACCCTGAGGATCGAAGTCGACGAGGAGTACCCGCCGGCCGTACTCCGCGAGAGCGGCACCCAGGTTGATCGTACTGGTGGTCTTGCCGACCCCGCCCTTCTGGTTGCACATCGCGACGATCCAGGCGGGACCGTGCGACGTCAGCGGGGGCGGGACGGGAAACGACGGCAGCGGCCGTCCGGTGGGTCCGGGCTCGCCCACCCCCGCATCGACACTCTCACCGCCGGCCTCGAGCCGCCCGTCCTCGGACAGGCGGGGATCACCGACCGTCACCTCCCCATAGAAGCGGCGGGTCGGTGAGGCGACGGACGACGTGTCGGTGAAACGGACCACTGAGGGATTGCTCCTTCTACAAAGAGCAGAAACGGACCGGTAGGAGCGTACCGACACCGACCCGTTCTCGGTGGCGCCGGGTGGCCGTAAAGCGGCGTGTCGCGCCATGAGCGGCGTGACCACGTTGGACGGACCCCACCTGTGTTGGACGGACCCCACCAACGGAGGTAGGAAATCAGACACCGGGGGGTGACCGCTCCGGTTCGACGAGGGATTCATCTCTCCGATCAGTGCTCGAGGAGACTCGAGGAGAAGGGATCCGGGATGGGCGCGCAGACGGTGGAAGCGGTGGTGGCCCGGGAGAAGGGCGCCGCGGTCTCGCTGGAGCAGATCGTTGTTCCAGATCCGGGTCCAGGCGAGGCACGGGTACGGGTGCGCGCCTGCGGCGTATGCCATACCGACCTGCACTACCGCGAGGGCGCGATCAACGACGACTATCCGTTCCTGTTGGGGCACGAGGCGGCCGGCACCGTCGAATCGGTGGGCGAGGGCGTGGTGGGTCTGGCCCCGGGTGACTACGTGGTGCTGGCCTGGCGGGCCCCCTGCGGAACCTGCCGGGCCTGTCGGCGCGGCATGGCCTGGTACTGCTTCGACTCCCGCAACGCGCGAAATCCGATGACCCTGGCGGACGGGACGCCGCTGGCGCCGGCGCTGGGCATCGGCGCGTTCACGCCGCTGACCCTGGTCGCCGCGGGCCAGTGCGTGCCGGTGGACCCCGCGGCCCGGCCAGAGGCGGCCGGGCTGATCGGCTGCGGGGTGATGGCCGGTTTCGGTGCCGCCGTGAACACCGGCAGGGTCACCCGGGGTGAGACGGTGGCGGTGATCGGCTGCGGCGGGGTCGGCGGCGCGGCGATCGCCGGCGCCTCGATCGCGGGAGCGCGGAAGATCATCGCGGTCGATGTCGACGACCGGAAGCTCACCTGGGCCCGACGCTTCGGTGCCACCGATGTCGTGAATGCCACGGCAGACGATCCGGTGGCGGCCATCCGGGCGCTCACCGACGGCTTCGGCGCCGATGTGGTCATCGATGCGGTGGGCCGCCCGGAGACCTACCGCCAGGCCTTCGACGCCCGCGACCTGGCGGGGCGGCTGGTCCTGGTGGGTGTACCCGACCCGACGATGACCGTGGAGCTGCCGCTCGCCGAGGTCTTCGGCCGCGGCGGTCACCTGTCGTCGTCCTGGTACGGCGACAGCCTGCCGAGCCGCGACTTCCCGATCCTCATCGACCTCTATCGCCGGGGCCGACTCGACCTCGACGCCTTCGTCACCGAGACCATCGGGATCGGCGACGTCGAGGAGGCGTTCACCCGGATGCAGCGCGGCGACGTGTTGCGCAGCGTCGTCATCCTCTGAGTCGTCGTTCACCGGGCCGCCATCTACTGAACCATCGTTCACCAAGCCTTTGCTCACTGGCGAGCTTCGTTGGCGGCGGGTCCACCCGGAGCCGGGAACCGCCGGATACGGTCGACCCCACCGGGTGCACCGCCGTCCGACGGCACCCGCGACACGCGCAGCGGGCAGCGGGCAGACCGATCGGGTCGAGGAGGGGACGCAATGATCGTCAATACCGGGCTTCGGGTGGATCGGGTGATCACACGCGGCGACTTCACGCTCGACGGTCAGTCGTTCACGGTCGACAACAACGTCTGGCTCGTGGGAAACGACGACGAGGTACTGGTCATCGACGCCGCGCACGACCCGTCGGTGATCGCGGCGGCCATCGGCACCCGCGTGGTCACATCGATCATTGCTACACACGGTCACAACGACCACATCAATGCGGCGACGGAGCTCGCGGACCTGGTCCGGGCGCCCATCGCGCTGCACCCCGCCGACGTGGTGCTGTGGAAGGCGATCTATCCGCACCGGGCGCCCGACCACGCGCTCGCGGACGGACAGCTCATCAGCCTGCCCGAAGGTGGAGCACTGCGCGTCCTGCACACCCCGGGCCACTCTCCCGGCGGGATCTGCCTGTTCGGGGAGATCAACGGCGACCCGGTCCTGTTCAGCGGCGACACGCTCTTCCGCGGGGGTCCCGGGGCGACCGGGCGATCCTACTCCGATTTCCCGACCATCCTGGCCTCGATCCGTACCAGACTGCTCACCCTGCCCGCGCACACCGTCGTGCACACCGGTCACGGCGACGACACGACCATCGGCGAGGAGGGTATCGACTACGACGACTGGGTGAGCCGCGGCCACTGAGCGGCCACTGAGCGGCCACCGAGCGGGCGCAACCGGCGCGGGCACGACCGAGCCGGTCAGCGGCCGCTGACCGGCCGCTTCCCCGCATCACCGCCTGGTGTGCGCACCGGACCCCGGGTGTGCGCACCAGGCTAGAGTCGGCCCGCGGTGCGCCGGGTGCCGCTGCTCTGCCCGCGACGCGCCGCCCACATCGGGGAGACGATCGCGACTAGCGCGACCGCGACACCAACCTGCAGGATGTGCCGGATCCAGTCGAAGCCGCCGGTGTGGCGCACGCCGAGCGCGCTCGCGATTACGTTACCCACCAGCGCGCCGATGATACCGAACCCGACCGTCAGCCAGAGTGGGATGTTCTGCCGACCCCGGACGATCAGACGGGCCAGAAGACCGATCACCAGACCGGCCAGAACGATCCAGAGAATTTGGAACACCGAACACCCTCCAGAGCCTGAGTCTGCCTCCTCTTCGTCTCCATGAACCCGGCTGCACAAACACCGCGGGCACCCGACCTGCACCGGATGCACAAACCTTCCTTATTTGGTTTTTTCCTGGAAAATAGGCCCAATCCGGCGGAACGCCGCCCGTCCGTCAACGCGGAAGATCCCGGACGTCGACGGCCCGCAGATTGATGTTCGCGAATCCCTGGTGCATTCCGGGTACCAGGTCGACCCAGAAATAACCACGCAGCCGGTAGGAACCCTGCACGTAGCCGAAGGAAGCACCGCTGTGCGCCATCTCGGCAAGGCGGTACGTGCTCCCGAAGCACTCCTTCCCCGGCTCGAAGCCGGGCGGCTCCCCCGGCCCGAGCGCCCCGCACGCGTCGAAGAGGGTGAAGTTGGGCCGGTTGTCCCCCCCAAAGTCCGGTCCGGGGTAGAAGGCCCCTTCGTTACCCTCGGCGAGGGTGGAGATGTCGAGGAAGATGATCTGGGTGTCGTGGGCGGCGACGAAGTCGGTGAACGCCTTGGCCTGTGTGAGCTGGCCGACCGTGCCCCGGAACCCGGGGATCGGCCGCCCCGACGACAAACCGGCGGGAGGAACGATGACAGAGGGTGAGGGGAGCCCCAGTGGCCCAGGAGTACGTCCCGATCGGGCCGGGACGTCGTCACGCGACGACGGGGTGGGTGGCACGTCGTGCGGGCCGGGCTCCAGTTCCCCGCCCGTCGCCCGGGAGCTGGCGGCCGTCCCGGGGGCCCGCGGACCGAGGTCGCTGGCGGCCTCGGATGCGCTCAGGGCGGCCAGGCCCGCGAGTGTCGCGGCCAGGGCGGCCAGACCCGCGGTCCGGCGCGGGTGGCGTCGGGCGCGGGCCCGCCGGCCGGACAGGGGCCGCTTCGCCCCGGCGGAAGCTACCTCGGCGGAAGCGGCCACATCATGATCATCTCCAGTCGGCCGGCCACCGGCCGGACCGTCATCCTCGCCGGGCGCGGACCCGCGGACCCGCCCAAGCTCGCCAACCTGCCCAAGCTCGCCAACCTGCCCGGACTCGCCAACCTGCCCGGACTCGCCAACCTGCCCGGACTCGCCCGCCGGACCACCGGTCCCGAGTGGCGCCCGGTCCGCTGTCCCCGCGCCGTTTGTCCCCGCGCCGGCGCTCTCCGGCGCATCGAGGCGGATCTGCGTCTTGGCGTCGTGGGTATCCTCCTCCACGGCCGGCAGAAGGCTCCTCACACGGGTCGCCACCGGTGGAGCGAGCCAGGCGTCCCGCAGTATCCGGCGTGTCTCGCGCCCCGGGTCGCCAGTAGACCCGATCAGCACGCGCAGCAACGCGTGGGCGCTCGGCCGGGCCATGGGCTCCTTGAGCAGCGCCGCGCGGACCGCTGGGCGCAGGGCCGGCGGAACATCCCCGGTGTCGGCCTCGTCGTGGACCACCCGGTACAGCAGTGCGTCGGGCCGGCCGGTGCCGAAGGGGGGTCGCCCCGACGCGGCAAACAGTACCGTCAGGCCCCAGGCGAAGACGTCCGCCGGCGGGCCGATCTCGCCGCGTCCAGTGACCTGCTCCGGGGCCATGTAACCCGGGCTGCCCAGCAACACCCCCGTCCTGGTAGCGGCCGTCGCGTCGACCGCCGCCGCGATGCCGAAGTCGATCACTTTCGGGCCGTCCTCGCTGAGGATCACGTTGCCCGGTTTCAGGTCCCGATGGACGATGCCGGCGTCGTGGATGGACTTCAGGGCCTCGGCGAGCCCGGTCGCCAGCGCCATGACGACCGGCATGGCCAGCGCGCCCCGGTCGGCGATCGCCTCGGCGAGGCTCTGGCCGTGGATGTGCTCGGTTGCCATCCACGGATCCTCGGCGTCGGGATCGGCATCGACCAGCCTCGCGGTGCAGGCACCGTCGACCGCCCGGGCGGCCGCGACCTCGCGACGGAACCGGCTGCGGAACTCGGGATCGGCCGTGAAGTCCGACCGGATCACCTTGAGGGCGACCGGCCCTCCGGTCTCGTCGTCGATGCCGAGGTAGACGACTCCCATACCGCCGGAGCCGAGCCGCGCGGTGAGCGTGAACCGGGCGATCCGCTCCGGATCGCCAGAGCGCAGCGACATCGCCGGCACCGCGCCCTCCCTTCCGTCGAGCTTTCCGCCGCGAGCCGACCGACAGCCGGCGAGGATTGGCCGCCGGGGCCGACCGCAGCTCCGAACGTTCCGACGCAGTGGCCGAGGCAACGGTCGATGGAGCATCCCGACAGGCCCGGAGCTCCCGGCCGAGGCACAAGCGGTCGATCCCGACCGATCGGCCTGGCCTGCCGGTTCCAATCAGTTCCGGGGAGCCGACCCAACGACTCGATCCCGGTTGCCACGTCCACCGTGCCAGCTAAATCTGTGACGGATCTGTGACGGAGATGTGACGGTCCGCGCGGTCGAATCACAGCGAGCAAACGAGTCCTGCCCGTGAGCGGATTCCGAGATTCGGAGATCAGGAGATTCGAAGATCAGAAAATAGTTTGATGTTCGCGTAGCCGGATCAGGTCCGGATCCTGCTCGATCGCCTGGATGTCCTCGGCCCGGGCATGGGTGACGAAGTGCTCCATGGGTACTTCGACGAACAGCCCTCGGGCCCGGACCGCGACCCGTCCGGTAGGGCTGTTCAACCGTCCCTCGCCACTGGCGTAGACCCGCCGGCCGAGCACGCCCTCGACCCGCGCGCTCAGGTGCAGGACAGTGCCCACGGGTACCGGCCGCAGGAAGTCCGTCTCCAGCCGGCCGGTCACCAGGCTGGTCCGGGTCAGATGCCCGAGCGCACCCAACGCCTCGTCGAGGGCGCAGCTGAGCAGGCCCCCGTGGGCGAGGCCCGGCGCTCCCTGATGATGCTCGGTCACCTCGAACGTCGCGCACAGCGCGAGCCCGGCATCGGCGTCGACCCGTAGGTGCAGTCCGTGGGCGGACTGGTCACCGCAGGCGAAGCACCGCACGTAGTGGGACGGCAGCACGGTGCCAGGCGCCGGTGCGTTCGCTGGACGTGGCGGGAGTTGTGCTCCCGGTGGCAGATCTGTTCGCAACGGCGTCACGACCCGGACTGTACCGACGCGGTGGGATCCGCCTGGCATCTTGCCGACGTCCCTTCCACCAACCGGCTACACCAACCGGCTACCGGCCGACCCGCGGCCAAGGACTCCGCTCAGCTACCGGCGGCTGGCCGCGCGACGCAGGTGGCGCAACTCGCGGCGCAGCCTGATCTGAGGAATGACACCGATGAGTAGGCCAACGACGAGACCGGCGGCGGCCGAGGCGGCCAGTGCACCCGCGACCGACATCTGCTTGGTCGAACCGAACAGCCAGATGCTCACGCGCGCGTCGTTCTGCACGACGAAGACCACGACAGCGATCGCGATGAGCAGCACCAGCACGGTGATCGCATAGGTGGTGTAGGCAACCCCGCGACGCGGGGGCCGGGCGCCGCCAGTGGGCGCACCCGGGACGCCGGGAGAATCCGGTGCGCCCGGGTGGACCGGCTGGTGCGGCACGGGCGCCACCTCGCCTGAACCACCCGGACCGCCCGGACCGGCTCGACCAACCGAACCAACCGGAACCTGGCCGGCGGGCGTTCCAGGAGGCGAGGCCGCGGGGGTCTGCCCGGCCGGCGCAGGCGCCGCGGGCGCGGACGGAACGGCGGACGGAGAGGCCACACGCCCCGCGTCGCCGAACCCTTGGCCCGGCTGCTTCGGTCCCGTCATGATCTTCCTGTTCCTCGACCCGCCGCCATCCCGCCCGATCGGCCGGCTCCGCGCACCGACAGCCCGATCAGCCCTACGCCCAGGAAGCGTGGACCGGGAAGCACTCTATACTGAAGGAAGCGGACGAGTTGGCCGGGCGGCCGCGTCGGCGCCGGCCGGTCCGGCGTCGCCGAGGAAAGTCCGGGCTCCACAGGGCAGGGCGGTGGGTAACACCCACCCGGGGTGACCCGCGGGACAGTGCCACAGAAAACAGACCGCCGGTGCCGGTCCCGGCGCCGGTAAGGGTGAAACGGTGCGGTAAGAGCGCACCAGCGCCCAGGGTGACCTGGGCGGCTCGGTAAACCCCGCCCGGAGCAAGGTCAGAAGGCCCGTGGCCGTCACAGGTCGCGGACCGCGCAGGCGTTCGAGGGCTGCCCGCCCGAGCCTGCGGGTGGACCGCTGGAGGCTGCCGGCAACGGCAGCCCGAGAGAGATGGTCGCCGCCGGCGAGCCGTGAGGCGAGCCGGTACAGGACCCGGCTTATAGGCCACCTCGTCCGCCTCAGCGGCCCGACCGCTCCCCGGTTTGTACAATCTGGGGATGAGTGAGATGCCGATCAGCGAGGCACGCGACCACCTCGGCGAGATCGTCTCCAAGGCGGAGCACGCCCGGGAGCGGATCGTCCTGACCCGTCACGGTCGCGCGGTCGCGGCAGTAATCTCCATAGAAGATCTCCGTGAGCTGGAAGCGGCAGAGGACGAAGCGGATCTCGCCGTCGCCCGAGAGGCGCTGGCCGCCGAGGAGCCTCGCGTACCCCATGCCGACGTCCTCGCCGAGTTCGGCCTGAACTGACGTGGCGCACACCGTCGAGTGGGCGACTGCGGCGCTGCGAGAGCTGCGCAAGCTCGACGCCTCCGCCGCTCGACGGATCCTGATCGCGGTGACACGACTCGCGGCGGAACCCCGCCCCTCCGGGGCCCGGGCCCTCACCGGCCAACCCACCGGGATACTGCGGATCAGAGTTGGTGAATATCGGGTGATCTACCAAGTCGACCACACCCGCGTTCTCGTCACGATCGTTCACGTCGCCCATCGACGTGAGGTGTACCGGCACCTCTGACCCGAGCGACTCGACACAGTGATATCAAGATCGCCCATCACCTGCCTACGTCCACGACAGGGCCGCTGTCCATGGCGCGCGTTCTATCGACGGATCGGGCCGAACCTGGTCATCGGTGTCGAGGCCGACACCGATCCGAAAAGCCGTCAGGTCGGCCGAAGAACGTCTCGACGACGTGGAGGGTGACGCATGAAGCTCGCAGCTCTCAAGCCTCTCGACCAGGTCATTGAGGACAACCGCGCGGATGCCGAGTTCCGTGACGCACCGGACCGCAGGGCTTTCGCCCGCGACGTTGCGAACAAGGTGGTGCGATACCGCACCGAGCACGGTCTAAGTCAGCGTCAGCTGGCGGCTGTCGTCGGCCTGGTGCAGCCCCAGATCGCCAGGCTGGAGAGAGCCGACCACCAACCCTCCTCCGACACTCGGCGCTGATCATCTCTGGAGGGATCGAAACGCTGGGTCGCCGTCCTCACCTGACTGGTCGTTTCTAGCCATGATGTGGTGACACTGCTACGGTAGGTGGCAATGTCGATCGAACGGCCGGATGCGAGCGTCGATGCGCCGGCCGCTCCCTGGAGACCGGGGGCTGGGCCGAGCCAGGCCGAGGTGAAGGCGCGGCTGCTCGACCGGCTCACATCACCGGAGGCAGGCTCCCCCGTTTCCGCCGACGGCACCGAATCCGATGGCTTGGCATCCGCAGGCTCGGCCCCTGAAGGCTCGGCGCGGCCGGAGACGGAACGTTCCAGGATCGACGCCAAGCTGGACGCGCTCGACCGCCGGAACACCTCGGATGATCGTGCCCCGTGGCCGGCCGACCGTCGGTCGGTAGAGGACACGCGGTCCGCCGATCCTTCGCCGGTGGAACGCAAGCTCGCGCTGCTCGACCGCGGGCCCGGCGGTGAGATGGACGCGGCCAGGAAGCAGGATCGGCCGGCCGGACCGGAGAAGCTGGGGTGGCGGCTCACGAGGATCTGGCGGGAAAGCCTCCCGACTCGAGATGGACGCGCCTTCTTCGAGAAGTCCGACACGGACATGCGGAGGACCGCGATGGCCGCCGAGCCGGTCCCGGGAACCTACACAGCCGACCTGCATGGCGACCCGTCGGGATTCCGGGTCGGCAAGGTCGCGCTCGACGCCCGGCAGCTCGGCGCGCTCATCCGCGCCGACGAGAACTGGCGCGGCCGACCGGTGCGGCTGCTGTCCTGCGAGACCGGGCAGGGCGACAACCCCGTGGCCCAGAAGGTCGCGGACGAACTCGGGGTCGCGGTGACGGCACCGACCGAGCTGGCCTGGGCCGACGACCGCGGTAACGTGTGGACGACATCAAGACGCCGTAACGAGTTCGGTGTCCTGGAAGAGACCATTCCATACGATGGCGCCTGGATCGACTTCCATCCGAAGACCAAGGGTGATGACAATGCCTCTGATTCGCGGTGACCTCAAGGTAGCGAAGGTCTTCGACGGCACAGCGGACGGAGTTCCCTTCATCGTCGACCGCCTAGACCTGCCGGCTGGTCGTGAGCGTTCCGATTTCCTCGCCTACCTGCGGCAGGGTGCGGTCATCATGCGCGCCGCCGGTCTCGATGTCGACCAGTTGGACGAGTCACGCGAAAAAAGAGTGCCGATTGCTCTCCTGACAGACGGGGAATGGGTCTGGGACGCATCGATCGCCTATTATCTGGAGGAGCACGATCTTCCGCCGGAGCCGGCGTTTCTCGACTATCTCCGCGGCCGGGACTTCACGTATGTGGCGCCGACGGAGGAACAGGTCAGCGCCGCGGCGGCGGCCCTGCGGGCGCGGTAGCGCCGCGGGGCCGGCAGCCTCGGCCCTGACCCCGCATCAACCCGCCTGAGCTGCCCCTATTCGCCGTAGATCGTCTGGCCCGCCAGGTGATGGGTGTCGTTGAACCCGCGTAGCACCGCCGGGCCGTCGGAGTACCAGTCGATGGTCGTCATCGACACCAGATCCAGGTGGAGGCGGTAGAGCACGGCCGGTTCCGCCGCCAGCGCCAGCTGGGCCAACCCCTTGATCGGCGTGACGTGTGAGACGATGAGGACCCGCCCGCCTGGCTGCTCGGCGAGCAGCCGGTCACGCACCCGCGCTACCCGGGCCACGGTGGCGATCAGGCTCTCCCCGCCGGGCGGCGGGACGTGCGGGTCGGCGAGCCAGGCATTGAGCTCATCGGGGAACTTCTCACGCACCTCGGCGAAGGTCAGCCCCTCCCAGGCGCCGAAGTCGGTCTCCCGCAAATCGTCGACGACGACGTAGTCGCGGCCGAGGGCCTCGGCGGTCTGCCGGGCCCGCTTCAGCGGCGAACTGACGACGAGATCGAACGGCTCGTCGCGCAGCCGGTTCGCTACGGCCGCGGCCTGGCCGAGCCCGACGTCGGTCAGGGCCGCCTCGACCGTCCCGCTGAAGCGCTTCTCCACCGAGAGCGGGGTCTGCCCGTGACGCAGCAGCACGGTCGTCGTCGGCGGTGCGGGCGGCGCCATCCAGCCGGAGAGCCGGTTCGTCGTCGGCGCGTGGTGCGGGACCGGGTCCGGGGACTGCGGGACCGCGGGTTCCCAGGCCCGCCCGGCGGCGGCGGCGTCCATCGCCTCGTTCGCGAGCCGATCGGCGTCGGCGTTGCGCGCGCGGGGCACCCACTGGAAACGGACCGCGGGGAACCGGGCGGCGAGTTCCGTCGCCTCGGCCACCAGCGGCCGCATCGCCGGATGCTTGACCTTCCACCGGCCGCTCATCTGCTCGACGACGAGCTTGGAGTCCATCCGGACCTCCAGCTCGGCGTCCGGGGCGATCTCAGCGGCGGCCCGCAGCCCGGCGATCAGCCCGGAGTACTCGGCGACGTTGTTCGTGGCGCGCCCGATCGAGTCCGCGCGCTCGGCCAGCAGCTTCCCCGAGCCGGCGTCGCGGACCACGGCCCCGTAGCCCGCCGGGCCCGGGTTACCCCGCGACCCGCCGTCGGCCTCGATGACCAGCCTGCGCACGGTGCCCATCTACATGCTCCCCTCGTCTACCCCCGAGGCGGGGGTCCCGCCGACGGTGTTACAGCCCCGATTCGGGGGTACGGACCAGGATGCGCCGGCACTCCTCACAGCGCACCACCTCATCCCCCGGCGCCGCCGCCACGGCGCGCAGGTCGCCGCCCGACAGCTCAAGATGGCAGCCCTGGCAGCGGCGGCGCAGCAGGGCCGCGGCGCCCACTCCGCTGGAGGACGCCCGGATCCGCTCGTACAGCGTGACCAGCGCCTCGGGCAGCTCCGGGACGAGAGCGTCGCGGTCATGGCGCAGCCGCGCCACCTCGGCATCGAGCTCGGCGTAGGCCTTGTCCCGCGCGGCCACCGCCGCGTCGAGCTCGGCCTGCAGGGCTGATCGCTGCTGGGACAACGCGGAGAGCCGGCTCTCCAGGCCCTCGACGATCTCCATCTTCTCGAGCGCGTCGTCCTCGAGCACGCCCTGACGACGGGTCAGCGAGGCGAGCTCCGCCTGCAGGTTCTCCAGCTCACGCGGCGTCGAGACGGCGCCGGAATCAAGCCGCTGGGAGTCACGGGCCGAACGGGTCCGCACGAGGTCGATCTCGTTCTCCAGCTTGCGCTGGGCACGCGCGACGTCGCTCAGCTCGGTCCGCACCCCGACGACCTCACCGTCCAACGAGGTCAGCGCGGCGGTGCGCTCGGTGATGACGGCGTGCTCCGGCAGACCGCGTCGGCGGGCCACCGACCGGTCGATACCGGTGTCGAGCGCCTGCAGATCGAGCAGGCGGAGCTGAACTGCTGGATCGGCCTTCATCGATTCCTCACTGGTACGCCTGAACGACTACACCTGGCCGACCTGACCAGACCCGACGCGGCGCCCTCCGTGACCCGGGCCTCCGCGTGACCCGGGCCTCCGCGCCGCCGGCACCGCCTACCGGGACGGAACGTGCACCCGCCAGGGATCGGTCACGATAGCGGATACCGACGTGCTCACCGTACGTCCCCTCGCACGCAGACCGGTGTGCAGGCGGGTGGCGGCCTGGCTCAGCCAGGGCCATTCACTCGCCCAGTGGGCGACATCGACCACCACGACCCCATGCGCACCGACGGCGTCGAGGACGTGGTGATGCCGGCCGTCCGCGGTGACGAGGACGTCCGCTCCCGCGGCCTCGGCTGCGGCGACCAGTTCNCCCCCCGAGCCGCCGCACNCCGCGATCCGCCGGACGAGCCGGTCCGCGGTACCCGTCGCCCGGACCCCGCCCGCCGTCGCCGGCAGCGCTCGGACGACCCGGGCGCAGAACCGTTCCAGGGACTCGGCCGCGGGCAGGTCACCGATCCGGCCGAGGCCCCAGCACACGCTCGCCCCGCCGACACCGCCCTCATCACCGACACCACCCTCATCACCGGCGCTGCTCCCGGCACCGCCCTCGTCGGCCCCGGCACCGCCCTCGTCGGCCCCGGCACCGCCCTCGTCGGCCCCGACGTTCGCCGGGGCGGACAGCGGGGCCGGGGCGGACAGCGGGGCGACGTCACGCAACCCCAGCGCGTCGGCAAGCGCGTCACTCACGCCCGGCGCGGCGACATCGGCGTTCGTGTGCACGGTGTACAGGGCGACGCCGGCCCGGATCAGGGTGGCAACGACCCGCCCGCCCGGACCGGTCTCGGCGACGCCGTGCACTCCCCGCAGGAACAGCGGGTGGTGGGTGACGAGCAGCTGAGCTCCCGCCGTGACGGCCTCGGCCGCCNCCTNGGGGGTCGGATCCACCGCNAACAGGNCCGCCGAGGCCGGCGCGTCCAGATCACCCACCGCCAGTCCCACCGCGTCCCAGGACTCGGCCCAGGACGGAGGGAAGAAACGCTCAAGCACGGCCACACAGTCACGCACTGTCGCTGACGGAAAGGTCACCACCGTGACCCTACCCGCTTCGTCGCAGCGACCTGCCAGCCGGTCACGCTGTCCGGTGCCACACCCGGGCGCCGTGGGGGCGGTCGTTCCGGCCCCGTAACGTCACCGGTGGCAACACGCCTGCGATGTGCTGGCGAGCCGCGAGGAAAGGGCAGTCGTCATGGCGGACGTTTCGGTGCGATTCCAGGTGGCGGGGGATGCCGAGATCGTGCTGAACCTCGCGACCCCGCAGGCNGTCCGGCTGGTGGAAGCCATCATGCGCAAGGTGGCCGAGGCCATGGGTGCGCCGGAACGGCCCGCCGTCGGGGCCATGTGGCCCGACGTGCCATCGGCGCAGGCATCGTTCGCTCCGGACCGGCGCTGAGGCGCTGAGGCACTGAGACGCTGAGACGCCGAGACGCCGAGACGCCGAGACGCCGAGGCACTGAGACGCCGAGCCACCCGGGCGGCTGCCCGGCTCCGGCCGGGTGGACGCCCGCCGCCGGCTATGTTGGCGCAATCCCTCTAAACAAAGCAGGCGAAGGCACCAGATCGGCACTCTGCGTACTTGTTTCCACAAAAGCCGGCACAACAAAGCCGCAACACGATACAACTCCGCACAGCCATCCCCACCGAAAGGAAAACGATCAAGTATGGCGGGGGNCGTACCNGCCGACGAACACGCGCTCATCATCTCGGCCGGAGGGGAGACGGGCCGAGCACTCCGTGCGGCGTTCGCGGCGATCGCACCCACCGACGCGTCCTCGGATGACGGGGTAGACCAGACCGCCGAGGGCGACGGCTCGCCAGCCGATCCCACCCTGGCCAACGAACGACGGCCGCTGCACCGCTACGGCAGGGTCCACGTGTTGGGCCAGCCTCGGGGCACCTCCACGGCGACGGCGGAGCGCACCGCCGCCCGGCTGGCGGCGGCGGTACTCCCCCCCGCGGACGGCAGCGTCGTGTCGACCACCGGGGTGTCGCCCGGGCTGAACCGCGCCGAGACGCTCGGGCTGGACGCCTTCCGCCTGCGGGCCAGCGCCGCCTACCGGCAGCTCAAGCAGGAACGTCCCCGCGACGGCCGGCCATGGGACATGGACCGGCCCTGCACCGACATCCCGCCGCCCCGGGGCAGCTCGCCTGATCCGGACCAGCCGACACCACATGCCCAGCCGACACCACATGCCCAGCCGACACCGCATGCCCAGCCGAACGGGCGGGCCGAGGCCCAGAGCCCGACCTCCGCGCCCACGGACACCCGGGCCACGGACACCCGGGCCACCGCGCAGATCGCCCAGGCGTCCTCCCCCACCAGCGCGGCGCTGGAGGGATCGGTGGCCGTCGGGCTGATCCTCGTGGAAGGGCCGACCACCGCGCTGCAACTGACCGCCGCGGAACGCACCAAGATCGTAGCTGAGGTGCAGAACGGGTTGTCCTGGTACGCAACCACGAACCCGGCTGCCGACCTGACCTTCCACTACGACATCCAGATCGTGCGGCTGTCCGTCCCACCGGACCCGAACGCGCCCGACCTCGAGGCGCTGTGGCGTGACCCCACCATGAGCCGGCTCGGCTACGCGGCCAGCTTCGACGGCGTCTACGACTACGTCGACGCGCTCCGGTCCCGGCTCGGCACCCGGTCCGCCTACTGCGCGTTCTTCACCAAGTATCCGCTGGGATACTTCGCGTACTCCTCGGTGGGTGGCCCCCGGCTCGTGATGTCCGTCGACAACGACGGCTGGGGACCGGACAATATCGACCGGGTCTTCACCCACGAGACCGGCCACATCTTCGGCGCTCCGGACGAGTACGCGGGCGCCCAGTGCGACTGCGGCGGTCGGTGGGGGGCGTTCCACGCCCCGAACGGCAACTGCGACGCCTGCGCGCCCGCGCCCGTCGACTGCCTGATGCGCTCGAACAGTTTCGCGCTGTGCCGCTACACCCCCAGCCACATCGGCTGGGGCCACGGAGTAAGCGGCAACCCGGCGCTCGTCCAGGCCAGGGGGCTCGGCCAGATCGGCAACTTCGACGCCGTCGTCCCGTCGGCCTTCGCCGGGCTGACCCACGTCTGGCGGGACAACGACGCGGCNGGCTTCCCCTGGATGGCCCCGTGGCAGACGGCTCAGGAGCTCGGCCGGATCGATGCCGCCACCATGATCCAGAGCACCCTGGCCAGGCCGGGACCCCTCGAGGTCGCCGTCCGGGTCGGCTCGACGCTGTACTTCCTGTGGCGGGACTCCACCGGCGCCTTCGCCTGGCACCCGCCGACCCGCCTCGTCCAGGGGGTGGGGGGCGTTCCGTCGCTGGTGCAGAGCCGGCTGGGCACCAAGGGCAACTTCGAACTGCTCGTGCCCGCCGCGGACGTCGGCATCCTGCACCTGTGGCGCAACCATGACATCCACGGATTTCCGTGGAGCACTCCGAAGCTGTTCGGCGCGAACCTCGGGCGCGTCGACGCCGTCAGCCTCATCCACGGCACGCTGGGCGGCGGCAACGGGATGCTGGAAGCGGTCGCCCGGGTCGGCAACCGGCTCGTGCACCTCACCCGCGACAACGGGGCGGTCTGGCGCACCGGCCCCGTCTTCGCCGAGGGCGTGACGGGCAATCCGGCGCTCATCCAGAGCGCCTTCCCCGACGGCTCCCGCAACTTCGAGGTGGTCGTCCCCGCCGCGGACCGCGGGCTCATCCACTTCTACCGGAACAACGGCGCGCCCTCCCCGGGCTGGAGCGGACCGCGGCCGTTCGCACCGGAGCTGGGCCGGGTGGACGCCGTCTCGATGATCCAGAGCAACTTCGACGGGCATCTGGAGGTGCTCGCCCGCGTCGGCGACCGGCTCCACATGGTCTGGCGTTCGTCGGGCCCCGGTGCAAGCTGGTCGGTCCCCCGGCGCGTGTTCTGAGCCGCCGCGCGTGTTCTGAGCCGCCGCGCGTGTTCTGAGCCGCCGCGCGGGGTCATCCGGCCGGCGCCGCCCCGGGTGGCCGGTCGGGCGGGAGGTACCCCGGCGTGTCCCAGGGCTCACCACCTGCGGGATCGCGGCGCTTGGCGCCCCTCCGCGCCAGCCAGCCGTCGACGAACAGGCTCTCGGCTGCGGTGAGGGTCTCCCGCAGCGCCGGGGGAACCTGATCGATGAAGACCCCGCACACCCCGGGCAGGGCAGCCACCTCCGGCGCCCGGGAGGGGGGCAGCGCCACGAGAGCCAGCCGGGGGCGCAAGGCCGAGGTCACGGTGCCGAGGACGGCCAGTTCGGCCAGTGGGTCGACACCCGTGCCGGTCGAGAAGCCCCGGTCCGGCCGATGGAAGACGACCAGTAGCTCCGGCTCGGTTTCCCACACCGGGCCATTGTCCCGCGAACGAACCCGGATGGAAGGTCCCCAGGCACCGACGGTCCACCGCCCGGGCTCCCGGTCCACCGCCCGAACCCGCGCCCGGTGAGAATCACAGCCCTTCGTGGATGGACACCATGGCTACCGGGGGACAGGGTTGGGACAAACGTCCGACTCCTGGTCGTGGACCCGCCCCAGGCGGTCCTCGCCCGACCGCCGCCGGCCGCTTCCGGTCCCGTCCGGGGCCGGAGAGGGCAGGGCAGGAAGAAGGCACCGCAGTTGAGCGAGCGGCTTCCTCTGTTCCCGCTCGGGACGGTCCTGCTCCCCGGGCTGGTCCTACCCCTGGAGATCTTCGAGGAACGGTACCGGATCTTGGTGCGGAAACTGCTCGAGCAGCCCGCCGACCAGGTCCGACGGTTCGGAGTGATCGCCATCCGGCGAGGCCGGGAGGTGGGTCCGGCCCTGCCGGCGATCCACGACGTGGGCTGCACCGCCGTGCTGCGGCGCGTCCAGGAACACTCCGACGGGCGGTTCTCGCTCATCACGGTGGGCGGTGACCGGTTCCGGATCCGCACGGTGGACCGGCACAGCGAGCCCTACCTCGTCGGGGATGTCGACTACCTGCCGGACGACGTCGGCGACACCGACGACACCGACGACACCGTTCCGGCAGTCCAGCGTCTGCTCCGAACCTACGCCGACCGGCTCGCCGCCACCGGCACCGTGCAGATCTCGCTGCCGGACCTCCCCGACGACCCGATCGCCCTTTCGTACGTGATCGCCGCCGCCGCCGTCACCGACGTCACCGAACGTCAGGGGCTGCTCGCCGCGCCGGACGCGGCCAACCGACTGCGGGCCGAACGGGCGCTGCTCCGCCGGGAGATCGGCCTCCTGGAAAAGATCACCACCATCGGATCGAGCGAGTTGCGCCGGGTCGATCCCAGCCCGAACTGACCCCCGCCCGAACTGACCCCAGCCCGAACCGTGGGACGTTCGCCACCCGGGGGATCGACGCTCAGTCCCCAGCCCCGACCTCAGCCCCAGCCCCGTGGCCGGGCGCGTCGCCGGGCGCGGTCGGACCCCGCCTGTCCTCGGCGGCGTCCGACTGGGCCCGCGAGGTCACCCACAGCCCGACGAGGAGTACGAGCAGGGCGGTCACCGGCATGACAAAGTAGAGCCCGCCCGCGCGGACCTTCATGTCCACCAGGTCGGTGAGCAGCGGAGAGGCGTCCTTCGGCAGCGCGTGCAGCAGCTGGGGCGAGCGCCGCAGGTGGCCGATCCAGCCGGCGATCAGCGAGCCGCCGATACCGCCCGCGGCGAGCCCGACCGGGACCGGCCATCCCGCGTCCCGGACCCGCCAGCACGCCACGGCACCGCCGATCACGCCGGCGACCGCGCAGATCAGGGCGAACCGGACGTCGATGTCGCTCTGGACCGTAAACGCCGATTCATGCCCGTCCAACGCCACGGCAAGATCCAGATGCGGCGCGGTCGCGGCCCAGAGCAGGCCGAGCGGGAAGCCGGCGAGCGCCATCGCCGCCGCGCAGATCAGGCCGGCGACGGCCGCCGAACGAGCACCGAACGCCCGGCCCGGGTTCCGCCCGGGCGGCGCCGGTTCACCGGCCGCGGGGACGGCGATCGCCGGATCGAGGGTCGGCTGACCAGGGTGGTGCGGCCCGTCCCCGGGTGGGACGTCCCCGGGTGGGACGGACAGCGCGACCGGCTCGACTCCGCGGATGCCCGACGACCGCTCCATCATGACGCGCTTTCTGCCACTGGCTGTCTGTCTCCTCGTCCCCGGCCTACCAGCATCCCCGGCCTACCAGCGCGTTGTCGCCGACCGGCCGCAGGCCGTTGACCCTACCGCGCCGGTCGGTCCCGCAGCAGTCCTGCTACTACGCTGGCCCCGCTAACTATGACGCCCTCAGGACGTGCCGACACGGCGCAGTGCCATCGCCGCGACAGACAGCGCCACCATCCCGACGGCGGCGCAGATCCCGAGGTCGAGGACCACCTTCGCCCAGTCGACACCGGGTTGGAAGGCGGCCGCGAGGGCGTCCACCGCGTAGCTGCTGGGCAACGCGTCCCGCGCCCAGCGGCCGACCTCGGGCAGCCGGCCGGAGGGGATCACACCGAAGAACAGCACGATGCTCATTCCGAGCTGGCCGGCGACGGTCGCGAGCTCCGGCCGAGGGGCGAGCAGGCCGATCGCCGCCCCGAGCCCGGACAGGCAGATCCCGGCGAGCGCCACGACGGGCAGCAGCAGCCACAGGCCGGACAGCGGCAGCCCGTAGAGCAGCGCCCCCAGCACCGCGGTGACGACAGTGCCGGGCGCCGCGAAGGTCGCGTACGAGGCCGCCGTGCCCAGCACCACCGCGACGCCGGGCACCGGCAACGTGAGGTAGTAGTCCAGGGCACCGGCCGCCCGCAGCGCCCCGAACCGCTGGGCCAGCAGGTTCAACGCGACGAAGGCGACCACGAGCACCGTGGAACCCGCCACGACCTGCCCGGCGGCCGTGGTGTCGCCGACGTCGAGGATCCCGCGCAGCAGCACGAGGATCCCGACCGACTGGAACGACGCGACGAACAACAGGGGGATCCGTCCCACCTTGGAGCGGGCGAGCTGCCCGCGGTAGACCGCACCGAACGCGGTGCGGAACGACGTCGGCGGCGGCAGCTGCGGCGGGGCACTGCTCGGCGGGGCGGAGGCCGACACCGGCCGCGTGGCGGGAGCCGGGCGGCCATCCGCGACCGATGGCGCCGGCACCCCGGGTGCCCCGCCACCGGGTGCCCCGCGCGCGTCCGGAACGACGGTCACCGGAAAATCACGATCATGCGCGCTCCAGGTCCCGCGACCTGCCGCCGAGGGTGAGGTACACGTCCTCCAGCGAGGGGGTGGCGAGACTGAAATCGTCCAGCGCGGCGAACGCCGGGCCGGCGGTCAACCGGCCGAGGGCGTCACGGGCCGCGGCCGGAGCCAACCGGATGGTCCACCGCCGTCCGTTGACCACGGCGAGCGCGGCCAACGTCGCGACGGTGGGGTCGTCCGCGGGCGGGTCGTGGCGCCACGCGAGGTCGAGCCGGACGTCACCGGACAACGATGCCTTGAGCTGGCCCGGAGTGTCGCAGGCGATCACCCGCCCGGCATCCAGGACGGCGACCCGGTCAAGCACCGACTCCGCCTCGAGGACGTTGTGCGTGATCAGCAGGACGGTGACACCGACGGTGTCCCGGCGACGTTGCAGCGCCGACCACACGGCCCGCCGGGCGACGGGGTCGAGGCCGGTGGTCGGCTCGTCGAGGACGAGCATCGGCCGGTCCCCCACCAGGGTGGTAGCGACACACGCCAGCCGGCGTTGCCCACCGGACAGCTTCGACAGCGGGCGATGCGCCACCGCCTCCAGACCGAGCTCGCCGAGCACGGCGTCACGGACCGCCCGCACGGCGGAGCGGGGGACGCCGCGCATGCGGGCGGTGGTCGCCACGGCGGTGGCGACCGGCAGCTCGGCCAGCGCGAGATCGTCCTGGCCCAGATAGGCGGCGAGCCGGGCCGGCAGACCGCGGGCGGCCAGCACGTCGCGGCCAAAAAGGGTAATCGTGCCCGCGTCCGGCCGCAGCAGACCCATCAACTGGCGGACCAGCGTGGTCTTCCCGGCGCCGTTCGGCCCGAGCACCCCGAACACCTCGCCCTGCCGGACGTCGAGATCGATCCGATCATTGGCGAGAACGGCATGCTCACCCGTCCCGTGCCGCCGGGTGAGCCCGCGGACCGCGTAGCTCAACACATCGACCATTGTCGCAGTCGGAGCCGGTCGATGGTCCCGGGCCGACAACGGGCGCTGATCACACCGCGCTGCTCATCCACACCACGACGTCGAGCATCCGCAGCGGGGTGATCGGGGGACCCGCGACGGGTACCAGCGCCCCGAGCCGGCGGAACTCCTCGGCGTTCTCCCGCAGGTCGTACTGCATCGCGCGGATGAGCAGGCCCATGTACTGCCGCCAGGACCGCCCGTCCCGCGGCGACGGCGGGACGCAGTCCTCGTGCTGGTAGAAGATCCTCACCTTGGAGTCGAACAACGGGACCAGGGCGGGCCGCTTGCGGTGCAGCACCTTGGCGATGAGGGAGCCCTTGACGTCCCGGTCGGAGACGTCCGGGTCGTCGAGGGGGTCGTAGAGCGCGGCGACCAGATCGAGGGTGACCTCGTCGGCCTCGATGAGCTCGATGCCGGGAGGAAGCCTGTCCAACGCCCGCTGCAGCAACGGCATCAGCGCGGTGAGCGTGTGCATCCGATCCAGGTCCACGTGGACGCCGAGCAGGCACGGGGCCAGGAGATCCCCGGTGCACAGCAGATCCGGATCACTATTGGTGACCAGGCCGTCGTAGTACGGGTAGGCGTAGCGCAGACCTCGCTTGCGCGGCCCCAGGTACTCCTCGAGCAGGCTCTCCGCGTCGAAGACCTCCCGGGTGCCCTTCGCCAGCTTCAACCTGGGTCTCCTCATCATGATCCGTGAACTCCCCGGCCGGTCGCAACCCCAGGTGACGAAGCCGGTCTCGCCCCTCATCCTCTCCTGTCCCGGTCGACGATGGCGCAGGGGTCGGATGCCACGCCAGAACGGTCACCGTCCGCCACCCGTGCCCGGCACGTCGTCCGATCATGCGGACGGCTCAACCGGATCAGCGACGGTCCGGGGACAGTGGGATGAATCTCACACCCGGCGGCCCGCTTCCCGGTGGGGCCGGATCCACCACCCGCACCCGGGGATCGGTTTCGAGCTGCGAGAGCCGGCCGGCCGGGGCGCGGACCACCACGGCGAACAGACACCCGCACCCGGCCCGCAGGTCGTTCGCCGCCCGCCGCTCGCGGTCGGCGGCGGCGGTGTTGCCGACCTGTGTGTCGGCGGCGGCTCGGGCGTCCGCCTGGGCCGCCGCCGACCCGAAGGCCGCCCGGACGTCGGCCACCGGATCGCGCACGACGGCCTGCTCCTGTTCACCCCCGATACCGGCGGTGAAGAACACCTGGACGGTCCGGAAGTCGCCGAACACCTCGAGCAGGTCGGCGGGGGNGCGGGGCGCGGTGAGACTGGCCACGGCGTAGAGATCGGCGCCGGGGGCGGCCGAGGTCAGCAACGCGAGGTTCTGCCGGCTGGCGCCGAGGTAGTCGGCGACCGGGTCGTTCGGCCCGGGGCCGATCGTCACCGCGGGCAGCGCGGGCGCCACCGGCTGGTCGGGCGCCGCCGGCTGGTTCGCGGACGTCGCTGCCTGCTCGGTCGCCGAGGAGGACGGTCCGGACGACGGAGCATGATCGACGCCCTGCAGGATCGCGGCCGTCGCGCTCACCACGATCAACGCGACGAGTCCGAGGACGAGCATCCGGACGCCCCAGTCCACCACCCCGCCGGGCGTGACTCCGGCCACGTCGAGCAGGGCCGGCGGACCGTCATCGTCGTCGGAGCCGGCAGGCGAGGGCCGGACCCGGTCCCGGGTCCGGCGGACCCGACCGATCTCCCGCTCCGCCAGGCCCACCATCCACGCCCGGACGATCGCGATCGCGCGAGAGGTCGCCGGCAGCGTGCGGGCGTCGACCCGATCGAGCAGCGCCCCCAACCCGTGGACCGGTGGGCGCACGGTGGACCACCCCCGGCAGGCGGGGGCCGGGGCCGGCACCGCTCCCCCGGGTGCCGCGGGAGCGGGCACCGGCGCCGAGGTCGCCTCCCCGAGCGTCGCCGGCTCCGTCATGGCTGGTCCCGCAGCCGTTCCACCGCCTCGGCCAGGTCAGCCGGGTCCGGACTGGTGAACTCGACCCGTCCGCCGTGACCGGGATGATCGAAGGACAGCCGCGCCGCGTGCAGCCACTGGCGGGTCAGGCCGAGCCGCTCGGCGAGCGTGGGATCGGCCCCGTAGGCGAGATCCCCGACACACGGGTGCCGCAGGGCGGACATGTGCACCCGGATCTGGTGGGTGCGCCCGGTCTCCAATCGCACGGACAGCAGGGAGGCGGCCCGGAACGCCTCCTGGAGGTCGTAGTGGGTGATACTCGGCTTGCCGTCCGCGACGACGGCGAACAGCCCCGGCCGGCGCGGATGCCGGTCGATCGGGGCGTCCACGGTGCCCCGCAGCGGATCGGGATGGCCCTGCACCACGGCCCGGTAGCGCTTGTCCACCGTACGGTCACGAAACGCCCGTTTCAGCAGGGTATATGCGCGCTCGCTCTTGGCGACCACCATCACCCCGGTGGTACCGACGTCGAGACGGTGCACCACCCCCTGACGCTCGGCCGCGCCCGAGGTGGAAATGCGGTATCCCGCGGCGGCCAACGCCCCGATCACGGTCGGTCCGGTGAAGCCGGGCGCCGGATGGACGGCGACCCCGACCGGCTTGTCCACCACGATGATGTCGTCGTCGTCGTAGAGAATGCCGAGAGCCTCGACCGGCGTGGGTTCCACCGCCACCGGACGCGGCGGAGCGGGCAGCCGGACCTCCAGCCAGGCACCGCCGCTGACCCGGTCGGACCGGCCCCGGACCTTCCCGTCGAGGCTCGCCTGGCCGTCGTCGACGAGCGCGGCGGCCACGGTCCGCGACAGCCCGAACATCCTCGCGATCGCCGCGTCGAGACGGACGCCGTCGAGCCCGTCCGGGACCGGCAGGGACCGCAGGTCACCGCCCGTGATGGTCACTGCCCCCGCCGGGGGGATGATGCTCGGCGTAGCGCGTGCCGTCCAGACCCACGCCGCGCAGGGACAGGATGACCGCGAGCACGCCGCCGCAGACGATCGCGGAGTCGGCCACGTTGAAGATGGGCCAGTAGTGGAGGTGGACGAAGTCCACGACGTGACCGCGCAGGGGACCGGGCGCGCGGAAGAGGCGGTCGGCGAGGTTGCCCACCGCCCCGCCGAGCAGGGCGCCGAGCACGAGAGCCCACCCCACCGACCGCAGCCGGCGGGCGGTGAACACCACCACCGCGACCACGGCCAGGGCGACCAGGCTGAGTAGCACCGTCGCGCCGCCCGCGAGGCTGAAGGCCGCTCCGGAGTTGCGGGTGAGCTCCAGGTCGAGCAGGCCGGGGATGACCTCGACAGGCCCCCGGTCAGACAGGGTGGCCACCGCGACATGCTTGGTGAGGATGTCCGACAGCAGGACGATCGCCGCCGCGACCGTCAGCGTGGCCACCGCCCGGCGGGAACCGACGGTAGGGCGAGCCTCGTCCCGCCCGTGCGGCACCGGCGTCGACCCCCCGGGCGGGGCCGAGGGCTTCGTCGACATCGCCGGCGCGACGGACCCCGCGCCCGGGGTGACGCCCCCCGGCGCGGTCACCGCGTGATCGACGGGATCTTCGGACACACCGCTCCCGATGGTCGGCACCTCTCCTACCGGACCACTCTACGGCCCCGAGTCCCGACGATGAACCGGCCGCGCGGCGAAGGGCCGAGCCGGGGACGGGACCACTCGTCCCGCTGAGCTACGCTGATGGACAGCGGTACGGCGTGGACGGGGACGAGTAGCGGCGGGCGCAGCCCGAGCGAGCCGGGGTCGGTGGAAGCCCGGTGGCCAGCGCGTCGCGAAGATCACCCCCGAGCCGCCGGAAGAACGGAATCCGGTCGACCATCGGGTCCCCAGTAGATCCGGCCGCCGCGAGGACAACGAGGGGCCATCCCTCGGCCCGATCCGGCCGAGCGGGTGCGCAAGGAGGGTGGTACCGCGGTACCCCCGGTCCGGGTAGGACAGGCGGCCGGCGCATCGGCCGGATGGTCACGCCCGGGACCGGTGAGGCGTCGTCCCTCCGTTGGAGAACCAGCCCGACGGAGATTACGACTATGGAGACCGGGTCCCCACGATGAGCACCCCTCTGCGGCATCCCACCTTCGCTCCGCTGCCCGCCCAGGTGGACCTGCCCGCCCTGGAGCGGGAGACGTTGGCCCGCTGGCGCGACACCAAGGTGTTCCACCGTTCGCTGGAGGCCACCGCGGACCGCCCGCTGTGGGTTTTCTACGAGGGCCCACCCACCGCCAACGGCAGGCCGGGGGCGCACCACGTGGAGGCCAGGGTCTTCAAGGACCTGTTCCCCCGCTACCGGACGATGAAGGGCTACCACGTTCCCCGGCGGGCGGGCTGGGACTGCCACGGGCTGCCCGTCGAGCTCGCGGTCGAGAAGGAGCTCGGCTTCACCAGCAAAAACGACATCGAGGCGTTCGGCATCGCCGAGTTCAACGCCCGGTGCCGCGAGTCGGTGCTGCGCCATGTCGCGGACTTCTCCGCGATGACCGAGCGGATGGGCTATTGGGTCGACCTCGATGGCGCCTACCGCACCATGGACACCAGCTACGTCGAGAGCGTCTGGTGGTCGCTCAAGCAGATCTTCGACCAGGGCCTGCTGGTCGAGGACTTCCGGGTCACCCCGTACTGCCCGCGCGACGAAACGCCGCTTAGTGACCACGAGGTGTCCCAGGGCTACTCGGACGTCGACGACCCCTCGGTCTACGTCCGTTTCCCGCTCGTCGCCGACGCCCTGGGCCTCGCCGGGCAGGGTGCGCAGCTGCTGGTATGGACGACGACCCCGTGGACGCTGGTGTCGAACACGGCGGTGGCCGTTCACCCGGAGGNGGAGTACGTCCTGGCCCGCGCGGGGGACGGGGAGTTGTTCGTCGTCGCCGAACCACTGGTCACCGCGGCCCTCGGCGAGGACGCCGAGATCGTCGAGCGGTTCCGCGGGGCGGAGCTGGCCGGTGCCCGCTACACCCGCCCGTTCGAGCTGCTGGCGGCCGAGCGGTTCGCGGCCGGCACCGGCGTCCCGCACTCGGTCGTGCTCGCCGACTACGTGACGACCACGGATGGCACGGGCCTGGTCCACCAGGCGCCAGCGTTCGGCGCGGAGGACCTCGCGGTCTGCCGGGCGAGCGGGCTGCCGGTGGTGAACCCGATCGGGACGGACGGTCGCTTCCTCGCCGACGTCCCCCTGGTCGGTGGGATGTTCTTCAAGGATGCCGACGCGCCGCTGACCGCCGACCTGCGCGAGCGGGGCCGGCTGTGGCGGGCGTCGACGTATACGCACAGTTATCCGCACTGCTGGCGCTGTCACACACCGTTGATCTACTATCCGCTGCCGTCCTGGTACATCCGGACCACCGCCATCCGCGACGAGCTGCTGGCGCAGAACGAGCGGACGACCTGGCACCCCGAGCGGATCAAGACCGGTCGGTACGGCGAGTGGCTGCGCGGCAACGTCGACTGGGCGCTGTCCCGCAACCGATACTGGGGGACACCGCTGCCGGTCTGGCGCTGCGACGACGACCCCACCCACCTGGTGTGCGTCGGGTCACTCGCGGAGCTCTCCGAGCTCGCCGGGCGGAACCTGGCCGACCTCGACCCGCACCGCCCGTTCGTCGACGAGGTCACCGGGACCTGCCCGACCTGTGGCGGCGCCTCGCACCGGGTGCCCGAGGTGATCGACGTCTGGTATGACAGCGGCGCGATGCCGTTCGCCCAGTGGGGCGCCCCGCACCACAACCTCGCGGCGTTCACCCGGCAGTACCCGGCGCAGTACATTTGCGAGGCGATCGACCAGACCCGCGGCTGGTTCTACACGATGATGGCGGTCGGCACGCTGGTGTTCGGCCGCTCCTCCTACGAGACGGTGCTCTGTCTCGGCCTGCTCCTGGACGCCGACGGCCGCAAGATGAGCAAGCATCTCGGCAACGTGCTCGATCCCTTCGAGCTGTTCGAGCGGCACGGCGCGGACGCGGTCCGCTGGCTGATGCTCGCCGGCGGCTCGCCGTGGGCGGACCGCCGGGTGAGTCACGAGGCGATCGAGGACATCGTCCGCAAGGTCCTGCTCACCTACTGGAACACCTCGTCCTTCTTCGCTCTCTATGCCGGGGCAGCCGGCTGGCGCCCAGGCGCGGACCCGGCCGCGGACCCGCGCGCGACACCGCCGGCCCGACGGCACGTGCTGGACCGCTGGGCGCTGTCCGAGCTCGCGGCCACCGTCGCCGAGGTGGACGATGCGCTGGAGANCTTCGACTCGCTGCGGGCCGGGCGGCGGATCGCCCGGTTCGTCGACGACCTGTCCAACTGGTACGTCCGCCGGTCCCGCCGCCGGTTCTGGGCCGGCGACGCCGACGCCCTGAGCACCCTGCACACCTGCCTGGACGCGCTGACCCGGGTGATGGCGCCGTTCACGCCGTTCCTCACCGACTGGCTGTGGTCACGGCTGTTCGCCGACGCATCCCCGCGGACCCCCGACTCGGTGCACCTGGCCGCCTGGCCCGAGCTCCCGGCGGGGCTGCACACGCCGGAGCTCTCGGAGCAGATGGATCTCGTCCGGCGGATCGTGGAACTCGGCCGCGCCGCCCGGGCCGCCAGCGGGGTGCGCACCCGCCAGCCGTTGCCGCGGGCGGTCGTCGGCGCGAGTGCCTTTGACGAGCTCTCCCCCGAGCTGATCGCGCAGATCACCGAGGAGCTCAACGTGACCACGGTGGAGCCGGCGACCTCGGAGGTCGTCGACATCTCGGTGAAGCCGAACTTCCGGGCGCTGGGGCGGCGCTTCGGCAGGAACACCAAGGCGGCCGCCGCGGCCATCGCGGCCGCCGGTCCTCCCGTCAACGGACGGCTCACCGTCACCGTTGACGGGGAGGACGTCGAGCTGTCCGGGGACGAGCTGATCATCACGGAGACGCCGCGGCAGGGCTGGGCGGTCACCGCCGAGTCCGGGCTCTCCGTCGCCCTCGACCTGGAGATCTCCCCGCAGCTCGCCCGCGCCGGGCTCGCCCGCGACGTCGTCCGGGTGCTCCAGGACGCGCGCAAGGCGGCGGGGCTGGAGATCACCGACCGGGTGGACGTCTCCTGGGCGGCGACGCGCGAGGAGACCGCGCTCGCTCTGCGTACCCACGGTCAGACGGTGGCCGAGGAGGTGCTGGCGGTCTCCTTCACCGAGGCGGCCCGCACGGAGCTACCTGCGGCGCAGCCGCGCGAGACGGCAGCCCGCTCGGCGGCCGAGGAGCTGGGCCTGGCGTTCACGCTCACCCGGCACGAGACGACCGGCGGCTGAGACCGAGGCCCGGGGTCAGCGAGAGGCCCGGGGCCAGCGAGAGGCCCGGCGTACTGCTCCCGCCGGGAGCAGCGCCGCGGCGGCCAGCGTCAAGATCAGGGACGCATAGACGAAACCGCTGCCGGCGAGGATGCCGACCACCGCAAGAACCGTACACAGAGCAAGAACCGCTCCACAAAGCGTCAGCATCTCTCGATCACCCCATCACGAGACCGGCCGTCCGCGCCGGTGCCGAGGGCCACGCCGGACCCGCCGAGGGCCGCGCGGTGGATGATCAGAACTCCTGCATTCCCGGGGCGTCCCGCCGGGTGGCGTCCATGTCCGGCCGGCCGTGACCGTTGTCGCGGGCCATGGCGGCGCCGGCGGGCAGGGGCGGACCGGGCGGGAAGGTCGGCTGGTGGGCGGGGCTCTGCGCAGCGCCACTGGGCCCCATGCCCACCGCGGGCGGTGTGGGTCCNCCNCCCGGGTTGAGGCCCGGCCGCGGAGGCCCGCCGGCACCGACGGCCGGCTGGGTCGGCATGCCGTCCAGGTCCCGCAGCTGCATCTCCAGGTAGGCCCGCAGCCGGGTGCGGTACTCCCGCTCGAACGCCCGAAGCTGCTCGACCTGGCCCTCGAGACGACGCTTGTCGTCCTCCAAGCCGCCGAGCTGCTCGGCCACGTGCGCCCGGGCCTCACCGATGATGCGGTCCGCGTCCGCCCTCGCCTCGCGGCGGGCGCGTTCGGACTCCGCGCGCGCCTCGCGCAGCGCCTCGTCCGCCGTGCGCTGGGCCAGCACGAGGGTACGGGCGACCCGCTGCTCGATGTCGGCCTCCACCTGCGGGTTGCCGCCGGCCCGGGCGGGCGGTCCGGAGGTACCCACCGCCGAGATCACCGTGGTGGGGGCGCCACCCTGCTGCGGCGCGGGGGGCTGCGGCTGCTGGCCCCGCTCCCGGGCAGCCTGGGCGGCCTGGGCCTGCGCCTGGGCGATCTGGCGACGCGCCTCGTCGAGCTGGCGGCGCAGGCCCTGGTTCTCCTCGAGGATCTGCGCGGGCACGCCCGGACCACCACCGCCGGAACGCCGGGCCTCGTCGAGCTGCCGGCGCAGGTCGCTGTTCTCGTCCAGCAGCCGCGTCAGCTCGGCCTCGACCTCGTCGAGGAAGGTGTCGACCTCATCCTCGTTGTAGCCCGTGCGAAACCTCGTCGGACTGAAGACCTTGTTCTGAACGTCCTGTGGTGTCAGAGCCACGTCGCCTCCTCGTGCGGCATCGCCGCTCCCCGAAGAGAGGGCGGTCTGCGGGCAGTCTGCCGCGCCCGCGCTCGCGGTGTGCACAACAACCCCGTCACAGCCTCTGCGCATAGCTTCGAAGCACGATGACCACTAGGAAGAGCAGCAGGAACCCGAGGTCAAGCGCAACGCTACCCACCCGCAACGGCGGAAGAAATCGCCGGATGAATCGTAACGGAGGGTCAGTTACCGTGTACACGATCTCGAAGACCAGTACCAGCGGGCCGGTCGGGCGGAACGATCGGCTGAGGGCAAGAACCAGATCGATGATCCATCGTGCTATCAGGAGCAACAGATAGACCGTCAGCACCCAAAAGATCAAGCTTCCTACTGTGCTGATGGTGCTCTCTCCTGAGAAACGGGGGGGACGCGAACGCCCCCTGACTATGACTGGTTGTAGAACCCACCCTCGCGGATGCGTCGCTTGTCCGTCTCGGTGACCTCGACGTTGTGCGGCGAGAGCAGGAAGACCTTGTTTGTCACCTTCTCGAGGTCGCCCCGCAGCCCGAAGATCAGACCTGCGGCGAAGTCGACCAGCCGCTTGGCGTCGGCATCGTCCATGTCGGTGAGGTTCATGATAACGGGCGTCCCGTCCCTGAACTCCTCGCCGATCTGGCGCGCCTCATTGTAGCTGCGTGGCTGAAGCGTGGTGATCCGGTAGGGGTGCGACTCCTCCACCGCGGCCACCCTGCGCATCGGCACGGGACCGGCGGGACGCAGCGGTTCGACCGGTGGACGTCGCGGCATGGCGACCGGCTCCTCACGTGCGTCTATCCGACGGACCGTACGGTCCATCGGAACCGGTTCGTGCATAGCACGCCGGTCGTCACGACCGACCGCACGACCGTCGTCATAGTCGTCGTCGAGATAGTCCTCATCCTCCTCGGCCAGACCGAGGTAGACCATCGCCCTGCGCCCGAGCCCCATGGGCGCGACTCTAAGGGACACCAGGCCGTTCACCGAACAAAGCGGTGCCGATCCGAAGGTGTGTCGCGCCTTCGGCCACAGCGTCCTCAAGATCTCCCGACATGCCGGCACTGATGACGGTGGCCTGGGGATGCCCCACCTTCAGGCGTTCCGCCACCTCACGCAGTCGCGCGAACGCAGGTCGTGGCTGCCCCCTCCGGGGGGCGACAGCCATCACGCCTCGCAGGGCCAGTCCCGGCGCCTCCTCGACAAGATCGGCCAGGGCGGAAAGGCCGGCCGGATCGATCCCTCCGCGCCTCGAGCCGGCGATCGACGCGCCGATCTTCCCATCGGAAGCACCAGGGAGGTCCAACGAGACCTGGAGACAGATCGACAGCGGGCGGCCGCGTTCCATTGCCAGCCGGGAGAGCACTGGCACCAGGCTCACCCGATCCACCGACTGCACCCAATCCGCCCAACGAAGAACGGATCTGGCCTTGTTGCGCTGCAGTTGTCCCACGAAATGCCAGATCGGATCGTCGGAACCGGTGGCACCGGAGGACAGGCCGTCACCGGTTCCCTTGGCCGGGACGCTCCGTTCCCCGCCGATCAGCCGGGTGACGAGACTCACCTTCGGCCCGGCCTCCTGCTCCCGGTTCTCGGCGAAGTGCCGCACCCCGAGCGTGTGCATCATCACAACATCCTGGGGTGGGTAGGTTTTACTGACCGCAATGAGGGTGAGGTGGTCCGGATCACGGCCCGCGGCCCNGGCCGCCCCCNCGATCCGAGCCCGGACCTCGGCCAGCCGCTGCGTCAACCGGTCCAGGCGCGCCGGATCGAGCTCGATCGGGGCGGGCCGGTCCGGGGCAGGCCGGTCCGGGTCGAACGGTCCGTCGGACTCCCCCGAGCCGGATGCGCCATGCCTCGCGGGCATCTCGGGCCGGTGGATCATGGCGTCGGCCCGAGCCAGGCCAGACCGGCGAAGCGTCCCGTCCGACCCTCTCGACGGTAGGAGTAGAGCTCCGGATCCTCGGCGGTGCATCGAGCAGAAATTATTATATCGGTCACACCGGCGGCGGCGAGTTGACGACGGATACCGGCACGCAGGTCGATCGCCGCGGTGCCGACGCGGGTGGTGGCCGCACTCCCCGGCACCTGGGTATCCACCTCGCAACGAAGATCCTCCGGCACCTCGTAACAGCCGGCACAGATACATGGACCGATGGTGACACGGAGCTCGTCCCGGGCGGCGCCGAGCCGCTCGAGGACCCCAAGAGTGGCGTGTATCACGCCACTGGCCATCCCAACCCGGCCGGCGTGCGCCACTCCCACCACCGCGGGGGCCTCGAACAGCACCGGTGCGCAGTCGGCAACCATCACGGCGAGCACGAGGCCGGGGACATCGGTCACCAGCGCGTCCGCCTGTGGAGGCGGCCCGTGCCGACGCAACACGGCGACCTGCCTCCCATGCACCTGCCGCATGTACTGGACCGGCATCCGCAGCCGGTCGACGAGCCGGCGTCGGTTGACGGCGACGGCCTCGTCGGCATCCCCGACGTGGTCGCCCAGATTGAGTCCCTCGAACGGCGGGTCGCTGACCCCGCCCGAGCGCGAGGTGACGAGAACCGGCATGCCGGAAGTCTGCCTGGCACCGGCTACTTGAGGAAGTCCGGCACGTCCAACTCGTCGTCGTCGGCCACCGGCCGCACCGGCCGGCGAGGCGGGTAGGTCGGCCGGGGAGCAGTGCGCGGCGGCTCCGGGCGGTGCTGACCATAGGCCTGATCGACCGGCGGCTCCACCGGTTCACGGTTCGGCGGGGCGAGGCGAGACTCGATCGTCGGGATCACGGTCGATTCGGCCGTGGCGGCCGCAGCGGGTTCGTTCGAGGCCGGCGCCCCCGGCAGCGGTTCCGGGTGGTAATGACCGACGTTCGACGGCGCGATCGGCGGCGGGGGTGCCTGCAGGTAGCTCGGTGTGGGCGGCGGGACCGGCGCGACGGGCGGGGGCGCGGCGGGGGTGGCGGGGGCGGCGGGCGGCGTCCGAGACGGGACTGTGGAGATCGTCGGCAGCGGCGGCAGGATCGTTGTCGCGGGCGAGGTGGCCGGGGCGGCCACCGTCGGCGGCCCGGCAGCCGACCCGCCGGCCGGCCCCGGCGGGCGCCGCTGCCCCGCCGCGTTGAGGGTGCGGGTCCGCCGGTCCTGGACGGTGTCGAAGCCGGCGGCGATGACCGTCACCCGCACCTCGTCCCCGAGTGCGTCGTCGATGACCGCACCGAAGATGATGTTCGCTTCCGGGTGGGCCGCGTCGGCGACCAGCTCGGCGGCCGCGTTGATCTCGAACAGGCCGAGGTCCGACCCACCCGAGATGTTGAGCAGCACCCCCTGAGCCCCGTCCATGCTCGCCTCGAGCAGGGGGGACGCGATGGCCTGTTCGGCGGCGACGGTGGCCCGGTCGTCGCCGCGGGCCCGTCCGATGCCCATCAGGGCGCTGCCGGCATGGGACATGACCGTCTTGACGTCGGCGAAGTCCAGGTTGATCAGGCCGGGCGTGGTGATCAGGTCAGTGATGCCCTGGACACCGGAGAGCAACACCTGGTCGGCGCTGCGGAAGGCGTCGAGAACGCTGATGTCCCGGTCCGTCATCGCCAGCAGACGGTCGTTCGGGATGACGATGAGGGTGTCGACCTCATTACGCAAAGTGTCGATACCGGTGTCGGCCTGAGTGGCCCGGCGCCGACCCTCGAAGGTGAACGGCCGGGTGACCACACCGATGGTGAGTGCTCCGAGGGAGCGGGCGACGTTCGCGACGACCGGCGCACCGCCGGTACCCGTGCCACCACCCTCACCCGCGGTGACGAAGACCATGTCGGCCCCCTTGAGGACCTCCTCGATCTCCTCCCGGTGATCCTCGGCAGCCTGGCGGCCGACCTCGGGGTCGGCTCCGGCGCCGAGGCCTCGGGTGAGCTCACGGCCGACATCGAGTTTCACGTCGGCGTCGCTCATGAGCAGGGCCTGGGCATCGGTGTTGATGGCGATGAACTCGACGCCCTTGAGACCGACTTCGATCATCCGGTTGACGGCGTTGACGCCACCACCACCGATCCCGACGACCTTGATGACCGCGAGATAGTTCTGTGGGGCAGCCATGCGGTGTCGGTCCTCCAGCGGCGTCGGTGGTCGGACGGGGGTTACCCCGCCCCTGCGCCGCCGCGGGAAGGCGGAGCCGCGCGGCGAGCGAGGAAAGCAGTCGAAGTCTCAACCTTCACCGTCAGCTAGACGGTTACAGTTATGTCAACTTCCGACTGTGGATCGGACAGTAGGCACGGCTTCGGCGGTGGTCAAGGACGCTGTCGGCGCGTCACGACTTTCCCCGCATGGTGGCTTCGCCACAATGCGGGGACCCCCGCCCCGGAAGGAGTCTGTGGTAACCGTGACTCGCCTCCGGCGACCTTCCCGGCGCAGCCGACGGGGGCTTCGTCTCAATGTACGGACCCCGATCAATGTACGGATCCCGACGCCTGGCCGTGCCACGGATCAAGAGACCTCACCACCACCGGGGCCGATGATGGTGTACTGCCTCCCGTGACCGGTCAGCGCACCCAGCACGTCCATTTCCTCGGCATCGGAGGCAGCGGCCTGTCTCCGCTGGCCCAGATCCATCTCGCGGGCGGCGGGACGGTGAGCGGCAGTGACTCCGAAGACTCGCCCCGGGTGGCGACCCTACGCGCACGGGGGGTACCGATCCGGATCGGGGCCACGCCCGGTCCGGCCGCCTTCGCCGCCGAGCTCGCCGGTGCGGATGTCGTGGTCGCGTCCAGTGCGCTGCCCGACGACCATCCGGAGATCGTCGCCGCCCGCGCGCTCGGTCTGCCCGTGCGCCGCCGTTCGGAATGGCTACCGGAGCTCACCGCCGGCTACCGGCTGGTCGCCGTCGCCGGTTCGCACGGCAAGTCGACCACCTCGGCGATGCTCACCCTGGTCCTGCGCGCCGCCGGGCTGGATCCCACGGCGGTCATCGGCGCGGAGGTGTCACAGCTGGGAGGGAACGCGCTGGCCGGCTCCGGCGACGTCTTCGTCCTGGAGTCCGACGAGTACGGCGGCGCCTTCGCGGGCCTCGACCCGAGCATCGCCGTCATCACCAACGTCGAGTGGGAGCACCCTGACGTCTTCCCCGACGAGGCATCGGTCCGGACGGCCTTCGCCGCGTTCGCCCGACGGGTCCGGCCGGGTGGACGACTGGTCGTCTGCGGAGATCATCCCGGGGTGGTCGCCGTCCTCACCGAGCTGGGTCGCCAGCGGCCCGGCAATGACGTCGCGGTGAATGACGTCGCGGTGATCGACTACGGCTTCGGTGCCGAACGCCACTGGCGCGCCGTCGACGTCGTCACCACCGCGGGGGACGACATGACCAGGGCGACCGTCCTGCGGGCCGGTCAGGAGATCGGCGCGCTGACCCTGACGGTACCCGGCCGGCACTCGGTGCTGAACGCGCTCGCGGTCCTCGCCACCGCCACCGAGCTGGGAGTCGCTCCCGCCCAGNCCCTCNCCNCCCTGACGNCCTTCNCCGGCGCGGCCCGACGGTTCGAGTTCGTGGGCTTCTGGAACGGCCCCGCCGACAGCACCGGCGTCGGACCCGCCGGAGGTCCGGGCAGCCTGGAGGTGATCGACGACTACGCGCATCATCCGACGGAGGTCCGTCTGACGCTCGCCGCGGCCCGTTCACGGGCTCGGGGACGGCAGATCTGGACGGTACTCCAGCCACATACGTTCAGTCGGTTCGCCGCGCTACTGGACGACTTCGCGGCCGCGTTCAGCGACGCCGACCGGGTGTACGTCACCGACATCTATGCCGCCCGCGAGACCGACGACCTCGGTCTGCATGCCGTCGACCTGGTCAAGCGGGTGAGCGAGCCGGCGGCAACATACTACGTGTCCTGGCCCGAACTCGTCGAACGACTCGCCACGGACGTCCGCGTCACCCTGAGCGACGAGGCGTCGCGGGGGATCCTGCTGCTCACGCTCGGAGCGGGAACGATCACCACGGTCGGTCCCCGGCTGCTGGCCGCCCTGGGCTTCTCGGCGGCCGGTTGACCGTTGCATGTGAGCGTCCAATGGCGCTCTCATGCCGCCTTACCTCGCCGCGACGGGTACTCCCCCACGGCCGTCCGAACGGCGGTGAGGNACCGCGGNGGGGNACCGTCGAAAANAANAAGGGCTTCAATTCTCTCGTACAAAGAAGTGCCATCCGATGCCCGTGAGACGGCGCCTCCTCCCCGGCGTGAAAGCGGCACCGCGCCGCGGACCCGTAACGCCGACGCGACGTCCCGGGCGATGATCCTGCCGGCTGTTGCCCGGCGTCGATGGTTGACTGCCGCAACACGCCCCCGCCGGCATGGCCGGCNGCGACAGGTGAGGATCGAGACGATGGCCGACACGCAGGACCCGCGCAGACCTGGCTTCGACGTCAGGGCGGTCAATCAGACCGTGATCGCCGAGTACCGGGCGACTGGCGGCGTGTTGGAGAAGACGCTGCCCGGTTCCAGGCTGGTGCTCGTGACGACGACCGGGCGGCGCAGCGGGAAGGAGCACACCACCCCGCTGGGGTACGTCATGGACGGCGGTCCCGGCCGCATCGTCGTCTTCGCGTCCAACATGGCCGCCCCACGGCATCCGGACTGGTACCAGAACCTGACGGCCGAGCCGAAGGTCGTGGTGGAGCTCGGCACCGACCGGTTCGAGGCCGAGGCGTTGACCGCCACCGGGGACGAGCGGCAGCGGCTCTACGAGGCACTGGTCGAGACGATGCCGGGGATCCGCGGCCACCAGGAGCAGGTGGAACGGGAGATCCCGGTGGTCGTGCTGGTCACGCTGTGATAACCGGCCAGCGTTGGACACCCCCTGGCTGTCCAGCGGCCGGGGACGGCGGAGCGGTCAGGGAGCCGCGTGCCGCGGGCGGGATCGCCGCCGGGTGGCGGCGGCGTCCCGGATCATGGCGACGATCGCGGCGGCGGCCTGGGGATGGCCGCTGCCGGCGCAGGCGGCCGACATCTTCGCCAGCCGTTCGGCGGAGATGAGCACCGGCAGCGCGTTCTCGAGCAGCCAGGACGCGCTGAGCTCGGCGTCGTCGACGAGGAGACCACCGCCGGCCTCCACCGTCGGCAGCGCGTTGCGGCGCTGCTCACCGTTGCCGTGCGGCAGGGGGACGTACACCGCCGGGAGCCCCGCCGCGGCGAGTTCCGCGCATGTCATCGCGCCCGACCGGCACAGGGTCATGTCGGCCGCGGCGTAGGCCGAGGGGATGTGGTCGAGGTACGGCCGCAGCTCGTATGGCGTGGGCAGGTCGAGGGGCAGCGCCGCGGCGACCTCGTCGAAGTTCTTCGGTCCGGTCGCGTGCAGCACCTGGATCCCGGCGGCGGCAAGGGGATGCGCCGCCGCCGTCATCACCTGGTTGAGCGAGCGGGCGCCCTGCGAACCGCCGAAGACGAGCAGGGTCGGCCGGTGCGGGTCGAGCCCGTAGCGCGCCCGGGCGGCCCGCATCGCGGCCGGGGAACGGTCGAGGGTGAGGATCTCCCCCCGCAGCGGGATCCCGGTGAGCGTCGCGCCGCGCAGGGGCGTGCTCGGGTAGGACGTGGCGACGAACGGGGTGAGCCGGGCGCCGAGCCGGTTGGCCAGTCCCGGCAGCGGGTTCGCCTCGTGCACCACGATCGGGATGCCGCGGCGCCGGGCGGCGAGGTACGCGGGCGCGGACACGTATCCACCGAACCCCACGACCACGTCCGCCCGAACCAGGTCGAGGGTCTCCCCCGCCTGACAGATCGCGTCGAGGAACCGGGCGGGCAGCTTGAACACGGCCGGGGTGGGGCGGCGCGGCATCGGGACCTTCGGCACCGTCGCCAACTCATGGCCCCGGGCGGGCACCAGGCGCGCCTCCAGACCGGTCGCGGTGCCGAGCAGGGTCAGCCGTACCCGGGAGTCGGTCGCCCGCAGCGCGTCCGCGACGGCGAGTGCGGGTTCCACGTGGCCGGCTGTCCCGCCGCCGGCGAGCACTACGCTTCGCAACATCGGTCAAGACGATGACACATCACGCCGTCTCCCGGGCAGCCCGGCCCCGGTCACCCGGGCCCGCACACGGGATGATATGCGCCCCGACGAACGCCCCGACCCGGACTCCGGCACCGGACCCACCGGACCCGACCGCGCGTCGTCGACCGGTACGAGGCCGAGGTCCGGTCGGTGGCCCCGGCGGCCGGGCGGCCGCCTCTCCTCCCGCGGTATCNCCCCGGTGGCATCGGCGCGCCGCTCCCGGCCGCGGCGCCAGCGCTGGCGGCGCCGGCCGGACGCGGCGAGACGCGCGGCGTGGCGTTCCTCGGCCCGTCGGGACAAGAATTCGGCCGCGGCCGGCTCGGACCGGGCGAAGGAGAGCAGCATGCCGAGGGCCGCGAGGGTCGGCAGCAACGCGGAGCCACCGAACGACACCAGCGGAAGGGTGACGCCGGTAATCGGCAACAGACCCACGACGGCACCTATGTTGACCACCGCCTGGACGAGGATCCAGGCGGTGACCCCCGCTGCGGCGAGCCGGACGAACAGCTCGTCACAACGGTGCGCAATCCGCAGGCCCGCGTATCCCAGCACGCCGAACAGGCCCACCACCACCAGGCTGCCGACCAGCCCGAGTTCCTCGCCGATGATCGCGAGGATGAAGTCGGTGTGCACCGCGGGCAGTAACTGCGGCCACTTCTCCCGGGATGCGCCAAGGCCCTCCCCCCACCAGCCGCCGGTCGACAGGGCATAGATGCCCTGCACGGCCTGGAAGCCGTCGCCGTGCGCGTCGGCGAACGGATCGGTGAACGACAGCAGGCGCCGGACGCGGTAGGGCTCGACCACGGCGAGGACCGACGCCGCCGCGACCATCGATCCCAGGATCCCGGTGTAGAGGCGCATCGGGGTACCGATCACCCACAGCACGGTCAACGGCACGACGGTCACGCAGATCGCCCCGCCGAGATCCGGTTCCAGCAGCAGCAGCAGGTCGATGAACAGGAACACCGGGACCAGCGGAACGAGCAGGTGTTTGGGGTCGGACAGCAGCCGCCGTTTGCGGACAAGCAGATCCGAACACCACAGCGCAAGGGCGATCTTCGCCAACTCGCTGGGCTGGATCGTGATCGGCCCGACGACGATCCACTGGCGGGCGCCACCACGCACGCTGCCGATACCCGGGATGAGCACCGCCATCAGCATCAGCACGGTCCCGAGCAACAACGGGTAGGCAAAGGCGCGGAAGACCCGCACAGGCAGCCGGGAGGCGACGGCGACCACCGGCAGACCGATCGCGACCCAGATCACCTGCCGGATGAACAGCGTGTAGGAGGAGCCGAAGTCGGCGTAGGAGCGCACGCTCGACGCCGACAGGACCATGACCAGTCCGAGCACCAGCAGCAGAGCGGCCGAGGACAGCAGCAGGTAGTAGGACGCCAACGGCCGGTCGAGCAGCGGCAGCCGTGCTTCGGCCCCGTCCGCCGCGCCGGTTCCCCCGCCGGCGGAGTCGGGCTCGGCCGCGGAGCCGGTTCGCACGGCTTTGGGCCCTCGCGCCGCCCGCGCGGGCCGCGCCGACGTCCCGGTGGACGGCGGCGACGACGCTCCCGACCCCGCCACGGTTACCCCTCTCGTGCGCGGACCGCCGCCGCGAACAGATCTCCGCGCGCCGCGTAGTCCCGGAACATGTCCATCGAGGCCGCGGCCGGCGCCAAGAGCACAGTGTCACCGGTGGTCGCGAACGCCGCCGCAGCCTTCACCGCATCGTCCATGCCGTCAGCCCGTTCCACGGGGACATCGGGGGCGTGTCGGGCGAGAGCGGCGGCGATCTCATCGGCGCAGCGCCCGATGAGGACCGCGGCGCGCAGCACCCGGCGCGCGTCGCGGACGAGATCGTCGAAGGCGAGGCCCTTGTTGAGGCCGCCCGCGATCCACACCACCGAGGGGTAGCCGGCCAGCGACGCGGCGGCGGCGTGTGGGTTCGTCGCCTTGCTGTCATCCACCCAGCGGACCCCGTCGATGACGGCCACCTCGGCGTTGCGGTGGGCGCCGGGCCGGAAAGCGACGAGCGCCGCGCCGATCGCGGCCGGGCCAACGCCCTCGGCGCGGGCAAGCGCGGCGGCGGCCAGCGCATTGGAGATCATGTGCGGACTTGTCAGCACGAGGTCACGGACGGCGACCAGCCGCCCGCCACCGAAGGCGTCGTCGACGAGGTGGCCGTCGACGACGGTCAGGCCGGGCCGCGGCCGGGCCGCCGGGTCGAGACCGAACAGGACCCGCCGCCCCGGAGCGGCGGCGAGCAGGTCCGCGCTGGTTGCGTCGTCGGCGTTGCCGATCGCGGTCGTCCCGGGACGACGCCAGATCCCCGCCTTCGCTGCCGCATAGGCCGCCGCGCCCCCGTGCCAGTCGAGATGGTCGGGGGCGACGTTGAGCACGGCCGCGGCGAGGGGGGCCATGGTGTGGGTGTAATGGAGCTGGAAGCTGGACAGTTCCACCGCGAGGGTCTCGTAGGGCGGCTCGGCGGCAACCGCGTCCACGATCGGGGTCCCGATGTTCCCGGCGGTGGTGGATCGCCGGCCACCGGCGGCGAGCATCGCGCCGAGCATCTCGGTGGTCGTCGTCTTGCCGTTCGTTCCCGTGACGGCGAGCCACCGGCTCCCACCCCGCCACCGCCAGGCGAGCTCCACCTCCCCCCAGACCGGGATCCCGGCGCCGGCCGCCCCGGTGATCAGCGGGGCCGTCGGCGGGACGCCGGGCGAGGTGACGACGAGGGCGCTGTCCCCGGGGCCGGCCGGCAGGCCGCCGAGGTTCACCTCGGCCCCGAGCGCCCGCAGCGTCGCGGCCGCACCCTGGTGACGTGGGGAGTCGCCGGCGTCGACGACCCGGACCCGCGCACCGCGGGCAAGCAGCGCCCGGGCCGCGGCGAGCCCGGAGACCCCGATCCCGACGACCAGCACGGGCAGGCCCGCCCAGGAGATCGAGGTCGTGAGGTTGCCTGGGCCCTGACCGTCGCCCGGGCCCTGACCGTCGCCCGTCATGGCGTCAGCCACCTCCGTGGGAGAGGAACTCCGCGTAGAACAGGCCCAGGCCGAAGGCCACCGCGAGTCCCGAGACGATCCAGAATCTGATGATCACCGTCGTCTCGGGCCATTCGGCGAGCTCGAAATGGTGATGGATCGGCNCCATGTTGAACACGCGTTTCTTCGTCGCCTTGAAGAACGCGACCTGGATCATCACGGACAGGGTCTCGATGACGAACAGGCCGCCGAGGACGACGAGAAGCAGCTCGGTCCGGCTGACGATCGCGATACTGGCGAAGGCACCACCCAGCGCGAGCGACCCGGTGTCCCNCATGAAGATCTTCGCCGGGCTGGCGTTCCACCACAGGAACCCGAAACAGGCCCCCATCGCCGCCGCCGCGACCAGCGCGACGTCGAGGGGATCACGCACGAGGTAACAGCCCGCCTCGGCCGCGTGCGGCTCGCACAGGTTGCCGAACTGCCAGAAGGAGATGATGACGTACGCGCCGAACACCATTGCCGAGGTGCCGGCCGCGAGGCCGTCGAGGCCGTCGGTGAGGTTCACCGCGTTAGAGGTCGCGGCGATGATGATCCAGGCCAGCAAGGGAAAGGCGATGATGCCGACGGAGAGACTCGTGTCCCGCACGATCGAGATGTACGTCGAGCCGGGGAGCAGCCCGGCGTCGTTCTTGAACCGGACGGCCAGCAGGCCGAAGACGATCGCGACCGCGGCCTGCCCGGTGAACTTCATCCGGGCGGTGAGCCCGAGGCTGCGCTGCTTGCGGATCTTGATGTAGTCGTCCAGAAAGCCGACCAGGCCAAGCCCGGTCATCACCATCAGCACAAGCAGACCCGACGCGGTGAACCCGATGCCGGTCACCAGGTGGGCCAGGAAGTACCCGGCCAGGGCAGCGACAATGATGACAGTGCCCCCCATCGTGGGGGTGCCCCGCTTGGTCAGGTGGCTGGACGGCCCGTCCTCGCGGATCTCCTGGCCATATCCCTGCCGGCGGAAGAGCCGGATCACCCAGGGTGTGCCCAGCAACGACACGACCAACGCGACCATGGCCGCGATAAGAACGCCTCTCACGCGTGCGTCACCCGCGCGGGTCCGCGTGTGTGAAGCCAGCCGTCCGCCGTCATGTCCCCTCGATCCCGGCGCCGAGGACGCCGAATCTGGTCACCAACGCCTCGGCGACGCGCTCCAGACCGAAGGACCGGCTGGCCTTNACCAGTACCACGTCGTCCGGTCCGGCCTGCGCGGCCACCAGGGCCACCGCCTCCTCGGCGTCGGTCACCTCCACCGACTCCCCGTCCCAGGAGCCTTCCAGCGAGGCGCCCAGGTGGATATGGCGGGCCGCCGGACCCNCCNCGATCAGTCGATCGACCCCNAGGCGGACCGCGAACCGGCCGAGCACGTCGTGCTCGGCGGCGGCGGCGTCACCGAGTTCCCCCATCGGACCGAGCACCGCGAACGCCCGGCCCTTCCCCCGCATGTCCACCAACGCCTTCAGCGCCGCCCGCATCGACTCCGGGTTCGCGTTGTAGGCGTCGTTGACGACCACCACCCCGGCCGCGGNGGAGGTCACCTCCATCCGCCACCGGCTGCGCGGGCGGGCGGCGGACAGCGCCGCGGCGACCCGGTCCGGGGACAGCCCCAGCCGGATCGCGACGGCCGCCGCGGCCAACGCGTTCGGCACCTGGTGCGCGCCGACGAGCCCGAGGGTCACCCGATGGTGCTCGCCGTGCGCCAGCAGGTCGAACGAGGCGCGGCCCAGCCGGTCGACATCGACGGCACCGGCCCGCACGTCGGCCCGTCCACCCTCCCCGAAAGTGATCACTTCGGCCGTCGTCCGAACCGCCATCGCCGCGACCAGCGGGTCATCGGCGTTGAGCACGACGGCCTCGCTCGCGGCCTCGGCAAGCTCGCCCTTAGCCGCGGCGATCCCCAGCCGGCCGTCGGCGTACTCGCCCAGGTGGGCACTGCCGACGTTGAGGACCACCCCCACAGCCGGGCGGGCTACCGCGCAGAGGGTGGCGATGTGCCCCGGACCGCGGGCACCCATCTCCAGGACGACGAACGCCGTGTCCGGCTCGGTGCGCAGCAGCGTCAGCGGCAGTCCGATCTCGTTGTTGAAGGAGCNGGGCGCGGCCACCGTCGGGGCGAGCCCGCCCAGCACGTCGGCGAGCAGGTCCTTGGTCGTCGTCTTGCCCGCCGACCCGGTCACGGCGACCACGGTGGCGGCGGCCAGATCACGGACGTACGCGGCGAGCGCGGCGAGCGCCGAAGGCGGATCGGGAACGATGACGGCCGGCTCGCCCACCGACCGGGCGGCGAGCACGGCGGACGCGCCGGCGGCGACGGCGGCGGCGGCGAAGTCGTGCCCGTCGACCCGGCTGCCAGCCAGGGCGACGAACAAGGCGCCGTCGCGGACCTCGCGGGAGTCGACGACGACCGAACGCACCGTGACGCCCGGGTCGGGCACCGCGTCGAGCCGGCCGCCGGTCGCCGACGCGACCTCGGCCAGGGTCAGCGGGATCATCTCCTCTCCACCGAGGAGAGCGCGGCGCGCAGGGCGACCCGATCGTCGAAGGGGGTCNCCNCCCCCGCCTGTTCCTGGCCCGACTCATGACCCTTGCCGGCGACAACGACGGCGTCCTGAGGTCCGGCCTCGGCCACGGCGGCCGCGATGGCCGCGGCGCGGTCCGGTTCGACCAAGACCGTGGCCGAGGCCGACAGCGCCGTGACCCCGGCGAGCATCTGGGCGAGGATCTCCGCCGGATCCTCCGAGCGCGGATTGTCGTTCGTGAGGATCGCGACGTCGGCGAGTGTCGCCGCGGCGGCCCCCATCAGCGGGCGCTTGCCGCGGTCGCGGTCGCCACCGCAGCCGAGCACGACGATGACCCTGCCCTTCACCAGCGGGCGAACCGTCTCGAGCAGCGTCGTGACCGCGTCCGGGGTGTGCGCGAAGTCGACCAGGGCCAGGAACGGCTGGCCGGCGTCGACCCGCTCCATCCGGCCGGGCACCCCGGGCAGGGAGCCGATCCCCGCCGCCGCCGTGGCCGGGGGGACCCCGATGGCGACGAGCAGCGCCAGCGCGCCGAGCGTGTTGGCGACGTTAAAGGCGCCGGGCAGCGGCACGGACAGATCCACCCGCAGCCCGTCCGGACCCTCGGCGCGCAGCAGTGTGCCGGTCGGCCCGTAGGAGACGTCCCGGGCCGTCCAGTCGGCCGGCCCCTCGACGGCGAACGTGATCGCGCCGGGATGCCGTTCGGCGAGCCGGCGGCCCCACCGGTCCGCCACGCCGATCACCGCGACGGCGGTCCGGGCCGGGTCGAACAGGGACGCCTTCGCCGCGAAGTAGTCCTCCATGGAGGAGTGGAAGTCCAGATGGTCCTGGCTGAGGTTGGTGAACACGGCCCCGGCGAAGTGCAGGGCGTCGGCCCGGTGCAGGGCCAGCGCGTGGCTGGACACCTCCATCGTGGCGGCCCCCACGCCACGCTCGACCATCGTGGCGAGCAGGGCCTGCNGGTCGCTCGCCTCCGGGGTGGTGCGGGCGGAGGCCAGCCGTTCGTCGGCGATCCGGGTCTCGATCGTGCCGATCAGGCCCGTGGTGTGGCCGGCGGCGCGCAGCCCGGCGTCGAGCAGGAAGGCCGTGGTCGTCTTCCCGTTGGTGCCGGTGACGCCGAGCAGGCGCAGCGCCGCAGAGGGATCACCGTAGATCCTCGCCGCCACCGGGGCGAGGTCGCGCCGTGGATCGTCGCTGACAAGCACCGGGACTTCCCCGGGGGGGCCGGGCGGCATGGCCGCGATCCGGCGGGCGCCCTCGGCGTCGGTGAGCACGGCGACGGCGCCGCCGGCCACCGCGGCGGCCGCGAAGGCCGCACCGTGCGTGTGGGCACCGGGCAGTGCCGCGTGGAGGTCGCCCGGCCGGACCGCATGCGAGTCGTGGGTGACGCCATGCACGATCACGTCCGTGTCCGTGTCCGCATGTGTGTCCGCATGTGTGTCCGACGGCGAATGTCCCGCACCCGCGAACGCCGCCGGCTCCGGGACGGGCGCCACGGCCGCGAGCACCGCGCGCAGATCGGCGAGGCTGCACGCGGGCGGGGCAGCCGGTCGAGGTGCCGGAGAGGTCACGGTCACGACCTTAGTGGGGGCGGGCACGGCCATCCCCACGGGCGCCCGGGCACGGCGGTGGTCCAGCCGACCTTCCCCGCCCACCACGTCCCGGCGCGGATCGCGATCATCTGTCCAGGTCGAGCAGGAGCGGTGCGGGCCTGGTGATCGGCTGTGGCACGCCGAGGGTGGTCAACGCGAAGGACATGACACGTTGGAACACGGGCGCGGCGACCTGACCGCCGAAGTAACCCTTCTTCGGGTTGTCCAGGACGATCTCCACCACCACCCGCGGATCATCCGCCGGGGCGAACCCGATGAACGAGGGAACGTAGCCCTGGTAACCGCCGTGCACCGGGTCGGGCCGTTTGGCGGTGCCCGTCTTGCCGGCCACCCGGTAACCGGGAACCTCGGCAAGCGGCGCCGTGCCCTCGTTCGTCGCCACCGCCTCGAGCATCCGGGTGAGCGTGGCCGCGGTCTGCGCGCTGACGACGCGCTGACCAGGCGGTTGGGGAGTCACCTTGACGACGCCGTCCGGACCGGTGATGGCGTCGACAAGCCGCGGGGTCACGCGAACACCGCCGTTCGCGATAGTCGCGTACACCGAGGCCATCTGGAGCGCCGTCGCCGACATGCCCTGCCCGTAGGAAATGGTGGCGGCCTGGCTGCCCGACCAGTCCCGGGCTGCCGGCAGCAGGCCGGCGCCCTCGCCGGGGAAGTTCAGACCCGTGCGGGCACCGAGCCCGAACGAGCGCAGCGCCTGCTCCAGCCCGATCCGCCCGACCCGCTCGGAGATCTCCACGGTGCCGATGTTGCTGGAGCGGGCCAGGACGCCGGCGGCGGTGAGATGTTCGACGCCGTGCGGCTCGGAGTCCTCGATGCGTACCCCACCCCGGGTGATGAACGGCGGGATGGTCATCGGGGTCTCGGAGGNGATCAGACCGCGGTCCAGCGCCGCGGCCATCGTGATCACTTTGTTGACGCTGCCGGGCTCGTAGGCGTCCCGCGTGGACCGATTGCCCAGCGCCGGGGTGTCCCGGGCGGTGATGTTGTTCGGGTCGAACTGCGGCGCGTCGGCCATCGCGAGGATGTCCCCGGTGCGGGGGTCCATCACGACGGCCGTGCCGCCGTCGGCCTCGGAGGTACGGACCGCGTCGGCGATCGCGTTCTGGGCGTTCCACTGGATGTCCCGCTCGAGGGTCAGGCGCAGCGAAGAACCCGGGATCGGGTCCTTCTCGCGGCTCTGGCCCGAGGGGATCTCGATGCCCGCCGGGTTCGCCTCCAGTCGGCGAAGGCCGTCGGTACCGCGCAGCACCTCGTCATACGCCAGCTCCAGCCCGCCGCCGCCCTCGAGGATGTCACCATCGCCGTGCCGCATGAACCCGATGACGTTCGCGGCCAGTTCCCGGGACGGGTAGGTGCGTCCGCGTTCCTCGGTGATGCCGATACCGCGCAGCCCCAGGGCGCTGACCTTCTCCGCCACGTCCGGAGTGAGCCCGCGGGCGAGGTAGACGAACTTGATGTGCTCGGCCGGGTCGGTGGTAAGCCGTCTGCGCAACGCCTCGGTGCTGTCGTCGAGGACCGGCGCGAGCTTCGCGGCCGTCCCCGCGATGTCCCTGACGTTCGTCGGGTTCGCGTAGACGGCCCGCAGCTCGACATACTGCGCGAGCGTGTGGCCCGCCCGGTCGGTGATGGCGCCACGCGCCGCGGGCAGCACGATGGTCCGCAGCCGCTGGGCCTCGGCCTGGGCCGCGTAGGTGGAGGCGGAGAAACCCTGCAGCTGGGTCAGGCGCAGCCCGAGGACACTGAGGACCGCGCACATGAGCACGATGGACACCCGCAGCCGCCGACGCGGGCTGCCCAGCCGGTAGGCGCGACGAGCCGGGGGGTGCCGCGGCCGGCTGACCCGACCGGGACGCCAGGGCACCGAGCCTGGCCGGCCCACATACCGGCCGCCCGGATACCGGCCGTCGTGCTCCTCGTCGCCGTACTCGTCCGCACCGGGCCCGTCGCCGACCGCCCGACCCGGGTCGTCGACATCCCTCCGCAACCGACCGCCATACACTGAAGGTGGCGGTGGAGGAACAAGGCGTAGCCGTCCGCGGCCGCGCTGAGGGGAGCCCGGGGGCGTCGAGCTCACTGCCCGGCTCCGGCCTTTCCCGCCGCCCCGATCGCGGCACCACCGGCCGCGGCAGCGTTCGCCCCGGTGGCGGGAAGGTGGGCGTGAGCGGTTCCGCCGGCNCCACCCGCCGTCGCGCCGGCCGCTGGCTGACCGTTCTTCCCGGGACCGCCGGTCTTCCCGGGACCGCCGGCCGGGCTCGGGCCGGGCGATGCGGGCACGACGATGATGACGGATCCGCTGCCCGGTTCCCGGGCCAGGGTCCGGGAACCAACGGGCAGCGGAGCGCCCGGCGGAAGGTATTCCGGTATCCCGCCGGGGATCATGCCGTAGCGGGAGGCCTGCGCGGCCAGCGACGCCGGATCGGAGAGCTGGTCGGCATGCACCGACAGCGCCTGTTCCTCGTCGGCCAGGGCGGACGCCCGATTGCGCAGAGTGTTGGCCTGGAACGAGTTCTCCATCAACGCCAGGTTCAGCAGCAGCAGGCAGAGCAGACCAGCGCCCAGCAGGACCAGCAGCAACACGACGAAGGGACCCTTGCGGCCCCCGTCCGGCGCAGGCCGGACCACCGCGAGCCGCGCCCGGCTCGACGCCCGGCGCGGCTGCGGGCCGATGGCCGGAGCGGTCGCGGCGGCCGAGCGGGCCGCGGGCCGCCCCGTCGAGGGGGTCGGGGCGCTTGTCATCCGCCCAGGGCCCCCTTGCCCGGAGCCGGTCCGGGCGGAGCCGGTCCGGGCGGAGGCGGAACCGGAACGCCCGGCGCGGGCGAGCGGCTGCGCGGGAGCGGTCACGATGCACCTCCGGTCGGTTTCCGGGTGTGGTCCGGGTTCGGCGCGGTACGTTCGACGGCACGCAGGCGGACGGAGGCCGCCCGCGGGTTCTCGGCCTTCTCGGTCTCGCTCGCCGGTTCCGCACCTCGGGTCAACCAGCGCAACCTGGGGCCCGCGCCCTCGGGCACCACCGGCAGGTCCGGCGGGACCGAGGCCTCCGCGTAGCCGCGCAGTTGCCGCTTGACCAGCCGGTCCTCAAGCGAGTGGTACGACAGGACGACGAGCCGGCCGGACACGGCCAGCGCGTCGAAGGCCGCGGGCAACGCCCGGGCGAGCACGTCGAGTTCGGCGTTGACCTCGATACGTAACGCCTGGAAAGTGCGTTTTGCCGGATTGCCGCCGGTCCGCCGGGCCGGCGCCGGGATGGCGTCGCGTACCAGGTCGGCGAGCCGCGCCGAGGTGGCGAACGGGGTGACGGCCCTGGCCTGGACGATCGCACCGGCGATGCGGCGGGCGAAGCGCTCCTCGCCGTATTCCCGCAGGATGCGGGTCAGCGCGTCGGCATCGTAGGTGTTGAGGACGTCGGCGGCCGTCCTGCCCCGTGTCTGGTCCATCCGCATGTCCAGCGGCGCGTCCCGGGAGTAGGCGAACCCACGGTCGTCCGTGTCCAGCTGCAACGACGACACGCCGAGGTCGAACAGGATGCCCTGCACCACCGGATGACCGAGCCGGTCCAGGATCTCGGCCACCTCGTCGTAGACGGCGTGGACGAGCTCCACCCGGCCGGGGGCGAGCCCGTGCAGCCGCTCACCGCTGCGCTCCAGGGCGTCGGGGTCGCGGTCGAGCCCCACCAGCCGTACGTGCGGGAAGGCCGTGAGCACAGCCGCGGCATGCCCACCGAGACCCACCGTCGCGTCCACCACGATCGCTCCGGATGCCCGCAGGGCGGGAGCCAACAAAGTCAGTACACGGTCGGTCAGCACAGGCGTATGTGTGGCGTTCAGTGCTGAGCCTCCCTCGACCGCTCGTGGACCTCGTCTTCAGATGTGCTGACGGGCATGGGGGCTTCGTCGGCGGAAGCCACCGGGCGGCGGGCCCGGGTCGGGTGACCGGGGCCGACCGCCCTCGCGTACGTCCCGGATGCCGGCCGCCGGGGAAGGGACAGCCGGAGGGGACGGTGCGCGTGGCGAGCCCGCGGAGCACCCGGATCCATGAACCCAAGGCAGCTCAGATCACTCCGGGCAGGACCTCCTCGGACAGCTCGGCGAAGCTCTCCTCCTGGCTTTCCAGGTAGGCCTGCCACCGCTGGGCATCCCAGATCTCAATCCGGGTGTTGGCCCCATTGACCACGCAGTCGCGCATCAAGCCCGCGTAGGACCGCAGCGGAGCCGGAACCGTGATCCGCCCCTGCCGGTCCGGCACGTCGTCCGCGGCCGAGGAGAAGAACACCCGACTGTAGTCACGCAACGCCTTTGCGGTAACCGGAACGGTACGGAGGGACTCGCTGATCCGAGTGAACTCCGCCATCGGAAAGACGTACAGGCAGCGTTCCTGCCCCTTGGTGATCACAAGCCCCCCCTCCAACTCGTCGCGGAATTTCGCGGGCAGCGTCAGTCGCCCTTTGTCGTCGAGCCGCGGCGCGTGGCTGCCGAGAAACACCGGCAACCTCCTCGCCACTGCGAGGAAGACAGCGACAGGTCACCCCGCGACGGCCACCCGTAAGCTGCTGTCCCCCACTGCGCGCCACTCTACCCCACTCCCCCCCACCCGACACCCCCTCAACACCCCGCACCACCCCACCGAACCCCCTCTATCGGGGGTCGCCCGCGATACCTAAGAAGAAGGTGGTATAAATCGCAAAAAATCAGTACAAATGACTCTGGTGGGCGAAGGAACATTTGGTCTCACTCGCCGTCCCGGCGAGGCCGGTCAGCTACGGACACCTACCCCTCAATCTCCTGTCGGGTTCCGCTTCGAGGCATGTTTCCTCGACCACCACGGCCTGCGCGCCCGCGGTGGATGTCACACTCGGGGGGGGACAGGTCCCACCGGGGCCGGGTCCGCGCATCCCGACGCGCGACGCATCCCGACACTCGACACCCGGAGGGGGGCCAACCTCGTGGTGACCGACCCTGGTCTTCTGCACTGGCGTGACCCGGTGACCGACATCGGCCATCTCGCCGACGTCACCAATCGAGTGCGGACCAGCGTCGAGACGGTCATCGACGGCAAGTCCGAGGCGATCACGACGGCCCTGGTCGTGCTGCTGTCCGAGGGTCATCTGCTGATCGAGGACGTCCCCGGGGTCGGCAAGACCATGCTCGCCAAGGCCCTCGCACGGTNCATCGATGCCCGGGTGCGCCGCATCCAGTTCACTCCGGACCTGCTCCCCGGCGACGTCACCGGAGTCAGCATCTACAACCAGGGCACCCGTGACTTCGAGTTCCGTCCCGGCCCGGTGTTCGCCAACATCGTCGTCGGCGACGAGATCAACCGCGCCGAGCCGAAGGCGCAGTCGGCGCTCCTCGAATGCATGGAAGAACACCAGGTCACGGTCGACGGCGTCACCTACCGGCTCGAGTCACCCTTCATGGTGATCGCGACCCAGAACCCGGTGGAGATGGAGGGCACCCGGGCGTTGCCGGAGGCCCAGCGCGACCGTTTCACCGCCCGGATCTCGATGGGCTACCCCTCCCCCGCGGCCGAGCTGGAGATGCTCGACAGCCACGGCAACGCCAACCCGCTGGCCGGCATCACCCCGGTCACCGACGCCGCCGAGATCGCCAAGCTGATCGCACTCGTCCGCACGGTGCACGTCTCGCCCGAGGTGCGCCACTACATCGTCGACCTGGTCGGCGGGACCCGCACGCATCCCGAGATCGCGCTCGGCGCGTCCCCCCGGGCGGCGCTGCATCTCATCCGTGCTGCCCGGGCCCGCGCGGCCCTGGACCAGCGCGGTTTCGTCCTCCCCGACGACGTTCAGGAGATGGCTGTCCCGGTCATGGCGCACCGCCTACTGCTGCACCCCGAGATCATGCTCTCCGGGGAGCCGACGATCGAGGTCGCCGCCCGCATCCTGACCGACGTCCTGCGCCGGATTCCGATCCTTCGCCCCGGTACGGCACGCCCGACCCGGCACGGCCGTTAGAGCTCCGTGTGCGGAACCTCCGGGTGCGGAACCTCCGGGTGCGTGACTTTGTCGCGGCGCTGCGTGGCCTGACGATCCGCGGCCGGTCGTTCGTCGCCGCCGGCATCGCCTGCGCGGCGTCCGCGGCCGTGCTCGGCGAGCAGGACCTGCTGCGGATCGGCCTGCTCGTCATGCTCCTCCCCGTGCTCGCGGCGGCCTTCGTCTGCCGGACCCGCTACCGGCTCGCCTGCACCCGCCGGCTCGAACCGAGCCGGGTGACCGCCGGGGACCGGGTCTCGGTCCAGATCAGGCTGGAGAACGTCAGCCGGTCGCCGTCGTCGGTGCTCCTGCTGGAGGACGCTGCCGCGGACGGGCTGGGCGGCGGGGCCCGGTTCGTACTCGACCGGATCGAGCCCGGTGGCAGCCGGGACCTGTCCTATGTCCTCCACGCGGGGATGCGCGGCCGCTACCAGATCGGACCGATGGCGATCCGCCTCGGTGACCCGTTCGGGCTGTGCGAACTGTCGCGCAGTTTCCGCAGCCTGGACGAACTGGTCGTGGCCCCCCCGATCGAGCGGCTGCCGCCGGCCCGCCCGACCGGTGCCGCGCGCGTCAGCACCGAGCTGCGCCGCGCGACCGGGCTCGTGGGTGAGGACGAGACGACGACCCGTCCGTACCGGTCCGGCGACGACCTGCGCAAGGTGCACTGGAAGACGACCGCCCGCCGCGGCGAGCTGATGGTCCGGCGCGAGGAGCACCCGCGGACGGGCGGGGCGACCATCCTGATCGACACTCGGGCCCGGGCGTGGCCTGACGGGGGCCCGTCAGCGTCGTTCGAGTGGGCGGTGAGCGCGGTCGGGGCGATCGGCGTCCACCTCGTCCGGGGCGGGTACCGGGTCCGGCTGCTGACCGATCAGGGGCTGGCGGCCATCGCCGCGGAGGGTACCGTCGGCGGGCTCCTTGACGAGCTTTCGACGCTGACGCCCGCCCCCACCGAGTCCCTGTACCCAGCGCTCGCGGCCGGCCGCGGGCGAGTCGATCGCGGCGGCATGTTCGTCGCCGTCCTCGGCCACACCGATGCGCCCACCGCCACCGCGCTGGCCGGGCTGCGGCCCCGCAGCGCCCCGGCGATCGCGGTGCTCGTCAACGTGGCCAGCTGGAGCACCGCCGCGGCGGCCCCGAAGATCGCCGCCGACCTCGAAACGACGCACGCGGTGCTCACCCGCGCCGGCTGGGCGGTCCTCGGCGCGGCGGCGGGCACCAGCCTCGCGGCGATGTGGCCGCGGGTCGCCGCCCGGGCCCGGGGCCCGGGCGGCGTCGGTGCCCCGGGTGCCGCCGGAGTCTCCGGACGTCCCGGGGCCGCGGGACTCACCAGGACCGTGGGACTCACCGGGGCGACGGGACTCACCGGGGCGACGGGGCACACCGGCGATCTCCACACCGGCGGACGGTCGGTGCCGTGAACGCCCGCCCGGTGCCCACAGTGATCGCCACCGTCGCCTGTCTGCTGTCCACCAGCGCGCTGACCCGTCTGTTCGAGGGTGTCCTCTGGTGGTTCGGGCCGGTGCTCGTTGCCACGACCGTGGCCGTCGGGACGGGGGTGGCGAGCCGCCTGCTCCGGCTGCCGGCGGCGGCCGAGATCCTGCTCAGTCTGGTCGGCCTCATCGGCACCGTCACCGTGCTGTCCGCGCGGTCGACGGCGTTGCTGGGCTTCCTGCCGACCGCCACCACGGTCGAGACGCTGCACACGCTCATCTCCGCCGGCGGCTCCGACATCTCACGGCTGGCCGCGCCGGTGCCCGCCCGGCCGGGCCTGGTGGTCCTCACGGTGATCGGCGTCTACCTCCTGGTGATGATCGTCGATCTGATCGTGGTGAAGTTCGACCACCCGACGCTCGGCGGCCTTCCGCTGCTGGCGCTGTATGCGGTGTCGGCGGCGATTCTGCCCGGGGGGGTCGGCGTGGTGCCCTTCCTGCTCGGCGCGGTGAGCTTCATCGCCCTGCTCCTGCTCGACGGGCGGTTGGCGTACGAGCGATGGGGCCGGACCGTCTCCGACCAGCGGAGGGCTGGCGTCGAGATGTTCGGCGGTCGCATCGCCGTGGGCGCGCTCGGGGTCGCCGTCACCGCGCTGGTCGCCGCGATCGTGGTGCCGCTTGGCCTGCCGTCCCTTGACGGCGAGGGACTGGTGTCGCGCAAGGGTGGATCCGGTGCCGGGGACGGTCCGAGTTCGGCCAGCGTCGTGCAGCCGATCGTCTCGGTGAGCCAGCAGCTGCACGCCAGCACGGAGGTGCCCCTGCTTCGGCTGCGCTCCGACGAGCCGAAGTATCTGCGACTGACGGCGCTGGAGAACTTCGACGGCCAACTGTTCACCCTGCGGGCGTTGAATGCCACCCGGGAAGACCGGGTCAGCGAGGGATTACCGAAACCACGGACGGGCGGCGCTACCCAGTCGGTGCGTGCGGAGGTGGCCGTCACCGGGCGGTTCAACGAGCTGTATCTGCCGGTTCCGGGCATCCCAATCCGGATCGAGGGGCTGACCGGCGACTGGCGGCTGGCGAGCCCGACAGGCACGATCTTCTCGACCCGGACCTCGACGGCGAACGCGCACTACCAGGTGGACGCGGTGGTGCCGAATCCCACAAGCGCGCAGCTTCAGGCCGCGACCGGGCCGATCCCGGACTCGCTCGGCGTCGCGACCGCGCTCCCTGACAATCTCGATCCCCAGCTGCGTCAGCTCACCAAGGCCGTGACCGCGGGTGCGCGCACCCCCTATGAAAAGGTGTACGCGATCCAGGAATACCTGCGGGGGCCGCAGTTCACCTACGACCTCCGGGGCGCCCCCACCACGCAGGAGGGCGCGCTCAGCCAGTTCCTGTTCGACACCCACCGCGGCTACTGCGAACAGTTCGCCTCGGCCATGACGGTCATGGTGCGGATACTGGGCCTACCCGCCCGGGTCGCGATCGGCTTCGTCCCCGGGGAGCGGCAGAGCGACGGCAGCTACGTCATCACCAACCGGCAGGCGCACGCCTGGCCCGAGGTCTGGTTCCCGTCGATCGGCTGGATCAGCTTCGAGCCGACCCGCCGCAGCGACGGAACCACCTCGGCGCCGTCCTACGCCCCCGCCGGGCCCGAGGACCCCGACAACGACGCCGCCCTGCCGGAAGAGCAGGCTCAGGCCGAACCGCAGGCAGTGCCCGAGCCGGTGCCCGTGCCGGATACCTCCACGCCGGCTCCCGGCGACGATCCGACCGCGATGGGCGCTGCGCGGTCAGGTGACGACGCATCGACCTCCACCGAAATTCCCTCCTGGGTGGTCTGGCTGTGCGCTGCCCTGCCCGTCCTGGGCCTGCTAGCCGTTCCGGCGATCATCCGGATCCGGCGGAGGCGGGTCCGGCTGCGCCCGGCCGAAGACGATCCCCCAGATCCGTCTGGGGCGACGGTGGAACGGGTCCACGACGCCTGGGCGGAACTGCTGGACGTCGCCGCGGACCTGGGAATCATGATCCGGCCGAACGACTCGCCGCGGGCCGGAGTGGCCCGGCTGACCGCCTACCTGGACGCCGAGCCGACCACCGCACAGGCTCCGGGATCCGGCCCGGAACCGTCTGCGTGGCAGTCCGGGGGCAGCGAGCCCCCCACGACCTACCCGCAGGCCCGCGCGGCACTCGCCCGACTGGCCTCCGCGGAGGAGCGGGCCCGCTACGCGCCGCCGGAGATGGCCGCGCCGCCNTCCGTCGCAGACCTCAGCGAAGATGTCGTCCTGGCCACCACCACGCTGTTGGCGCTGGCACCGCGGGCCAGGCGGATGTTGGCGCGGATCGCCCCGGCATCGGTTCTCCGGCGCGCCGCGCCGGCCTCGGCGCGCGGACGGTCGAGGANGGGANGGGGAGGCGGTAAGGACGACGGACCCGCCACGCCCACCACGGTTCAGAACGAAGACAATCAGGACAATCAGGACTGGCTGGACGCGGTCAGGGACGGTCCTCCCAGCGCCGCCGCCACCGCTCCTCGACCCGTTCCATGAACGGAGCCCTAGCCCGCGGCTTCGGCTTCGATCCCCCCTGCACGCCGCCCGGCCGCCGGTGACCGGTGTCACGGCCGCTGATCCGGCGCAGGTCTGCCGCACCGCGCAGCGCGGCGAACAACATCATGAGGAAACCGAGGATGCCGAGGATCACCGTCAGCGGTACCCGGTTGAGTACCACACCGACGACCAGGACGGCCAGACCGAGGACGAAGACGACCGCGCTGCGGCGCACCCGGCGCAGCAGATAGGTACGGGGGTCCGTCGAACGCACGGTACTGGCAAACTTTGGATCGTCCTGTACGAGAGCGCGCTCGATCTGCTCCAGCAGGCGCTGCTCGTTCTCCGAGAGCGGCATCGACGCTCCTCCCACGACCTGTAGGCCCGGCGGACGGAACCTGATAACCAAGGATAGGCATGTGCGGGCGGGTGCGGTAGGCAACCTGTCATGCTGGTTGGAACCGAGCGATTCCCGTCACCTGGTCCGTGCCCGAACTGGGGTCTTTCATACCGGGAAATCCACGGTCACGGGAACCCGGCGGCGCCGGCTTCGCGAGCGGTACCAGCGGCACGACGGCGGGCAAGCACGTGCAGCTGTGCCGCGAGGTCACGGAACGGCTCCAGGGCGGCCGCGGCCAGTTCCAGGCGCAGCAGCCGCTGCGCGGTGAAGGGATCGGAGTCGACCCGCGCCCCGGGGACCAGGTCGGCGAACACGCGCACCCCGTGGACGTCGACGACGTCCGCGCCCGCCGCGTTCACCAGCGCGACGATCTCGGCGGTGGTGAACCCGGCGGGCGTCCGGGGCGCCCCGGCGCCCTGGCCGGTCAGCACGGCCTGCGCCTGCTCGAAGCGACCCGCCAGGGCGCGGGCGAGCACCGTGGCAGCCCGGCCCGCGACGACGAGGCTGAGAACGCCTCCCGGGCGCAGCACCCGCAGGGCCCCCGCCAGCGCGGCCTCGGGATCGTCAACGACGTCGAGGACGGAGTGGCACAGCAACAAATCGGCGGTCTCGGCTCCGACGATGCCGGTCAGGTCGGCCAGATCGCCCTGCTCGGCCGTGACCCGGTCGGCGACGCCCCGTTCGTCGGCGCGACGGCGCAACGCTGCCAGGGCGTCCGGCGACGGGTCCACGACGATCACCAGGTAGCCCTCGACCGCCAGGGGTACGGCGAAGCCACCACTCCCACCGCCCGCGTCAACGATGATCGGCGGGATGGCTGTGGCCGTCGGGGCCACCGACCAGGCCGGAACCCCCGCTGCCGATCCGGGCAGGACCGTCCGCAGGCCGTGCCAGATCGCGGCCTGCCGCAGATCCGCGCCGGTGACATGGCTGGTCATGCGCGTCGCGCCTCCTCACGCCGGCATCGTCGGCGCCGCCGTCAGCCCGCTCGCCCACGCCGGAGGACCAGGCGCGTCACCGACCCACGGTGAGGCCTATGGCGACCCCGACGACCAGCCCGCCAGCCGACAGCCCTACGACCCGCAGTACCCAGATGTTGCGACGCGCAACGGCGGACGGCACGGCCCGATGCGCGCCGCGGTGCCGATGCTCAGAACCGGTGAGGACCATCGATGATCTCCTGCTCCGCCAACCACTACCCCTCGGAAGGTAACCGATAGTGACCGATGCTCACCGTAAACGCAACCGCTCGTCACCCACCCGGGGCGCCGCCGGGCCGACCACGGTCAGCCTGCCCTCGGCCCGGCGACATGACCATCGTGACCTCCCCAGGCCCGACCGGACCGGTGCCGGCGATCATCGGTTGGGACGGGAGGCCCAGTACGCCCTCGACAACCCCGACGAACAGATCGACCTGACGGATCAGATCATCGGCCTCCCGCCTGGTCACTACCTTCAGCCCGGCCTCGGCCGCCGATCGCCGGGCGGCCCCCGCCGCGAAGAACTCCGCCCACTCCGCGAGCTCGGGGGCCACCCGGACAAGCAGGCACCAGGCACTCACGGGCCGACCGCGACGACCGGGACGGGGCCGGGCCCGGTCCGCCAGGACAGCGGCCGCCGCCCGCAGCGCCGCGAGGTGGGCGAGGGCGTAGCGCTCCCCGGCCGTCTGGGCGCACTCGGCCTCACCGAGACCGCGCCGGGCGGCGACCAACAGATCGTCGCGGGAGCGGCGAGGCAACCCCGCCGCCGGCACCAGGGTCCGTCCAACCGGCCCGGTGGATCCACCGTGCGGCCCGGTGGATCCACCGGGGCCGCCAAACGCACCCTTACCGCGGGCCGCTCCTCCCGCCGGGTCCGAGCCACTGTCCGAGCCACTGATCGGCCGACTGGTCACGGTGGTCACAACACCTCCCGAGTCTCGAACATAGGTTCGATCACGAAGTAGTGAACCCTCGCCAGCGCCGCCCGTCAAGCATCGAGGTATCGAACACGCGATCGAGCAGATCCGGCGACCTCGGACTCGACCACCCGAAGAAACCAGCCGAGGACGAGCAGGGCCACCACGTCGGGAACCCATCCCAGCCGCGGGTCCGCGACTTTCCCCCGACAGACATGTCCCGAATCCGCACCTGTCGTCCGGGCCACCCGGGTGACCCTCGGGTCGAGCGCATCCGGATCGGCCACGACAAGCGCCGTTCCGTCCAGCGCAAACCGGATGATGTTCACATCACGGTGACCCACGAGCCCGCTGGCGAACTCGCCGCGGGTCGACCTGAGCCAACGCAGCGTGGCACCGTCCGACAGGCGCACCCAGCCCCCGTGGCGGCCTGGCTCGAAGGCGGCCAGGGGCACCCGTCCCATGGGTTCGACCAGACGGATCCCGAAACCGTCGAGGTCGGTCTCCAGCACGAACGGCCGGCCGGCCGCCATCAGCTCGACCCGGCCCCGCGACCACCAGTCGGCCAGCACCGCGCCCTCGTCGGTCTCGACGTGCACGTGCCGGACCGAGGCGTGCCGGGATACCGACTCGATCCGGAAGATCAGCTCGTGCGGCAGTCCGCCGGCCCGCCGCGGGAGAAGGTCCGCCCCGGCCGTCGTCCGCGGTGTCCGGGTCCGGGTCACCGCCGGGGTCACCGCCGGGGTCACCGCCGGGCCCGCCGCCGACGCGGGCCGCCTCGCCAGGCTCCTGGGCACCGTGATCGCCATGTTCCCAACCCCCTCCGCCTCGCCGGCCGTCTCCCGGCCGTCTGCCGCCTCGATTTCGTGGACTCAGTGCACCTCCAAGCGATCAACACCCACTGCACGCACAATCACCAGAACCATTGAGAATGTGTTGATCGGAACACCTGGATTCCGCGATCGGGTCACACGACACCCCACGGAGTCGGACCGCCACCCGCGTCGCACCGGACACCGGGCGCCGGAGCAGGCCTGACGCGGAAACGACAGGGGGCCGTTCCAGATCGGTAGTTGCCGCCATGTCCCCTCCCGGCGCACGCTGCGGTAATACAGACATCACCGGGGGTCGTACGAGAGGACCAGATGCCTGACCGCGACAGCCTGCAGTTCGCCATCCTCGGCCCGTTGGAGATCACTGCCGGGGGAGCACCCATCGTGCTCGGCGGCACCCAGCGCAAGGTGCTGATGGCCGCGTTGCTGCTGGAAGCCGGTCAGGTGGTGCCCGGTCACCGGCTGCTGGNGGTGATCTGGGGGGGCCCACCGCCGGAGAAGGCGCTGGCCACATTGCGCACCCATGTCAGCGAGCTGCGGCGGCGGCTGGAGACCGGTTCCGAGGTGCTGTTGCGCAAGGGGACCGGGTACGTCCTTGACGTGCGCCCGGAGCAGATCGACTCCGAGCAGGCCCGTCGGCTGCTGGAACAGGGCCGGCGCGCGGTGGATGACGGTGACCCGGTGAGCGCGATCGCCCCGTTGCAGGAGGCCCAGGCCCTCTGGCGGGGACCGCCGCTGGTCGACCTGATCGACTACCCGTTCACCCGGGCCTACGTGGACGCCCTCGACGAACTCCAGCTCGACATCGCCAAGACCCGGATCGCCGCCGATCTCTCTCTGGGTCGTCATCGCGAGGTCATCGGGGATCTGCGCGTGCTGGTGACACGGCACCCCCACGACGACGGGCTGCGCCGAGAGCTGGTTCTCGCCTTCTACCGGGACGGTCGGATCGAGGACGCGGCCCGGGCCTGCCGGGAGGGCCTGGAGGCGCTGCACGACCTGGGGCTGGACTCCGCGATGTTGCAGCAGCTGCAGGAGGACGTGCTGCGCGGCGCGTCCAGCCTGGCCTGGACCCCGCCCCGCTCGCTCGACCGGCGGGTCTCCNTGGCGCCCNCNAGCCAGGGGGGGNACCAGCTGCCCCCNGACATCCGCGAATACACCGGGCGCGACACGATCCAGGCCCAGGTGCACGCCATGCTGACCGATCCGGTCGGGCTGTCACGGGGAACCGTGGTGGCGGCGTTCGCGGGTAAGGCCGGCGCCGGCAAGACCGCCCTGGCCGTGCACATCGCGCATCGCGTCCGCACGGGGTTCACCGACACGCTGTACGTGGACCTGCGGGGCAACAGCACCCCGCTGGCCCCGGCCCGGGTGCTGTCCCGGTTCGTCCAGACGCTCGGGGTCAGCCGCTCCGCGGTACCGGCCGACCCCGACGATCTCGGCGAGATGTACCGGGAGCTGCTCGCGACCCGCAAGGTCCTGATCATCCTCGACAACGCGGGGGGCGAGGCACAGATCCGGCCGCTGCTGCCGACCAGCCCGGGCTGCGCGGTCATCATCACGAGTCGGTCGCGGCTGCACGGTCTGAGCGCCCCGTACTGGATGGTGGACGTCCTGCTGCCCAGTGACGCGGTGGAGCTGCTGGCCAAGATGGTCAGCACGCAGCGGGTCGACACCGAGCCCGAGGCCGCGCGTGACATCGTCGGCCTGTGCGGCTACCTACCGCTGGCGATCCAGATCGCCGGGCGCAAGCTGGCCGCCCATCCGCACTGGAAACTGGCCCGCCTGGCCGGGCGGCTCGCCAACGAACGCGACCGGCTGTCCTGGCTGGAGGCCGGCGACCTGGAGATCCGGGCCAGCTTCTCGCTGAGCTACGAGGGCCGGCCGCCGGACGAGCAGCGCGCCTTCCGGCTGCTGTCGCTGCCCGCGATGAGCGATTTCGCGCCATGGGCCGCGGCGGCGGTCCTCGACCTCGACCTCGACGAAGCCGAGGACGTCGTCGACCGGCTCGCCGACGCCCAGCTACTCGAACGACGTGGCGCCGACCGGACGGGAACCGAGCGCTACCGCTTTCACGACCTGCTCCGGGTGTTCGCCCGGGAGCGCGAGACCGGGGTCGGCACCCCGCTCGGCCACCCCGCGGCCCCGGGTCGGATCCCCGAGGCCGGCGGGGACAACCGTCACACCGGCAACGGGCACACCGGCAACGGGCACACCGGCAACGGGCACCACGACGCTGCCGGGGCCCCCTCCGCCGGGGCCCCCTCCACCGAGGCCCCCTCCACCGAGGCCCCCTCCACCGTGTCCGGAGAACACCGGGCGGCCTTGGGGCGGCTGCTGTACGCCTATCTGGCGATGCTGCGGGAGGCGGTCGACACCTTCAGCCCCGGCGGGGTGCGCACCCTCACCCCCGCCGCCGAGGACGCGGCGGCGCTCACGACGGGGGCCGTGTTTCGGTTTGAACAGGCAGGCGTCGCCGACCTGGTCGGTCGGCCGCTGGTCTGGTTCGGCGGGGAACGGGGAAACCTCCTGAGCCTGATCGACCAGGCCCACGCGGCCGGTCTCGACGAGCCGACCTGGCTGCTCGCCACCGAGGCCGCCGAGTTCTACGCCTTCGCGGCGCACTGGGGCGACTGGGAGCAGAGCCACGTCCTGGGGCTGGCCGCGGCCCGCCGGGGCGGGCACCGCCTCGCCGAGGCGACGCTGCTGACCAACCTCGCCGAGCGCGACATCACGCTGGCCTTCGAGGACGCCTTCTGGCGACTGGACGCGGACGGCACGGACCCCGACGGTCAACCGGCGGTCGAGGTCTACCGGGCTACGGTCGACCACCTGGCGCTGGCCACGGAACGCCTCACCCGCGCCCGGAAGATCTTCGTCGACTTCGGCGACGAGCTGGGTGAGGCCCGGACGCTGCGCGGGCTGGCCGACGCCTGCCGCGGTCGGGGGGAGTTCTCCGCGGCCCTGGTCCACTTCGAGGCCGGCCTGGAGATGATGCGCCGGGGCGGCGCCCGCAAGGCCGAGGCGGAGACCCTGGTGAACGTCGCCATGGTCCACGGCGACCGGGACGAGCTCACCGACGGCATCAACTGCCTGACGATGAGCCTGTCGATCGCCCGCGAACTCGGCAACCGCCCGCTGGAGGCGCTGGCCCTGCGCCGGTTGGGCGATCTCCACCGTTTCCAGTACCGGTTGGACCGGGCTCTGGCAAGCTACAACGAGAGCCTGCCGCTGCTCGCCGAGCTACCCGACACCCGCTGGGAGCCACGCGTGCTCATCCGCCGGGGTGACATCCTCGCCCAGATGGACGACCATCCGGCGGCGCGGCGATCCTGGCAGCAGGGCATCACGCTGCTACGTCAGCAGGGCTCCCCCGAGCTGCCGGCCGCCGAGGAACGGCTGAGCGCACCGGTCACGGCCGAGCCCACCCAGTTCACCAGCGGGCGGCTGCTCAGCACGTTCGACCCGGCGTACTTCATCGCCCGGATCGCATCGTCCCGGCGCAGCGTCCGGTTACTCAACACCTGGACGGATCTGGCGACCCCCGAGCACCGGACCGCCTTCGCCGACGCGGTGCTCGCGGCGGTCGACGCCGGAGCGATCATTCAGGTGCTCCTACTCGACCCGGACTCCCCGGCCGTGGCCGGACGAGCCGCCGACCTCCTGCACAGCGTCGACGTACCGGGCATGATCCGCTCGAACCTGCTGGTCCTCGAGGCACTGCGGGATCGGCTCGCTCCCGTCCTGCGCTCCCGGCTCGCGGTGCGTCTCTACACCGAACAGCCCCTGACGACGTATCACCGCTGGGACACCGGGGCGCTGGTCTCGACGTTCCCCGTCGGGTACTCCTCGGCCGCCGCGACCCAGCACGAGGCGGCCGTCTCCTCCACCCTGGTCCAGTTCGTCGAACAGCACTTCGAGCGGCTCTGGAGTCTGGAAGGGAGCACCGCCTTGGACGACTATCTGCGGGTGCCGCTGCGCGTCTCCCCGTCGGACGCGGGCCATCTCGAGGTACAGGCCGAGTTCGTGCGCCTCGACGGGGCGGTGTACGTCTCCTCCCCCGACCTCGTCGCGCTGCTGGGCCGCGGCGGTCCGGACGGCCTGCTCGCGGAGGTGGCGGGCGACGGTCGGCATGTACTGGCTGGAACCGGACGGTGCCGGATGGTACCCCTGCGCGACAACGACGGCGCCGGGGCCGTGGCCACGGCCTTCGCCGACAAGTACGGGGCCGCCCGGGACAGCTTGCTGCGCCTGTCATCGGTGCGGCGATGAGCACGCTTGTCACCGTCGACTTCTGGCGGGTGCCCCGGCGACGGATCGGTTACGCCCTGGCGCGGATGGCCGCCGACCGTACCGCCCTGCGGCACACACCGGGACTGACCTTCGCAAAACTGCTGGGCACCGGTTCGGCGAGCAGTTTCACCCTGCGCGACGCCGATCCGTGCCAGTGGGCGATGGTCGCCGTCTGGTCCTCCCCGTCGGCGGCCCGTTCCTTCGAACGATCCGCGCCGGTGCGGGCATGGTCGTCGCTGGCCGAAGAACGCTGGCGGATCGACCTTCACCCGCTGTCGTCACGTGGGCGGTGGTCACGGCAGGAGCCCTTCGGCGACCCGGCGGCGTCGAACGTTCCGCCTCCCGCGAGCGCCCCCGCGGCGGTCGCGGTGATCACCCGGGCCCGCATCGCCCTGCGGCACACCCTCGCCTTCCGCCAAGCGGTGCCGGCGGTGGCGGTCGACCTCGCCGAGGCCGAGGGTCTGATCTTCGCGGCTGGCATCGGGGAGGCGCCGATCGGCTTACAGGGAACGTTCAGCCTCTGGCAGGACGCGGCGTCGCTGCGCAGGTTCGCTTACGGCCGCCCCGCGCACAGCGAGGTCGTCCGGCGCACACCGATGGTCGGCTGGTACAGCGAGGAACTGTTCGCGCGGTTCGCGGTGCTCGGCTCGCGGGGGACGCTGGGCGGGCGGGATCCTCTCCTGCAGGTCAGCCCCGGGCCGACGTTGACGCCGCGTTGAAGATCCGGCCACGGCCCCCCGCCGTATCCGGGCGGGGACACGGCCTGCTTTGACACCCCGTTGAACGGCACCCGCCACCGTGGAGGGGCCGCCCGTACCTTCCCACGCCCCGCACCTTCCCACGAACCGGGTGAAGCAAGCCGCATGTCGATACCCCGCGAGCAGGCGCCCTGGACGCAGCCCCCCCGCCGTCGGGTTCTGATCGCGACACCGGTGAGCGAACGGGTCGCGCGGCTCGTCACTCGGCACGACGCCGCCCGGCTACGCCCGGAGCTGGCCACCCGGCCGACGGGCCTGGCCGACGCCCTGGTCGAACTGCGGCCGCACACCCTCGTCGTCGGGGTGAACGCGGTGGATGGACCGGCACTCGAACGGTGGGCCACCGCGGTCCGCACGGACCCGGCGGAGGCCGGCCGGGACCGACCCCTGCTGCTGGTCCGCCGGGGCACCTCCCTCGCTGCCGTCGACCTGGCCGCCGCGGCCCGCCACCGGATCGAGGTGCGCAACACCCCCGAGGTCAACGCCCGGCACGTCGCCCGGTTCATCGTCGACCGGCTGTTCGACCCGCTCGGCCACGCACCCGGCGCCGAGTCGGCCGGGGCCGCCACGCGCACCGATCGGCCGGGCGTGCTCGGCCTCGTCGGCGCCGGAAACATCAACAGCCGGGTCGCCCGGGAGGGCGTCGCACGCGGCTGGCACCTGGCCGTGCACGCTCCCTCACTCGCGGCGAGGCCGGCGACGGTCGCGCTCTGGGCGGCGAAGCACCGACTGCCGGTAGACCGGATCCACGTCGCCCGCACCGTCGAGGACGTCCTCGACGCCGCCGATCTGATCAGCATCGCCGCGCCCCTCGTGCACGACGGGCCCCGGATATCCGCGGGCATGATCGACATGCGGCACGTCAAGTCGTTCACCGGCCGCCGACTCGTGTCGGTCAGCGAACCGCACGTCTTCACCGACCGGGCGCTGGTCGACGCCTACGACCGCCGCGACCTGGAGGTCGTGATCGACAACGCCCCCCGGTTCCTCGGCCCGGTCCGCGAGCTGCTCGCGGGGCGGATCGCCGAGGACGGCGGGGAGCCGCGGCGCGGATTCACTCTCTGCTCCGTGGCGATGCACAGTCCCGCCTGCAGCAACGATCTCGATCAGGCGTTCCTCGCGGTGGTCGGACGGGCCGACCTGGACGACCTCACCGGGAACGACCTCACCGGGAACGACCTCACCGGGAACGGCCCGAAGGACGATCGTCATGACCTGGCCGATCGCCGGGGCGATCGGCGGGGCACCGGCCGCCGGGCCGTCGAGGACCCGGCCTCTGACGGTTCCGCCGTCGACAAGCACGACGTGGTGGTCGTCGGCGGCGGGATCGTCGGACTCACGATCGCGCTCGTGCTGCGGCTGCGGGGCCACCCCGTCCGGGTCCTCGACGCCGCGCCTGCCGACCGGGCAGACCCTGCCGCCCAGGGCACGACGTTCGCGGGGACGAACGGTCGGCACCTGTCGGCGACCGAGACCCTGCCGCAGGCGGACGCGAGCCGCGCGGGTGTCCTCGATCGCGATCCGACGCACGGCGGCTGGCGGCTACGGGACCCGGAGTCGCTGTCGGAGCCGGAGAGGGCCTGGGCCGGCGCCTTCGAGCAGTGCGCCGACCGTCCCGGGCTGCACGCGGTGGCCCGGGACCTGGTGATCGCCCTGAACCGGCTGGGGTTGCGCGGGTGGGAGCATCTTTTCGCGCTCGCCGACGGCGGGGACGGGCTCGCTGCCGGGTGCGGGTTGCGCTGGGACGCCCGCATCCCGCGGATCTATCTCGGTCCGGACGACCTCGCCGCGGGCGAGCGGCTGCAGCGGTCCGCGGGGGGGCGGGTCGTTCGGTTGTCCCGGGCGGACCTGGTTCGCGACTGGCCCGCGCTGGGCCGCTCGGTCCCGCTGCCCGACGGCGTCCGGGAGGTGACCGCAGCGGTCGAGGTGGACGGCTACGCGGTCAACATCCACGATCTGGCCACGGTACTCATCGACCGGCTGCGGGCCGCGGGCGTCGAGGTGCGCGCCGGCACCCGGGTGGAACGCATCGAGACCGACATCGAGACCGACATCGAGACCGACATCGAGACCGACATCGACGGGAACCTCGACGGGAACCCCGACGGCAACGGGAACGAGGCCGGGCACGAAATCGGGAACGGAGCCGGCAGCGGGGTCCGGCTGCATCTCGCGGACGGCTCGACCCTGCGCACCGGCTGGGCCGTGGTGACCGTGGCCGGCCGCGACCTGCAGCGGCTGCTGGGCGCCGCCTGGCCCGGCGCCGGTGCCGTCGCGCATCTGCTCGGCCTCTCGCTGACCCTGCCGAACCCGGGTCTGCGACGGCCGGTGAAGGTCCACGCCGGAGATCCCCTAGGTGTGATCAATGTGACGCTGTCCGCCGATGGTGCCAGGATCCATGTCAGCGGCGGATTCGGGTATCTGGGCACCGCCGTGCGGGCGGCCGCGGACAGCGGCGTCGCCCGTCTGCGCGCGGTTTTCGAGCAGGCGGTCGCCGGCCTGTTCCCGACGCTGCGCCGGCCTGACGGCAGCGTGGAGATGCTCGACGTCCGCGTCTGCGAGCGCCCGGCGACCCCGGACGGCCTCCCCCTTGTCGAGGCCGTGGCAGACCACGGCGGCCGGGTGATCGTGGCGGCAGGGACGAACGCGGGTGGCACCGTGCAGGCCCCGGCGGTGGCCATGCTGGTGGCCGACCTCCTCGCCGGCACGCCGCGCTGCGCCACGCTCGCCATGGCCGGTGATCGGGCCGGTCTCCCACCCATCCGGAGTTAGCACCCTCCACATCAGTGGAATGACGTTACGTAGCAGTAATTCCCATCGCCGAGCGGTGCCGGCGGGCGGCGAGTTATCGTCGAGCGACGTGATGGTGCGCCCCAGCCTCCTGGCTCGCCGGACCCGACTCGTGGGGCCAGGTCGGCGATCCGGGCGCGGACAGGAGGCGACGCCGGTGACCGACGTGGACGTGAGGGTGGTCCGCTGGTCCCCGAGCCGGATGCGCACCCGGCTCGACGATGTCATCGCGGTCTACAAGGCCGCTTTCCTCGATCACCACGAGCCTGACCCGCAGCGGGCCGCCCGGGACCGGGCCGCCCATGCGCGCCGGCACTTCGAGCGGCGGGACCTTCGTGCCGTGGCGGCCGTCACACCCGACGACGAACTCATCGGGATCACCTACGCCCTGCCCGGCCGGGTCGGCCAGTGGTGGCACGACGTCGTCGCCGGCGCGCTCCCGCCGGACTCGGCCGCGTACTGGCTCGACGACTGTCTCGAGATCGTGGAGCTGCACGTCCTGCCCGCCTACCAGGGCCGGGCGATCGGGCGCACCATACTGCGGGAGCTGCTGCGCGGGGCCCCGCAACGCACGGCCGCGCTGTCCGCCCTCGAACCCCCGGGCAGTCCGGCGCGCCGGTTGTACGATCATGAGGGATTCGTTCCATTGTTGTCCGACTTCCAGTTCCCCGGGACCCTCACCCCCTACGCCGTGCTCGGCAAGGAGCTCCGCGGACGCTCCCCCGCCCGTCCCGACGCTGCCTCCGCCCAAGGAGCCGACCGGCACGCACCGGTACGATGACCGCCGACGCGCTCTTCACCGGATCGGCGCGGCCGGCGCGGCCCACCGCGGTGCCGTGGATCTTCGCGGCGGCCACCGTGGCGGTGCAGCTCCCCTGTCCGTTGGTCACCGGATCCGCCGGGGCGGCGCTCGCCATCGCCTCGATCGTGCTGTTCTTCGCCTCCTCGGTGAGCCACGCCCTGCTCACCCGTGGCCGAGCGTGGACCGCCGGGTTTCTCGCCGTGACCGTCGGCGGCGGGCTGCTCGTGGAGACCGTGGGCGTGCACACCGGCTGGCCCTTCGGCCGCTACGTCTACGGCNNNNCNCTGGGCNCCNGCCTGTACGGCGTCCCGGTCGTGGTGCCGATGGCCTGGGCGATGGCGACCTACCCGGCGTATGTCCTGGCCCGTCGCCACCACCGCGGCCGGGCGCGCACCGTCGTGCTGGCCGCGCTCGTCCTCGCGGCCTGGGATCTTTTCATCGACCCGCAGATGGTCGCCGCGGGGTACTGGCGGTGGCTCGGCGGCGGCCCGACGCTCAACGGAATCCCACTCACCAACACCGCCGGCTGGGTGGCCGTCGCGATCGCCATGACCGCGGCGTTGACGGCGCTTCCGGACCAGGCCGGGAGCACGGCTCGCGACGAGCGCGCCCCGCTCGCCCTTCTCCTGTGGGCCTACGTCTCCTCGACGCTGGCGAACCTCACCTTCTTCGACCGTCCCGGTGTGGCCGCGGCCGGCGGGATCGCGATGGGGGCTGCGCTCGTCGCGGCGGCCCGGGCCGGACCCCGGGACCGTGCCCGGGCCGGGGACCGCCCGGTCCCGGCGGGCTCCCCACCACGATGACGGCGCCGTGGCGGACAGGGCACGGGACGAGGCACCGGACGGTACCGAGATCCCCGGCCCGGTGGCTTGCCGGGCGATGCTGGTCGGGTGCGGTACGGTCCGCCGCGGTGGCGTCCACCGCCATCGCCGTGCACACGGCGGTGAACGCGCGGCTGCTACGCGTCCCACCGCCGGCCCGGCCGGTACGCGAACGGGTGACGGTCGTGCTACCCGTCCGCGACGAGGCCAGGAGCCTGCCGCGGTGCCTGTCGGCCCTGCTCGGCTCACGGTGGGTGCCCGACCTCGAGATCCTCGTCTACGACGACGGTTCCACCGACGGCACCGGGGAGATCCTCGCGCGGTGGGCGGCGAGGGACAACCGGATCGTCGCGCTGCGCGGTGCGGAGCCGCCCGCCGGCTGGCTCGGCAAACCGCACGCCTGCGCCCGGGCCGCGGCGGCGGCCACGGGCACGGTCCTCGTCTTCGTCGACGCCGACGTCACGGTGGCCCCCGACGGCGTCGCGCGGACCGTTCTCCTCCTGCGGGACGCCGGCCTCGACCTCGTCTCGCCCTACCCGCGTCAGGAGGCGGCCGGTGTCGCCGAAAGGCTGATCCAACCCCTGCTCCAGTGGTCGTGGCTGGCGCTGCTGCCGCTGCGGCTGGCCGAACGCTCCGCCCGGCCGTCGCTTTCGGCGGCGGGCGGACAGCTGCTGGCCGTGGACGTGGCGGCCTACCGCCGGGCCGGCGGCCACGAGGGTGTCCGGGACCAGGTCATCGAGGATGTCGCCCTGCTGCGCAGGCTCAAGCGTGCCGGCGGGCGGGGAGTGGTCGTGGACGGCACCGATCTCGCGGTCAACCGGATGTACTCCGGATGGTCACAGCTGCGGGACGGCTACGCGAAGTCGCTGGCCGTCGCCGGTGGAAGCACGCTCGGCAGCGTCGGGCAGATCGGCATGCTGGCCTGGCTGTTCGTCGTGCCGGCGGTGGCGGCACTGGGTGGCTCGGGCCCGGGCGCGGTCGGGTACCTCGCCGGGGTCGCCGGCCGGGTGCTCGCCGCCCGCCGCACGGGCGGCCGGAGCTGGCCCGACGCCGCCGCTCATCCGGCTTCCGTGAGCCTGTTGGGCTACCTGACTGCGGTGTCGTGGTGGCGTCGTCGGCGGGGTACCGCCCGATGGAAGGGACGACCGGTTACCCGCTGCCCCTGACCACTGGTCCGCACCCCGCACCCCGCACCCCGCCAGGAGCTTCCCTTGCCCCTCCGGCGGCTTCCTTCTTCTTCCCGAGGCTTCGATGCCCGTTTCCTTCCTCGTGGATAACCGGGAAGGAGCAGCTCGTACAGTCGTCGCATGGCCCGTGTTGTGGTGATCGGCGCCGGTGTGGGCGGGCTGGCGGCCGCGGCCCGGCTCGCCGCCACCGGGCATGACGTGACGGTCTGCGAGCAGTCGTCGCGGACCGGAGGCAAGCTCGGCTGGTACGAGCGCGATGGGTTCGGCTTCGACACCGGTCCGTCCCTGCTGACCATGCCCGGCGTGTTCGAGGACCTGTTCACCGCGACCGGCGGGCCGTTGCGCGGCGAGGTGGAGCTGCGTCGGCTGGACCCGATCGCGTCCTACCGGTTCGCCGACGGCACGACGCTCGCCGCACATGCCGACGACGACGCGTTCGTGGCCGAACTGGACGATCGGATCGCCCCCGGGTCGGGCGAGGACTGGCGGCGGCTCGCCGNCCGGGCCTGCCGGGTCTTCGACGCCGCCGAAGGACCGTTCCTGTCCAGTCCCGTGTCGGCGACCGGGCTGGTTCGGCTCGCCTGGTCCGCACCCGGTGACATCGCCGCGATCGCGCCCGGCCGGAGCCTGCGCCGGCTGGGCCTGCGCTACCTGCGTGATCCCCGGCTGCGGATGATCCTGGACCGCTATGCCACCTACTCCGGGTCCGANCCCCGGCNCNCCCCCGCCGCTCTGGTGTCGGTGGTCCACGCGGAACGGCGCTTCGGGGGCTGGTACGTCGCGGGCGGCCTGCGCCGCCTCGGGGATGCGCTCACCCGCCGCGCCGAGGAACGCGGCGTCCGGATCCTGCTCGACGCGCCGGTGCTGGCGGTGACCCGGACCCCCGGCGGCCGGGTCGACGGGGTCCGTCTCGCCGACGGTATCCGGCTGCCCGCGGACGTCGTCGTCGCGAACGCCGACGCGGCGGCGCTCTACGGCCGGCTGGTGAACGATCGGGTCGGCCGCCGGCGGCTGCGGCGGACTGTACCGTCGATGTCCGGCTTCGTGCTGCTGCTGGCCCTGACGGGTCGCACGCCCGGGCTGGGGCATCACACGGTCACCTTCCCAGCCGACTACGATGCCGAGTTCGATGCCGTCTTCGCGGGCCGGCTGGCGGCCGATCCCACTATCTATCTTGCCGCGCCCGCCGACCCGGCCTGCGCGCCGCCGGGCTGCGAGGCGTGGTTCATCCTGGTGAACGCGCCCCCGCATCGCGGCGCGGGCGGCCACAACGGCGCAGGCACCCTGGACTGGGACCGTCCCGGGCTCACCGACGGCTACGCCCGGCGCATCCTCGACGTGCTCGCCGCCCGCGGGTTCGACGTCCGCTCCCGGTTGCGCTGGTACGAGACCATCACCCCGGCGGATCTGGAACGGCGCACCGGGACGGTGGGCGGATCCATCTACGGTGGATCCTCGAACGGCGTGCGGGCGGCCTTCCTGCGGCCTCCGAACGCATCCCGGGTACCCGGCCTGTTCCTCGTCGGTGGGTCAACCCATCCCGGCGGCGGGCTGCCGCTCGTCGTGCTCTCCGCCGGCATCGTCGCCGGTCTCATCGGCCCGGCCTGACCCGGCGGTCAGGGCCGCGTGGACCGTGGCCGTGAGCTGAAGGAGGCCGATGGCGCAGACCGCCAGCGTCGCGGTCGTCGCGATACTCGCGGCGAGGTTCGCGAGGCCGGGCACCAGACCCGCTCCGAACGAGCCAACCGCGGCGATGATGATCCGGGTCGGCCGCTCCCCGACGGTCACCACACCGATCTCGTCGAAGCCGGCGTTGCCGGCCCGGGCCCGGGTGTACTCCAGCAGTCCCAGCATGCTGCCTGCCGCGATCACGAGGCCGCCGGGTGCGCCGAGACACCACAGGGCCAGCAGGTAGGCCAGGTCACCGCAGCGGTCCACGACGGAGTCCAGGACATATCCCCAGGCGCTCGCGCGTCGGGTGAGAATCGCCACCGCTCCGTCGAGGTTGTCGGCCAGGCCACTGAGCACGATCACCAGAGCCCCCAGCAGTGGCCACCGGCCACCGGCCACGGCCGGGGGAATCGCGAGGGCGGTGAGCACGGCCCCCCCGGCGGTCACCGCCGACGGGCGCACCCGGCGGGCGGCGAGCGGCCTGGCCAGCCAGTAGACCACCGTCAACCAGGCACGAACGAGCCATAGCCCGCGCGCCAGGTCGTAGCCGCCGTGCAGGGCCGACCATTGGGCAAGGTAGGTGTCCCGACCGGGTAGCGGGGTGCTCACGTCGTCCATCGTGCCCGTCGTCCATCCCGTTCCGCCATCCCGTTCCGCCCGGTACGGCCAGCGCCCCGCCCGGTACGCCGCCATCCGTCCGGTACGCCGTCTCGCGCTGGGACATGCTGGGACATAGAGTCTCGTCGTCCCCTACCGCGAGCCGTAGCGGCACCCTGCGTCCGGCCGGCGACCAAAACCGAAGGCGTCGATCGGTCACCGGACCGGCCCGAGGTGGGGAGACGCGGTGTCGGAGGAACAGCGGTGTCACGAGAGAACAGCGGTGCCACCCAGACGTGGCGGGAGTGACGTGTCCGAACAGGTAGGCGGCGTAGTGGAGACCCTTGAGGACCTCGACCCGCGGGCGGTCTTCTCCGCCCATCGCGACCAGGTGATCCTTGCGGTACGGATCACCCCGATCTTCAACACCCTTGATCTCAGCCTGGTGACGGCGGTGGTGGACGCCGCCAACCAGGCCGGGTTCGCGCTGGTCCGGGAGCATTCGCTCCGCGACGAATGGCTGCTGTGCGTCTTCGATGCCTACGACGAGCACGACTGAGTGCCGGCCCGGCGGCATGAGCGCGGACGGGTCAGGCGAGCGGCCCACCCGTCATGCGCCACCGGGACACCCCGCGGATCGGCCACCCCGCGGACCGCGGCCGGCTATCGGACCGCCTGGTAGATCTCTCGGGTGGCGCTGGAGCGGTTGAGGGTGATGAAGTGCAGGCCCGGTGCACCGCCGTCCAGCAGGCGACGGGACAACTCGGTCGCCACCTCGACCCCGATCGCCCGCACGGCCGCCGGGTCGTCGGCGACGGCCTGCAACCGGGAGGCCAGCGCCGGCGGGAAGGCCGCGCCGGACAGCTGCGCCATCCGGACGATCTGCGCGACGTTCGTCACCGGCATGATCCCAGGAATGATCGGCTTGTCGCAGCCCAGCCGGCGGACCCGGTCGACGAGACGGAAATAGTCGTCAGCGCCGAAGAAGAACTGGGTGATGGCGTAGTCCGCGCCGGCGTCGAACTTGCCCACCAGGTAGCGCGCGTCGCTGTCGAAGTCGACCGATCGTGGGTGCTTGTCGGGGAAGGCTGCCACGCCGACGCAGAAGCCGCCGACCGACCTCACCAGGCGCACGAGTTCGTCCGCGTGCCGCAGGCCCGCGGGATGGGCGGTCCAGGTGCCCTGCGGATCCCCTGGCGGGTCGCCGCGCAGGGCCAGGACGTTGCGCACCCCGACGCCGGCGTAGTTGCCGATGACCCGGCGCAGCTCGGCGACGGAGTGGTTGACCGCGGTGAGATGGGCGATCGGCGTGAGGGTGGTGTCGGTGGCGATCCGCTCGGTCACCCGGATCGTGCCCTCGCGCGTCGACCCGCCCGCCCCGTACGTCACCGAGACGAACGAGGGATGCAGCGCCTCGATCTGGCGCAGGGCCGTCCACAACTGCCGCTCGCCGTCCGGCGTCTTCGGCGGAAAGAACTCGAAGGAAAAGGACGCACGACCGGTGGCGAGGTACTCGCCCATCGTCGTGGGTTGCGTGCTCAGACTCCGGACCGCCGCCATGGCACGAGGGTAGACCGAGCGTGGCCACGATCGAAGACGGACCCCCGATCGGAAACACGACCGATCAGGCCCCGACAGCGGGCAGCAACATTTCCCCGGCGTGATCCCATGAATCCCCAGCGTGATCACGCGAGAGTCATGATCCGTCGATTCCACCAACGTGGGTGAGCAACCCGGCTGAAACGGGCTCGTTGGGCGGGACCAGCTGGGACAACCCAGATGGACGGTAGATGGACAAGAGACGTCAGATAGACAAGGGTCCCAGCGGCGCGGCGAGACCGACCCGTACCCGCCCGGACACGCTGCGCGCCACCACCTGGCACGCCGCGTGCGCCGACGGGGTCAGCTCCACGTCGGCCGCCCCGGGATCGGCGGTCTCCACCTCCACCCCGTACTCGCCGTCGGGCAGCATGACGGTGACCATGCCTGTCTCGCTCTGCGCCCGCACGCCGTCCGGCGGTTCGCTGAAGTGCAGGTTGACGTCGCCGTCCCGGCTGCGCGCGGCGACCGGACCGCGCGTGAGCTCCCGCCCGGCGATGGTGCCATCGCGGGTGACCAGGGACAGTTCACCGCCTACCCCCCACAGCGTGATTTCGCCGGCGAGCACCTCGGCCCGCACCCGGACCCGTGGCGGCACGGTCAGCCTGACCCGCACGTCGCTGGCCCGGCCGTCGATCCGCAGCGTGCTCCCGGCCCTCGTGAGCACGGGTACGGACCGACCGGGACGACGCCGCACGGTCAGCGCGACGTGCACGTCCTCGCGGTCCCGCCCGGAGATCTCGACGCGGCCGGCGGCCACCAGAACCTCCACGGCGTCGATACCGTCGACAGTGTGAGTCAGCTCCGCGGGTGGCAGCCGCAACAGGGTCAATCCGCCCAGTGCGGCGGCGACCAGCAGAACGGCGACCACGACGACGGCGGTGTCGAACACGGGCACACCGCACGGTACCCCGGGCGCCGGCCAATCCCCGGCCACACCACGGTGCCGGACCACACCACGGTGCCGGACCACACCACGGTGCCGGACCACACCACGGTGCCGGACCACACCACGGTGGATGTGCGCCGGCGGGTCTCCGCCGTGTTGCGGCGCTTCGCCGGTTCGCGCGGAGCGCTCCTGCGCGGAATCGACGACGATCTGATCCCGTTCGTCCGTATCGCCACCGAATTTCTGCTGGCGGAGGGCAAGCGGTTGCGTCCCGCCTTCTGCTACTGGGGGTGGCGGGGCGCGGGCGGCCCGGACTGCGACGAGATTGTGACCGCCGCCGCCGCCATCGAGCTGCTGCACGCCTGCGCGCTGATCCACGACGACGTCATGGACGCCTCCGACACACGGCGCGGCAGGCCGGCCGCGCACCGGCGCTTCTCCCGGGTCCACCGGACCGCCGGCTGGCGGGGTGATCCCGCCGACTTCGGCCGCTCGGCCGCGATCCTGCTCGGCGATCTGTTCCTGGCCTGGGCCGACGAACTGCTCGCGGCCAGCAGGATGCCACCCGAGGCGTTGGTCCGGGCCTGGCCCACCTACGGGCGGATGCGCAGCGAGCTGATGGCGGGGCAGTACCTCGACCTCGTCGGCCAGGCCGAGGCCGGTCCGCACGGCGGCCTCGATCCCGGGCGGGCGGTCCGCATCGCCCGGTACAAGACCGCCGGTTACACGGTGGTCCGTCCCCTGCAGCTCGGCGGTCTGCTCGCGGGCGCGCCGCCGGACCTGTTGGCGGCCTATGCGGCGTTCGGCCTGCCGCTCGGCGAGGCGTTCCAACTCCGCGATGACCTCCTGGGCGTGTTCGGCGATCCGGCGGTGACGGGAAAACCCACCGGGGAGGATCTGCGTGACGGGCGGCCCACTGGCCTGCTGGCGCTCGCGCTGACCCGTGCGCAGCCGGCCGCGGCGGCCCGGCTGCGCACGCTGATCTCCCCGCCGGTCCGGCGCGCCGGGCACCCTGAGGATGCGGGACAGCCCGAGAATCCCGGGTATTCCGGGGGACCCGGATGTTCCCCGGGATTCGGGCCCACCGAGAACCCCGCGGCCCGCGCCGCCCGGGTCGCCGAGGCCCGCGACATCATCGCCGCAAGCGGAGCGGTGGCCGCCGCCGAGGAACGGATCGCCGCCCGGACCGCCACGGCGGTCGAGGCGGCCCGACGGGCGGATCTGGACGTCACAACCCTCGCCGCCCTGACGGAACTCGCCATGGCAGCGACTTCGCGATCACATTGAGCAACCGACCACATCGGGTAACCGCACCATCGACAGGGAAGTCCATCGACCAGGAAGCAGGTGGCAGGTGCGCACGGTGACCGGAGCGACGGATCACGTCGTCATCGTCGGGGCCGGTCTCGCCGGTCTGTCGGTCGCGCTGCGCCTGGTCGGAGCCGGCCGGCGGGTGACGGTGCTCGAGCGGGATGCGACCCCCGGCGGTCGGGCCGGCCTGCTCGCACTGGGCGACTATCGTTTCGACACCGGACCGACCGTCCTGACCATGCCCGAGCTGATTGCCGACGCCCTGGACTGTGTCGGGGAGGATCTCGACCGCTGGCTGTCACTGACCCGGCTCGACCCGATGTACCGGGGGTTCTTCGCCGACGGTTCGTCGCTGGACANCCGCGCCGNCCCCGCCGACACCGCACAGGAGATCCGGGCGCTGTGCGGCCCGGCGGAGGCGGCCGGCTTCGAGCGGTTCGTCGGAATCGTCACTGCAATGTTCCGCACCCAGCTGCGCCACTTCATCGACGCGCAGGTCGACTCCCCGCTGTCGTTGCTGCGCCCGCAGCTCGCCCGGCTGGCCGCCCTCGGCGGCTTCCGCCGGCTCGACACCGTCGTCGGCCGCCATCTACGGGACCCGCGGACCCGGCGGATGTTCTCCTTCCAGGCGATGTACGCCGGGCTCGCCCCGCACGACGCACTGGCCCTCTATGCCGTCATCTCCTACATGGACTGCGTTGCCGGGGTCTACCACCCGGCCGGCGGCATGCACGCCGTCGCCGAGGCGCTGGCCGGCGCCGCGGCCAAACACGGTGCCACCCTGCGCTACGAGACCACGGTGACGCGGGTGGAGGTGCGGGGCGGCCGGGCGGTCGCGGTGCACACCGCGGCGGGGGAGCGCATCGGCGCCGACGTGGTGGTGCTCANCCCCGNCCTGCCGATCGCCTACACCGAACTGCTGCCTCCCTCGACGGCGCCGGCCCGCCTGCGCCGCCTGCGGTACTCGCCCTCGTGCTTCCTCCTGCTGGCTGGGGCGCGCGTGGAGTACCCGCACACCGCGCATCACACCATCCACTTCGGCCGGGCCTGGCGGTCGACCTTCCGCGAGATCATCGATCGCGGCGAGCTGATGAGCGACCCGTCCTTCCTCGTCACCACCCCCTCACGCACCGAACCCGCGATGGCCTCGGCCGGCGGCCACACGTACTACGTGCTCTTCCCCACACCCAACCTCACCGCCCCGCTCGACTGGTCGGTGCTGCGCTCGCGCTACCGCGACGAGGTGGTCGCCACCTGCGAACGCCACGGCTACCGAGGCTTCGGCGACGCCATCGAGGTGGAGCAGGTCACCACGCCCGCCGACTGGCGGGCCCGCGGGATGGCGGCGGGCGCCCCGTTCGCGGCGGCCCACACCTTTCGCCAGACCGGTCCGTTCCGCCCCTCGAACCTGGCCCCGGGCCTCGCGAACGTCGTGTTCGCCGGCAGCGGCACCCGGCCCGGCGTCGGGGTCCCGATGGTCCTCATTTCCGGCCGGCTGGCCGCGGAGCGGATCCTCGGCGCTGACCGGGGTTACCGTTCCCGCGCCCTGTGCTGACCCGTGACGCACCCCGGCAGCCCGACAGCCCGACAGCCCGGTGCCCCGGTGCCCCGGTGCCCCGAACATTTCCCACCGCCGAGAAGTTGCTGAAGAGCGGCTTAGAAGAGGCTTCCGGCCAGGCCGTGCCGAGTCCTTTGGCACCCTGTTCCACGATGCGGCTGGGACAATGCTGCCATGGACGAAGGGCACAGCCCGGCCGGCCTCGCCGTACCGGACACCACGTCGGACGCGGCGCTGCTCGAACGCGCCCTGTTCGAGATCAAAAAAGTGATCGTCGGACAGGACCGGATGGTCGAACGTATGCTCGTCGCCCTGCTCGCCCGGGGCCACTGCCTGCTGGAGGGCGTGCCCGGGGTCGCGAAGACGCTGGCCGTGCAGACCCTCGCAACCGTCGTCGGCGGTTCGTTTGTCCGCATCCAGTTCACCAACGACCTCGTGCCCTCCGACATCGTCGGTGCCCGCATCTACCGGGCGAGTCAGGAGGCGTTCGACGTCGAGCTCGGCCCGGTCTTCGCGAACTTCGTGCTCGCCGACGAGATCAACCGGGCACCCGCGAAGGTGCAGTCGGCGCTGCTGGAGGTGATGTCGGAGAAGCAGGTCTCGCTCGGCGGGGTCACCCACCGGCTTCCCGAGCCGTTCCTGGTACTGGCCACCCAGAACCCGATCGAATCCGAGGGTGTCTACCCGCTACCGGAGGCGCAGCGGGACCGGTTCCTGATGAAGGTCAACGTCCCCTACCCGAACCCGGCGGAGGAGCTCGAGATCGTCCGGCGGATGGGCACCTCGCCACCGCTCCCCGAGCGGGTCCTGACCCCGCAGGCGCTGACCCGGCTGCAGACCCGAGCCGACGAGGTGTTCGTCCATCACGCCATCATCGAGTTCGCCGTCCGGCTGGTGCTCGCCACCCGGTCCCCCGGCGAGGCGGGTCTACCCGAACTCGAGGGCCACCTGGCCTACGGAGCCTCGCCGCGCGCCTCGCTCGGACTGGTCGCGGCGGCCCGCGCGCTCGGCCTGCTGCGCGGGCGCGACTACGTCGTACCCGACGACGTCGCCGCGGTCGCCCTGGACGTCCTGCCCCACCGCCTGGTGCTCTCGTACGAGGCGCTGGCCGAGGGGCTGACCGCGGACGCGATCGCCGCCCGGATCCTGGGCGTGGTCCCGCAGCCTCAGGTGGCGCCCCGCCAGCAGGGCCCCCACTACCCCACCGGTCCGCATGCCGGCGGGTGGGGGACGAACCCGCGTTCGGGCTTCCCGGAATACCTCGACCAGGGTGCGTCCGGATGACGGACCCCGCGGACCGGCTCCGGGCCGGCTCCGTGTCGGCGACCGATCCGGCGGTGGAGCGGACCCTGCGCCGGCTCGAACTGACCGTGCTCCGCCGTCTCGACGGCATGCTCCTCGGCGATCATCTCGGGCTGCTGCCCGGTCAGGGCAGCGAGAAGGCCGAGAGCCGCGAGTACGCCGTCGGTGACGACGTGCGCCGGATGGACTGGGCCGTCACGGCCCGGACCACCGTCCCCCACGTCCACGATCTCATCGCCGACCGGGAGCTCGAGACCTGGGCGCTGGTGGACCTCACCGCCAGCACCGAGTTCGGCACCGGTACCTGGCAGAAGCGTGATCTGGCGATTGCCGCCACGGCCGCGGTCGGCTTCCTGACCGCCCGCACCGGCAACCGGATGGGCGCGATCGCGCTGACCCAGGCCGGTCCACGGGCGATCCCGGCCCGGCCCGGCCGGGACGGGCTGCGGGCGCTGCTGCACACGCTCATCACCGCGCCTCGCGGCGCGCACGACCGGCCCCGCCGCCGGCCCGATCCGGCGGCGGCCACCGACCTCGCCGCGGCGGTGGAGGGCCTGCTGCGCCCGCCGCGCCGCCGGGGGCTCGCGGTCGTCGTCTCCGACTTCCTGTCCACCGACCTGCGCTGGGAACGGCCGCTGCGGGTGCTCGCGGCGCGGCATCAGGTGCTCGCCATCGAGATCGTTGACCCGCTCGAGCTGACCCTGCCACCGGTCGGGCCGCTGCCCGTCGTCGACGCCGAGACGGGGGCGTTCGTCGAGGTCCCGACGTCGTCGCGGCGGTTGCGGGAACGTTACGCCGCGGCCGCCGTCGCCCACCGCAGCGCGGTCTCGCTGGCGTTGCGCCGGGTCGGCGCCGACCATCTGGTCCTGCGCACCGACTCGGACTGGCTGGTCGACATCGTCCGGTTCGCCTCGGCGAACCGGCGCGGCCGGGGAGCCGGCCGCCGCCCGCCCGTGGGTCGGACCGACCAGGGTGGCACGGCGGCGCCCGCCACCAGTCGGGCAGGCACCAGTCGGGCAGGCAGCCGGTGAGCTTCCTGGCCGGGCACTGGCTGTGGCTGTACCTGGGGGTCGGCGCGTTGCTGATCTCCTATGTCGTGGTCTCGGCGCGGCGGCGGGTGTATGCCGCCCGGCTGTCGTCGACGTCGCTGCTGTCCTCGGTGCTTCCCCGCCGACCGCAGTGGTGGCGCCGTCACGTCCCGGCGGCGCTGCTGCTGCTCGCCCTCGCCGGGTTGGTGTTCTCCCTGGCGCGACCGGCGCGGGCCGAGCGGGTTCCCCGGGAACGCGCGACGATCATCCTGGCGATCGACGTCTCCAACTCGATGGCGGCCACGGACATCGCCCCGACCCGGCTGGCGGCCGCCAAGCAGGGCGCCTCGGCATTCGTCGACCAGCTCCCTCCCCGTATCAACCTCGGGCTGGTCTCGTTCGCCGGCAGCGCGACGGTCCTGGTGCCCGCGTCCGCCGACCGCGAGTCGGTCCGCGCCGGCATCCACGGCCTGCAGCTCGGTCCCGCGACCGCCGTCGGCGAAGGAATCTTCGCCTCGCTCCAGGCGATCACCACCGCCGGCAAACGGTTCTCCGACACGGGGCAGAGCGCGCCTCCGGCCGCCATCGTGCTGCTCTCCGACGGGGAGACCACCCGTGGGCGGCCGAACAACCAGGCGATCGAGGCGGCGCGGCAAGCCCGTATCCCGGTGGACACCATCGCCTACGGCACCGCCGACGGAACGCTCGACGTCGGCGGCCAGGAGGTGCCGGTGCCGGTCAACGAACAGGCGCTCCGTGACATCGCGGAGCAGACCGGCGGCTCGTACCATCGTGCCACCTCCGGCGACGAACTGCGTTCGGTCTACCGGGGGCTCGGTAGCTCGATCGGCTACCGGACCGAATACCGGGAGGTCACCACCTGGTTCCTCGGGCTGTCCCTGGGGCTGGGATTCGCCGCGGCGGCGACGTCCCTGGCGTTCACGTCCCGGCTTCCCTGAGGGGATCGACGCCGACGAGGGGGTCAACCGGACGCCCCGGGGCAGGTCGACCCCGATCGGGCGGGAGCCGTCGCTATCCGCCTCGCTGGGTGGCTACGCTGACTAACGTGGGGCAGCTCGACGCGGCCGGAATCATCGATCCTCGACTACGTTCCTCCTATGCGCGGGCCCGGGCGCTCAATGCCGCCCACGGCCGCACGTACTACCTGGCCACCCTGCTGCTGCCAGGGTGGAAGCGGCCCCACGTCCACGCGCTGTACGGCTTCGCCCGCTACGCGGACGAGATCGTCGACGATCTCGACTCCACGCTGACCGAGGCCGAGCGGGCGCGCTGGCTGCACGAGNGGGGCAGCNGGTTCCTTGCGGCGCTANGGGNGGGGACNCCCGCCGTTGACGTCGGCACCGAGATGGCCGGCACCGGGAGGGACCGGCACCGCGCGGAGGTCTCGGTGCTGCCCGCGGTGGTCGACACCATTCACCGCTTCAAGATCGATCCGGACCACTTCGCGGCGTTCCTGGCCTCGATGGCGATGGACCTCACCGTGACGGAGTACGCGACCTGGGACGAGCTGACCGTCTACATGCACGGATCGGCCGCGGTGATCGGCCTGCAGATGGTGCCGATCCTCGAGCCAGTGGACGACAGCGCCCTGCCCTATGCCCGCGACCTGGGGATGGCCTTCCAGCTCGCCAACTTCATCCGCGACGTCGGCGAGGATCTGCGGCGCGGCCGCGTCTATCTGCCCCGGACTTCGCTGGACCTGTTCGGGGTCACCCGGGAGCAGCTGGCCGCCGGCGTCGTTGACGGGCCGGTCCGCCGGCTGCTGGCCTTCGAGATCAGCCGGGCGCGGGAGCTGTTCCGCGCCGCCGAGCCCGGCATCCGCCTGCTGCACCCAACCTCACGCGACTGCCTGCGGACGGCGTTCGTCCTCTACCGGGGCATCCTCGACGAGGTCGAGCGCGCCGACTACCGGGTGCTCGAACGCCGCGTGTCAGTCGGGCTCCCGCGCCGGCTGGCGGTCGCCGGACCCGCCCTGGTCCGGGCCGTCCGGGCGCGTCGCGGCCAGGGCCACGGGATGCCTCAGATCAGCTCACGGCCCCCCAGGTAGGGCCGCAGCACTTTGGGAACGCGTACCTCGCCGTCGGCGGTCTGGAAGTTCTCCAGCAACGCCGCCAGCAGCCGTGGGGTCGCCACGGCGGTGTTGTTGAGCGTGTGCGCGAAACGCACGGTGCCGTCGGTGTCGCGGTAGCGCAGGTTCGCCCGGCGCGCCTGCCAGTCGTGCAGCGTCGAGCAGCTGTGCGTCTCGCGGAATCGACCGAGCGAGGGGAACCAGGTGTTGATGTCGTTCATCCGGAACTTGCCGACGCCCATGTCCCCGGTGGCGCATTCGACGACCTCGTAACACAGCCCGAGGTCGGACAGGATCCGCTCGGCAGTGGCCAGCAACTCGGCATGCCAGCGGGCCGACTCGGCCTCGTCAGCGGCGCACAGCACGAACTGTTCGACCTTCTCGAACTGGTGGACGCGCAGCAGACCGCGGACGTCCCGGCTGGCGCTGCCGATCTCCCGGCGAAAGCACGGCGAGATGCCGGCGTAGCGGATCGGCAGGCGGCCCACATCGAGAATCTCCCCGGCATGCAGGCCGACAAGAGCCACCTCGGCAGTCCCCGCCAGGTAAAGGTCGTCGGCGGGGATCGCATAGATCTCCTCGCGGGCCTTGGGTAGCATCCCGGTGCCGACGAGCGGCTCCTCCCGGACCAGGGCGGGCACCGACACGGGGGTGAAGTCCAGCCCGCGCAGCAGGTCGAGCGCATAGGAATGCACCGCGCGCTCCAGCATGACCATGTCACCGACGAGGGCGTACGCCCGCTCCCCCGCGACCCGCCGGGCCCGGGCGAACTCCGCCCACCCTCGTTTCTCGGCCAGTGCCGTGTGGTCGAGCGGGGTGAAGTCGAACTCCGGCGGCTCGCCGACGGTCCGCAACACCACGTTGGCCGACTCGTCGGCTCCCACCGGCGCACCCGACCACGGGATGCCCGGCACCAGCAGCATCAGCTCGGACAGCCGGCCCCCGGTTCGGGCCAGCTGCTCGCGCAGGTCCTTCAGCTGGCGGTCGAACGCCTCGTGCTCGGCCCGCAGCTCGGCCCGCCGGGCCGCGTCGGCCCCGGCGAACTGCTTCGCGAAGCTCTTGCGCCGAGCCTGCGCCTCGTCCACCTCGAACTGCAGTTTGCGATTGTCCCGGTCGAGCTGCAGCAGTTCATCGACATCCAGATCAATGCCTTTGGCCGCGACCGCGTCTTTCACGGCCTGCGGATTCTCCCGGATAAAGCGCTTATCGAGCATGGAATCGCGTCAGCCTCTGATCGGTACCGCATTGTGCTTTGCGGTAACGCTACCAGCCGTCCGGCCCGCGCNCCGGTCCGCTCCCGGCCCGGCGGGCACCCGCCCCGGCAGGCACCATGCGGGGCGATCCGCCGCTCACCGGTTACGGTGCACAGACCACACCAGAACCAGACCACACCAGAACCAGCAGACCGCATCAGAAGCGAGGGAGGCCGGCGACGGTGGCCAGTTCAAAGGAGCGACGTCAACGCGAGCTCGCCGAGGCCCGGGCGGCCCGGCAGGCGCAGCGGCGCCGGCTCGCCCATCGCCGTCGTCAGCAGCGGCTCGCGATCGTCGCCGGATTCATCGCGATCGTCGTCGCGGCATCGACGATCGCCGCGATCCTGCTCACCGGCAAGGACGACCAGCCCGACGTGGCCGCCGCCGGTGCCGCGACGACACCCACCGCGACCGCACCCACCGCGACCGCACCCACCGCGACCGCACCGACACCATCGGCCGCCCCCCGTCAGACCAGCAGGGTCGGGCAGTGCACCTACACCTCCAACGGGGAGGCCCCGGCCCGCGGCGCCACCCTGCCGGCGGCCGCGGCCACCGTCGACACGTCCCCGGCGACAATGGTGATCATCACCGACGCCGGCACCATCACGGCCGCCTTGGACGCCCAGAAGGCACCATGCACGGTGCACGCCCTGCGCACGCTCGCCGACGCCAGGTACTTCGACGGCACCACGTGCCACCGCCAGACCGGGGGGGCCGACGCAGGCATCTCGGTCCTGCAGTGCGGCGATCCCACCGGAACCGGCAACGGCGGCCCGGGGTACGGGTACGCCAACGAGAATACCCAGGGCGTGACCTACGACCGAGGCGTGCTGGCGATGGCGCACAGCCAACTGCCGGACAGCAACGGCAGTCAGTTCTTCATCAACTACCAGAACCCGACCCCGCAGGGCGCGGCGGCGCTCGCCGGCAATTACACCGTCTTCGGGAAGATNACCAAGGGACTCGACGTGCTCGACAAGCTCACCGGGCCCGGCGTCGAGGGCGGCGGCTCCGATGGTGCCCCGGCGAGCAAGCCGAAGATTCTTTCGATCACGATCNCCCAGGGCGGCTGACCCGCCGGTCAACCGGCCCAGCGGCGGATGGTGTCGATGCGGGCCTGGAGCTGCGCGGCGGTGGCCTGGCCGCTCGGCGGACCGCCACAGGTCCGGCGCAGCTCGGCGTGGATCATCCCGTGCGGTTTGCCCGTGCGGTGGAAGTGTGCGCCGACAAGCCGGTTCAGCTCCTTGCGCAGCTCGCCGATCACCTCGTGCACGGGCCGGGTGGCCGCCTCGACCGCCGGCTGCACGCCCTCGCGGGCCGGCGGGACGACCGGCGAATCCGCGGCACGGGCAGCGGCACGGCGCGTGGCGGCCTGCTGGGCGGCCTGCTGGGCGGCCTCCCGCTGGCGCAGCAGAACCGCGACCTGATCGGGCTCCAGCAGGCCCGGCAGGCCCAGGAAGTCCTCCTCCTCGATGGACCCGGGGGCCGCCGGGGTGCCGAACTCGCCGCCATCGAAGATCACTCGGTCGAGATGGGCCGAGGATCCCAACGCCGTGAACAAGGTGTCCGGCTTGTCGGGGATGTCCTTGCGCCGGTTGGCGTCCCGCAGCGCGTCGTCGTCGAAGGCGTCCGGATCGCGCGGGGACTTCTCCAGGGCGTGGTCCCGCTGGACCTCCATCTCGCCAGCCAGCGCCAGCAGGGACGGCACGCTCGGGAGGAAGACCGACGCCGTCTCCCCGCGACCGCGGCCCCGAACGAACCGCCCGACGGCCTGGGCGAAGAACAGCGGGGTTGACGCCGAGGTCGCATAGACCCCGACCGCCAGGCGAGGCACGTCCACGCCCTCACTGACCATCCGTACCGCCACCATCCACCGGTCGGCCGACCGGCGAAAGTCATCGATCTTGGTCGACGCGGTCGGGTCGTCGGAGAGGATCAGCACGGGCGAGGTGCCGGTGATCCGGGTGAGCAGCGCGGCGTAGGCGCGCGCGGCCGCGTGATCCGTGGCGATGACCAGCCCGCCCGCGTCGGGCATGCCGCCGGCCCGCACCTGGGACAGCCGGGTGTCGGCGGAGGCGAGCACCGCCGGCATCCAGTCCCCGCCCGGGTCGAGCGCGGTGCGCCACGCGGCGGCGGTCTGCTCGTTGGTGAGCGGCTCCCCGAGTCGGGCGCTCAGTTCCGCGCCGGCACTGGTCCGCCAGGTCATCTCGCCCGAGTAGGCGAGGAAGAGCACCGGGCGGACAACCCCGTCGCGCAGCGCCTCGGCATAGCCGTAGGAGGAGTCCGCGATGCTGCGCATCACCCCGTCGGGGCCCGGCAGGTAGGTGACGAAAGGGATCGGGTTGACGTCGGAGCGAAACGGAGTACCAGTCAGGGCGAGGCGACGCGCGGCCGGGGTGAACGCCTCCCGGATCGCCTCACCCCATGACAGCGCGTCGCCGGCGTGGTGGATCTCGTCCAGGACGATCAGGGTGCGACGCGCGGCGGTCCGGGCACGGTGCAGGGCCGGATGCGCCGCCACCTGGGCGTAGGTCACGGCGACACCGGTGTAGTCGGAGGATGTCGCCCCGGCCGAGTTGCGGAAGTCCGGATCGAGGTCGACACCAACCTCCGCCGCGGCCACGGCCCACTGGCGTTTGAGGTGCTCGGTGGGCGCGACGACGGTGATCCGACTGATCTCGCCGGCAGTGAGAAGGTCGGCGGCCACCTGCAGGGCGAAGGTCGTCTTCCCGGCGCCCGGGGTGGCGACCGCCATGAAGTCCCGGGCGCCCGACGACGACCGTGACCGGTAGATCTCCAGGGCCGCACGCTGCCACGCGCGCAGCGGTCGGGCTGGTGGAACGGGACGTCGTGGACGAGGGCTTCGGTCGAGGGGGCCGGCTCTCACGCCATCACACTCTAGAAGGCGGCACTCGGCGAAGACGCTGGCGGCCGCAGGCGCGTCGGGATGACCACACTTTTGCCGTGGATGGTCCCGAAGGGACCACGCCCGANCATGACCGTCTTATCTCACAGAGGGTTAAGCTCCTGGAGTCAACCGATTGACTTCGGAGGCCCCGATGCAGCTCACGACCGGTCCTTCGGCAGTTCCCCGCGCACCGGTGGCCTCCGCGCCAACACCTGAGGTATCCGGTGGTGACAGGACGCCCACCACCCGCACACCCAACACCCGCACACCCAACACCCGGCTGCGACTGAGTCGGGAGGAACGGGGCTGGTCGCAGGAACGGCTCGCCACCGAGATCCGTCGGTTCTCCGTCATCCACGAGGGTCGCGAGGCCGGGGTGACCGGCAACATGATCTGCAAGTGGGAGAAGGGCGACAAGAAACCAAGCCTGCGTTATCAGCGGTTGTTGNGGGCGCTATTCGGCCGGTCGTCGGCGGAGCTCGGTTTCGTGGATGACGAAGCGCTTCCCGCCGCCGTCGGAGCACTGCGGGGCGGAACCGGTCAGGGTACGGCCGTCGCCGCGTCGATGAACCTTGAACAGGCGGCCTGCGAGACGGGCGCCGCGGGCACACTCGTACTTCACCCCGGCACCGACATGATCGACACGAACGGTATTCCCGTGGAACGTCGGGACTTTCTCCGGCTCTTCGCCGCGGCGGGCGGCGTCGCCGTCGTGCCCATGAACGGCGTCACGGACACCCCGCCCTGGGAGCGCCTCTCGGCGGCGCTGCGTCGCCGTAGCACGGTGACCCCGGAGCTCGTCAACGAGCTGGGCCAGCTCACCGCGGGGCTGTACGGCTTAGAGGAACGCGTTCCCGCCCGGATCCTGATACAGCGGGTCACCGGGCATCTGAGCAGGCTCAGTCAGCTGCTGGAGACCACGAGCCGGTCCCCGGTGCGCCGTGAGCTGACCTCCACCGCCGGGGAGACGGCGGCGCTCGCCGGATGGCTCTCGTTCGACATGAACGACCTGCCCGCGGCCGTCGCCTACTACCGGGTGGCCATCGAGGCCGCCCGCGAGGCCGATGACCACGCCCTGTGGGCCTGCGTACTCGGTTACGAGAGCTACCAGACCGCCAGCCGTGGCCGCCACGACCAGGCCTGCGCGCTGCTCGGTGAAGCCCAGCGGCGAGCCGCCACGGGCAGCACGGTGATGACCAGGGCCTGGCTGGCTGCCCGGGAGGCCGAGGAGCAGGCCGCTCGCGGCGAGGGCCGGGCGGCGCTGGCCGCCCTCGACCGTGCCCAGGATGCCTTCGACCGGGGTGAGAGCGACGGGGACCGGGTCTGGACGCAGTTCTTCGACCGGGGCCGGCTCGATGGCCTGAAGGTCACCACCTACACGCGGCTACGGCGACCCGCCGCGGCCTACGCCGCCGCCACCGAGGCACTGCGGGCGGCCGCTCCCGGTGCGACGAAGAAGCGGTCGTTGCTGATGAGCGACATCGCGGAGGTGCACATCCAGCGGCGGGAGATCGAGGCGGCCTGCCACTTCGCGGCCGAGTCCCTCGCGATCGTGCTCCAGACGGACTTCTCGCTGGGCCTGGCCCGTATCCGCCGCGCCCGGGAGCACCTGCGGCCCTGGCAGCACACCCAGGCCGTGCGCGAGTTCGACGAGCAGCTGCGGGCACTCACCTGACGGTGGGTGCCGTCTCGGCGCTGATCCAGCCCAGATAGTCGGCATGGCCGGCGACGATCGGCGTGGCAATGATCTCGGGATTTTCGTAGGGGTGGAGGACCACGAGCCGCTCATGTAGCTCATCGAATCGTTCGGTGGTCGTTTTCGCCAGACAGAGCCATTCCTCGGCCTGCTCGATCTGGCCCTTCCAGCGGTAGGTGCTGCTCATCGGTCCGATCACCTGGAAACAGGCGACCAGACGCGCCTCCACCAGGATCCTACCGATACGGTCAGCGCTTTCCCGGGAGTCGATACTCACGATGACCTGAAGGTGACCCACGCGCACTCCCATCTCTAAAACGATGGATACGCAAGATACCCTACATCGATCAGTGGCGGTAGCCGTTGAATTTACGGCGTCCGGTAGGATGGTCCGTATTCTCCGCGTGACATTCCACCCGGATCCACCCGGAATGGGCGGTTCAGTCGCAAGCCGTTTACCGCCGGTTGATCGGGAGGGTACATTCCGGCGCGGAAAGGCCACGCTGGGCGCAAGAGACAGCACCCCACGCCGGCCGGAGAAGACCGGCCTGCTCCCGTAACCAGCCTGGTCTCACCCACCGGTTGGTCCTACCGCTGCCGCGGTCCCCCGCCCGGGTCGGTGCCACCGCCGCCCTGCGCTGGCTTCACCCGTCCCCGGCGGGCGCGCCGTGAGCCGACGACCCCTGGGTCTGGCACACGCGGTAGCAGTCGTAGACACCGCCGACGCCGCGCACGGCGCCGAGCACCTTGTCCAGTTGCTCCGGCCCGGTGACCTCGATCGTGAAACGCGCATGCGCGACCCGATCATCGGATGTGGTCGTCGAGGCCGCGCGGACGGACGCCGAGATCTCCGAGAGCACCTCGGTGATGTCCGCGAGCAGCCCGTAGCGGTCGAACGCCTCGACGGCGATCTCCGCGGGAAAAATCTGCGCCTGTGGTGCCGACCAGGTCGCCACCGCGACGCGCTCGCGGTCCGACCCCGCCTCGGTGGCGTTCATGCACTCCCGGCGGTGCAGAGACACGGTGCTGCCGTGCGTCGCGAAGCCGACGACCACGTCTCCGGGCAGCGGAAGGCAACATCGCGCCAGCCTCGCCGGCACCCGACCACCCACCCCGTCGTCTGCCACGGCCGCGAGGCTGGGCATCCCACGCCGGGCGATCGGACGGGTCGGCGACGGCAGGCCCGACGAGGCGCCGTCCGCGCCGCCGGCGGTCCGCGCCCCGCCGCCGCTCCCGGACCGGGTGGTCGTGACGCCCGGCTCGGCCGCCCCGGCGGCGGTGTCCCTGCGCTGCCGGGCCAGCCGGCGCCGGATACGTACCCGGGCCCGGGAGGTCCTGACGAAGTGCAACCAGTCCTCCGACGGTCCCGCGCCGGGGAGGTTGGAGGTCAGGATCTCGACGACGTCGCCGTTGCGCAGCCGGGTATGCAACGGGACGAGCCGACCGTTGACCCGGGCGCCGATCGCCCGGTGCCCGATGTCGGTGTGCACGGCGTAGGCGACGTCCACCGGGGAGGACCGGGCCGGCAGTGCGAGCATCCTGCCCTTGGGCGTGAACGCCAGCACCTCGTCGGCATCCAGGTCTGAGGACAGCGACTCGAGGAACTCGTCCGAGTCGACCTCCTCCTGCCAGTCCAGCAAGCTGTGCAACCAGGACAGGCCCTCCAGGCGGGCGCCNTCCNCNCCGGGGCCGACCGGTCGGGCGACGATCCCGGTCTCGGCCAGCCGGTGCATCGACGGCGTCCTGATCTGGATGTCGAGGGAGCGGCCGGCGCCGTCGGTCACCGTCGTGTGCAGGGACTGGTACATGTTGAACTTCGGGGTAGCCACGAAGTCGCGCAGCCTGCCGGGCACCGGTCGCCACAGGGCGTGGATGACACCCAGCGCCGCGTAACAGTCCGTCACCTCGTCAACGAGCACGAGGACGCGGACGAGGTCGGTGTAGTCCTGGACGGGCCGGTTGCGCTCCTGAGCCCGCTTGTAGATCGAGAACAGGTGGCTGACCCGGATGGAGACGGCGCCGTCGATGCGAGCCCCCGCGAGCCCGGCTCGCAACCGTGCCACCAGCGCCGCGACGGTTCCGGCCGCGCGCTCAGCGGCGGTGAACTCGTCCACCGTGGCGGCAATCCGGGCGTGCTCGGCGGGATGGAGCACGGCGAACGCCCGGTCCTCCAGCTCTCGCTTGATCACACTGACGCCGAGCCGGTGGGCCAGCGGGGCCAGGACCTCGAGCGTGACCCGGGAGATCTTCACCTGTTTGGGAGGGGACATGAAGGCGAGCGTGCGCATGTTGTGCAACCGGTCCGCGATCTTGATGACCAGTACTCGGTAGTCCCGGGCCAAGGCCACGATCAGCTTGCGCAGCGTCTCGGCCTCCGCGGCCTCCCCGAACCGCATCTTGTCCAGCTTGGTGACACCGTCGACGAGGTTGGCCACCTCCGCGCCGAACTCCTGGGTGACGGAGTCGAGGGTGTACCCGGTGTCCTCGACCGTGTCATGCAGCAGGGCAGCGATCAGGGTAGTCGTGTCCACCCCCAGCTCCGCGAGGACCTCGGTGACGGCGAGGGGATGGCTGATGTACGGATCCCCGCTGCGCCGCATCTGACCGGCGTGCAGCCGCTCGGCGACGCCGTAGGCGTGCACCAGCAGGCCGATGTCGGCGCGCGGATGATAGTCGCGATGCGCCTCGACGATGTCACGCAGCTCCGGCGGCACCTGGGACATCCGCGGTGTCGCCATCCGCCGGGCCAGGTGGGCGAGACGCACGCTCGCCTGCCGGGCCGCCGACAGGGCCCGGGAGGCCTCGTCGGCACCGCCGTCGGCCCGGGACAGCGCGGGGGTCAGACCGCCGCCGGCCGGCAGACCCGCACCCACGGTCTCAGCATCCACGGCACCCCCCTGATTCGACCCGTTAGACCTGTACGCCCGAGGTAACGCGGAAACAGCCGTATACGCCCTCGATGGCACGCACCGCACTCAGGATGTGCCGGAGATGCTTGGCGTCTCCCATCTCGAACGTGAAGCGGCTGACCGCCACCTGATCCCGTGTGGTGGCCACCGACGCCGACAGGATGTTCACGTGCCGGTCGGACAGTACCCGGGTGACATCCGAAAGTAGTTTGGTACGGTCCATCGCCTCGACCTGGATCACGACGAGGAACACCGAGCCCGACGACGGCGCCCACTCGACCTGGACCGTGCGGTCGTGCGGCCCGCCGCGCAGCCCCGACAGGTTGGAGCAGTCCGTCCGGTGGACCGACACGCCCTTGCCCCGGGTGACGAAACCGGCGATCTCGTCGCCGGGCATGGGGGTGCAGCAGCGGGCGAGCTTCGTCCACACGTCGGGAGCACCGGTGACGAGCACCCCCGCCTCCCCGGTCGAGCGACGCAGCGTGCGGATCGGCAGCTCGGTCTCACCCGCGTCCTCCTCGGCCCCCTCCGGACCGCNGAGGGCCACGAGCAGCCGCGAGACCACCAACTGGGCGCTGACGTGGTTCTCCCCCACGGCCGCGTAGAGGGCGGCCACGTCGGCGTAGCGCAGGTCCTTGGCCAGGTTCAACAGCGCGTCCCCGCTCATCAGGCGGGACAGCGGCAGGCCGTGGCGGCGCATCGCGCGGCCGATCGCGTCGCGGCCGGCGACGATCGCGTCCTCCCGGCGCCCACGGGCGTGCCACTGGCGGATCTTCGTCCTGGCCCGCGACGAACGGACGAACATCAACCAGTCCTCGCTCGGGCCGGCCGAATGGGCCCGCGAGGTGAAGATCTCGACCGCGTCGCCGTTGTCCAGCGGGGTGTCCAGGGCCGCGAGACGGCCGTTGATCCGGGCCCCGACGCACTGGTGGCCGATGTCGGTGTGCACCGCGTAAGCGAAGTCCACCGAGGTCGACCCGGCAGGCAGCGGGATGACGTCGCCCTTGGGGGTGAAGACGAAAACCTCGTCGGTCTCGGCGGCGAACCGCAGGCTGTCGAGGAACTCTCCCGGGTCCGCGGTCTCCCGCTGCCAGTCGAGCACCTGACGCAGCCAGGTCATGAGGTCCGCATCGGGTCCGCCCTTGCGCCGACCGGCCCGCCCGCCCTCCGGGGTCCCCGCCGAGGGCCGGGCCGCAACCCCGTCCTCCTTGTACTTCCAGTGCGCGGCAATGCCGTACTCGGCCCGGTTGTGCATCGCGTGCGTGCGGATCTGCAGCTCGACCGGTTTGCCCTCGGGACCGATGACCGTCGTGTGCAAGGACTGGTACATGTTGAACTTGGGCATCGCGATGTAGTCCTTGAACCGGCCGGGAATCGGCTTCCAGGTCGCGTGCACGGTACCCAGCGTGGCATAGCAGTCCCGGACCGAGTCGACCAGGACGCGGATGCCGACCAGATCATAGATGTCGTCGAAGGAACGGCCGCGCACCACCATCTTCTGGTAGATCGAGTAATAGTGCTTCGGCCGCCCGGAGACGACCGCCTTGATCCGCGCGTCCCGCAGGCCGACCTGTACCTGCCCGATCACCTCGGCCAGNTAGACGTCCCGGCTCGGGGCCCGGTCAGCGACCAGCCGGACGATCTCGTCGTACCGTTTCGGATACAACGCGGCGAACGAGAGGTCCTCCAGCTCCCACTTCAACGAGTTCATGCCGAGCCGGTGGGCGAGCGGGGCGTAGACCTCGAGCGTCTCCCGAGCCTTGCGTTCCTGCTTGTGCTCGGGCAGAAAGCGCAGGGTACGCATGTTGTGCAGGCGGTCGGCGAGCTTGACCACCAGCGCGCGTGGGTCGCGGGCCATCGCGACGACCATCCGGCGGATGGTCTCCGCCTGGGCCGCCTCGCCGACCTTGACCCGGTTGAGCTTGCTGACCGCGTCGACGATGAGCGCGATATGGTCACCGAAGGTGTCCCGGATTGCATCGACGGTAAGCGTCGTCTCCTCGAGGGTGTCGTGCAGCAACGCCGCGGACAGCGTCGCGGTGTCCATCCCCAGATCGGCGAGGATGCTCGCGACCGCGATCGGATGAGTGATGTACGGGTGGCCGGAGAAGCGCACCTGGCCGGCGTGCGCGGCGTCGGCGACCTCGAACGCCTGCTGCACCTGGGCGATGTCGGCGCGCGGGTGGTTCGCGAGCAGCCCACGCAGCACCGGGTCGAGAGCCGAGGGAGGCGTCGCCCGGTGCGTCGCAAGGCGGGAGAGCCGACCGCGTACCCGACGCGGCAGCGGCGGCGACTCGTGCCCCAACCGGGGGACGACCGGGGAACCGTCCTCGGGACGCCGTCCCATGCCGACCGCGGTGACCAGCTCGGACCCCCCCGGGGATCCACCCGGCGGCTCCTGCCCGCGGACGTCGCCACCATCCGCAGCCGGCGGCTGTGCCGGCCCGTGGACTGCCGGCCCGTGGACTGCCGGCCCGTGGACTGCCGACTCACGCGCCGCCGATCCGGCGGTGGCCCGCGCGGCATCGCCCACCGGCCGGGGCTCCCGGAAGGGAGTGACGGCGGGCTGCGAAACTCCGGTGGTCACCGGCGCTGCCTCGGGCACGGACCGCTCCTGCGTAAGGACTAGACACCGAGCCTAACGCCGCACTGGTCAGAAGCCTTCCGCGGACCTCGCCCGGGCGAGGTCAAATCGTCAGAAGGGAGACGACATCGAGCGGCGCGACCCGATCACGGCCCGGTAGGAAGGACAGCTCCATGAGGACCGCCAGCCCCACGACCTCCCCGCCACCAGCCGCGAGCAGGCTGTGTGCGGCGGCCGCGGTGCCACCGGTGGCCAACACGTCGTCAACGAGCAGGACCCGGTCGCCGTCGTGCACCGCGTCGGCGTGGATCTCGATCGTGGCGGCGCCGTACTCCAGGTCGTAGGAGGCGCTTCGGGTCGGCCCCGGCAGCTTGCCCTGCTTACGGATCGGCACGAGGCCGGTGCCCAGCCGGTCCGCGACCGGCGCGGCTACAGAGCTTGAATGGTCAGGGTCTGGCTACGGCGGTTNCGGGTCGATGATCAGTTCGGTCTGGCCGAGGAAGCCGGCGATCAGGTCGGGCCGGTACTGGACGCGTTTGAGCAGGGTCTTGATCGTGGCGGTGAGCTGGTCGACGGTGACCCGGACGTGGTTGCCCAGGTCGCGTTTGACGTGGGCCCACACGCCTTCGACGGGGTTGAGGTCGGGGGCGTAGGCGGGCAGGGGGATCACGGTCAGCCAGTGGGCGTGGCGGGTGAGGAACCTGCGCATCGCGGCGCTGCGGTGGGTGTTGAGG
>NZ_JPHT01000007.1:0-134309 GCF_000733325.1 Frankia sp. Allo2
CCCCCTCGCGCCCGGTTCGGGGTCTTCTCGTATACGGCGGGGACGGTAGTGCTCTACCGGTGGTGGGGATGCTTGGGGCTGGCTGGCAACGGCGGGGATGGTGATCTCGCCGGTGACTCGGTTGGGCTGGTTGCGGGGGTGGTGTGCTGGCGGGGATGTGGGGTGTGGGGAAGGCATGCGGGGGTGGTGGGATGCTGGGTGTCCAGGGCATGGGGATGGCATGGGGATGGCCTGGGGGTCGGCGGTGGGCTGTGCGGCGGTGAGCCTGCGCCAGATTTCCGCCGCTAGTGCTTCTGTGACGGTGCGTTGATGGCGGCGCAGGAAGCTGCCCCCGGTGATGTCGTACGGCTCCGCAGCGTCTGCGCGCCGGTCGGTGACGCTGCGTTTCTCTTTCCCGTCGAGGTCCAGGAGGAGGCGGAGCGCGCGTGCTTCGCTCCCGCCGATGGCGGCAACGCTGGCTTTGATGATCGCGTGGGCGGTGAAAGCCCTGCGGAGAAGCGCGTCGGGTTCCTCGGGCTCAACTCGCGGCGGAACGATCATGTCTGTTAGCTGTCGGCGTACATCAGGGGTGATCATGTAGGTGGGCAACCGGATACCGTTGCGGTAGCAGAGGGTTAGGACTGTGGTCAGTTCTGTCACGTCGGGGGGCATGGCGATCCTTTCTTGTCTCGTGTTGGCGCGTCCGCGTGGTGTCCGGGTTCCGTCCGCGTGCCGTCCGGCCACTGACTATGCACGGTGCGTGTCTGTGCTCCGTCTGCGTTCCGTCCGGGTTGGGGACATGTAGAGCGGACTGCGTCCGTGGCTGGTCTGGGTCTGGTCTGTGAAAGAGCCGCGGACAAGCCGCGTCTTGTCCTAGGACGTGGGATTCCTGGTCCGCAGGATGGGGTGTGTGAGGCGGTCGGCTTCACGGTCTTCGTTCCTGGAGGGTTTTCCCATGCCCCGTTACTATGTGCGGACCAGCTTCGGGTTCGGCTGGTGGGTAGCTTTCTTTTGGTGCCTGTACCTGAGCCTTTTTCTGTTTTCTGAGGCGTCGGCCGCGATCCCGTTCATCCTCGTCGCCGTGATCGTCATTGCCGTGATCCGGCTGGTCGGAAAGGCGATGTGGTGATGCGGCGGCGTGTCGAGCTGGCCTCCGAAGAGATATCCCGGCGTCATCAGGCGCTGTTCGTGCTGGCGCTGGTGGCGTGGTGCGCGGGGATGTGCGCGCTGTCGTTGGCGGCGACGGTGGTCGTGGAGGTGCTGCACCGTCCGGGGCCTGGTCCGGTGTCGGTGACCGTCGCGGCCGGTGATGCCGGTGATGCCGGTGATGCCTGGTGAGCGTGGAGAGTCTGCCGGATTTGGACATGCTGTGGATGGGGCTGTGCTCCACGATCCGTCACGGCGCCACGGCCGCACGGTTGGGGGCATATACCCCCGTGGTGGTGGATGTGCTGGAGCCGGGGGTGACGCCGTGGGCGGCGCGGATGCTCGCGGCTGAGGATCTGATCCGGAACGCGGCGGCGGGGCTGGATAGTCCGGAGGATCGGGCGGTGCGGCTGCTGCTCGGGCTCTCCCCCGGAACGGCGGGTTTGCGCGTCAGTACGCGGCGGGNGCGGGCGGCGGNTGCGCTGCGGNTCGCACCGGCGAGCCTGCGGGGTGACCGTGAACATGCGTTGATGTGGGATCTCGCGGTGCAGGTATGCAAACTGCTCCTCCAGCGTTAGCACGAGGGGCACGGGCGGGGTACAAGGCTTTCCTGTACCCCGCTTTTCCGTGTGCCGGGTGCGCTGGTTGTGCGTGCGGACTGCGTGAAAAGCGGGTGGCCGGCTGGCGCACTTTTCACGCACAACCTAGAAGATTTCGGCGCACTACCCCGGGAGACCATGAGATCAGGCCGCTGACGGGCGGCACCAGAAGATACCAATGATCAGGGGTGACGCGATGCGGGTGATTCCCGTGGACGTGACGGCGTTTTCCGTGGTAACCGCAATGGGTCCGGCTGCGCCGGTGATAGACCGAGAGTCCGGCAGCCAGCGAGGGAACGCGGATGGGCTGCCGTTGTGGACCGTGCCGGTTGCAGTCGCGATGGCGGACGGCACAGCGGAAGTGATCACGGTCCGGATCGCGGGGGAGGCGCCGACGGTACAGCCGGGGACGCCGGTACGGCTGACGGGCCTGGTGGGCCGCTCCTGGCAGATGCAGGGCCGTCACGGCATCTCGTACTCAGCGGCCTCGATCACCGGGGTGTCAAGCAAGAGCTAGGGCTACCCGGTTCGGGGGTGGCGGTGCCCTGACCGTGTGCCGCCATCCCGGCCGGTCCTGCTCGTGCGCGCAAAGGAGTAGGTGTGTCGGTGCTACGGATCCGGCCCGGCCGGATGCGGAAAGATCAGTTTCGGCTGTCGTTGCGGCCGTCGGTGCCGGAACTGCTGGTCCGGTACGGCCTGCGGCATATCTGGGGATGGCGCCGTGAGGTGCTGGCGCTGCTCGTGCTGCTGATGGTGCCGCAATCGATCATCGGCCGGTTCGGTTCCTTCTGGGGACGGGGGCTGCTCCTCGGCCTGGTGCTGGTCGTGCTGGTCGTGCCGGTGCTGCGCCGGGCGGTGGTCGGCTGGCTGCTGGGTGGGCGGCTGCGGCGACGCTGGGCGGCCGCTTGCCATGCCTGCCGGGTGGAAACACCGTCTGCTGGGGGCGGTGGGCGTGTTCCCCGGATACGGCGGGCGCGGCGGGGCGCGGCGGGCTGGCATCTGCGGCTGGTCCTGTCACCAGGCCTGAGCGTGGACGATCTCCAACAGGCGGCGGGGAAGCTGACGGCCACGCTGAAGCTGCGGGAGGTGCGGATCTCTCCGGATCTGGACCGGGCGGACCGGGTCGGCCTGGTGTTGGTGCGCCGTGAGGTGCTGGGCCGGGCAGTCCGCGCGGATCTGCTGCCCGCCGGTGCGGCCGGTGAGCTGGACGCCCTACCGATCGGGGTGCGGGAGGACCGCCGGGCCTGGCTGCTGCCGCTGCGCGGGTCGCATGTGCTCATCGCCGGGGCCACCGGGGCCGGTAAAGGCTCGGTCATCTGGTCGATCATCCGGGCGCTTGCCCCGTCGATCCGCGGGGGCGTCGCGGAGGTCTGGGCGTGTGACCCGAAGGGCGGCATGGAACTCGCCTTCGGGGAACCTTTGTTCGCGCGTTTCGCCGTAACCGCGGCGACGATCGCGGATCTCCTCGAAGATGCCGTGACGGTCATGGAGCGGCGCACGGGCCGGCTACGCGGGGTGGCCCGGTCCCACACACCCACCCCGGACGATCCCCTGATCGTGATCATCATCGATGAGGTCGCGAGCCTGACGGCCTACGTATCCGATGCGGAAGTCAAGAAGCGGATCGCGGTTGCGCTGCAACTGTTGCTCTCCCAGGGCCGGGCACCGGGGGTCGTCGTCGTCGGTGCGCTGCAAGACCCCGGCAAGGATGTGTTGCCGTTCCGGGACCTGTTCCCCGTCCGGGTCGCGCTCCGGCTCACAGAACCAGTACAGATCAACATGGTGTTGGGAGAAGGTGCCCGGGATCGAGGCGCGCTTTGCGACCGCGTTCCCCGGGGCCTGCCCGGAGTCGGCTACGTCCTGGTGGACGAAGACCCGACCCCCGTCCGGGTCCGCGCCGGATGGCTCACCGACGACGACATCCGGACCATGGCCGCGCAGCACGCTCCGGTCCATCCCACCACCCCGATGGAACCGGCGGAAGGGTGGCGACCACAACTGCCCTCGATGCCCTCGATGCCGTCCATGCCCCCTTGCGACCCCCGCGCAGCCTCCCCACCCTGCACCACCCCCACCGGTCCCCGGGACGTGGACGACCCGACGATTCCGCTGCGCGCATGGCGGCGACCCCCGCCACCCCCGGCGCTGCCCCCGGCTCCCCCGCCGGTCACCGCGGACGACGGCTCACCAGCCGCTGAACAAGCATGGGCGCGCTGGGAAGAGCAGTTTCGGCGGTCCGACTGACCATCTCACGCCGATGACCGCGGCGCGTTCCCCCTCCATCTGATTCCCGCATGTGGGTGGTGTGGCTCTGCCACACCCGAAAGGAGTCACGGAAAGTGGCGGAGTCCGTACAGGTTGCGGTAGCCGGTGGCTGTGTTTCTCCGATTCGCCTGAAGGGCCACACCGATCATGTGGATGTCACGTCCGGGGAGGTGCGGCGGGCGTTCTCGGCGGCGGGTCTGCCCGGCGGGGNGGTGCATGTGCGGTGCAACAACCGGCGGGAGTCGGTCTGCCCGGCGTGTTCGGCGACGTACAAGCGGGATGCCCGGCGGATCGTGCTGTCCGGGCTGGCCGGTGGCACGAGCGTTCCCGACACGGTCAGCGGTCATCCGGCGCTGTTCGTGACGTTGACCGCGCCGAGTTTCGGGCCGGTGCACTCCCGCCGGTCCCGGGGGAAGCGGGGTGAGGCGCGGGCGTGCCGGCCTCGGCGGAGCGAATGCCCGCATGGACGGCCGGCGGGCTGCCACGCCCGGCACGGGGACGGGGATCCCACGCTCGGACAGCCGCTGTGCCCGGACTGCTTCGACTATCCGGGCGCGGTCATCTGGAACTCGCTCGCGCCGGTGCTGTGGAAGGCCACCCGGGACGCGACCGAATCCGCCGTAGCGGCGGCGGCCGGTCTGACGGTGGCCGGTCTGCGCCGTCAGGTACGGATCACCTTCGTGAAAGCCGTGGAAATGCAGGCCCGGGGCCTGGTCCACCTGCACGCCGTCGTCCGGGTCGACGGGCGCGGCGAGGACCCGGATGACCTCGTGGCCCCGCCCGGGTGGGCGACCACCCGTCTGGTTGCCGACTGTCTGCGGGCTGTCGTGGCAGAGGTATCGGTGACAGCGCCCGACCCGCACGATCCGGCCGGAACGCTGGCGGTGCGCTGGGGGGTGCAGGTCGATATTCGGCCGGTCGCGTTGGATGGACCCACCACCTCGGGGAAGATCGCTAACTATCTGGCGAAATACCTGACGAAGTCCGTCACGGCCGGGGGGCTGCTGGACCGGCCGGTGCGTAGCCTCGCCCATCTCGCCCGGCTCCCCCTGCACGCGCATGCGCGGCGGATGGTGGAAACCTGCTGGCAGCTTGGCACCGATGAAACGTTCGCGGCGGCNCTCGACGAGGCGGCCGGACGGCTTCCGGGCCGGTTGCCGGGGTTGCTGCGTTGGTCCCACGCGTTTGGCTGGGGTGGACACTGGATCACGAAAAGCAGGAAGTACAGCACGACGTTCGGCGCGTTGCGCGGCGCGCGGCGGGTCTACGCACGGCTGATCGGCGGGGCGCTGTCCGGTCGGGGGNTGGTGGNTGCGTTCGGCCGTCCGGACGGGGACCCGAACACGGTGGCCGTCGGGGTATGGCGGTATGCCGGGCGGGGCCTGCTCACCGATGGTGATATCGGTCCGGCCGGTGCGGGACCCCCTGTGTCACCTGCTGGGAGGTCAGCCCCTGGGCGGGGTGAGCCGTGAGCATCGACACGATGCTGCCGTTTGACGACTGGGACCCCGGCGGCGGCCGGCGCGAACCGGCCGGGCCGGTGGCCGTGCCGGAAGAGATGAGCACCGAAGGTGCCGATCCGCCTGTCACCCCGACCATCGGGCCAACCGCCGGGAAGGCCGTCACGCCGCGACCGGTGGGGGTGGGCGGGCGGGCCGCCGGACAGCCGTCCGCCACCCCGGGGCATAACGGACAGCGTTCGAATGGTTTTGTTCCGCCGTGTAAGGGGGTGCGGCGGGGGATACCGTCTCCAGACGAGTGGGGACGGGTCCAAGCGGCTCACGCGCCGCGCTGGTCGGCCCGGCAACGCGCGCACGCGGCTGCCCCGGTGTGCTCATCCGTGGCCGGACGATCGGCGTGCCGGTGTGCTCGCCACCGTGCCCGCGAGGGTCATCGACGGCCGGGTCGAGCACACGGTCAGCCCCGACAACCGCCGGGGCTGGCGCGGCCGGGATGTCGGGCTGGGCCTCGTCGTCGCCGTGTCCGCCCGTGGCCTTCATCAGCGTCACGAGCGCGAAGGCGACGACCGGCCACACCGCCATCGCCGGACGCCACGCTCCCGGATGGCCGGCGAGCCTGCCGCCGTCGCTGCGGACCAGGGCGGCGGTCAGGTTGCAGGCGGCGGAGAAGCCGAACGCGGCGATCGTGACGAGAACTGGCCAGAACAGACCGCCGCCGGTCCGGCGGCGGTGGCGGACCTCGAGGACGGCGGCGACGGCCATGGCCTCGCCGGTGCCGGTGATGACGACCGCAGCCCACAGCGGCTGGCCGGCCCACTCGGCGACGCGGCGACCGTGTGGACGCCGGCAACGGCGAACGCGCCGGCGCCGAGGAGGAACGGCAGCGCCCGGCGAGCAGTGCGCTCAAGCCAGCCCGGCCGGTGAAACGTGATCACTGGGATTCCTCCTTGCGGTCGAGCGCGGCGACCCGCAGGTCGAGGTCCGCCAGCACGGCGCGCCCTTCGCTGATCGCGGCAGCCGTCTGTCTGGACAGGTCCGGGTCGTCGGCGACGAGTCGCCGGGCAGCGGTCCGGACGAGGAAGGCGACCTCGGCGGCGACGTTCGTCCGGGCGACGGCCAGCGATGCCCGCTCGTCCGCCAGGCCGCTGGCCGGCTCGCGGGTGCTCACTTCCGCCACCCCGCTCCGTGCCTGCGCCGGCCACAGCCACGGCGGTTCATCGGGCATCGCCCGTGAGGTTGTCGGCCTCGGCGCGCAGGCGGTGCCACGAGCCGATCAGGGCTGATCGGTGTTGCCGCAGGTCGTCGAGGTCGGCGTCGGGCGGTGTGTCGCCGCCGTGGATCACCTGCTCGGTGGCGGTGATCGCGGCGTCGTAGTTGTCGGCGAGGGCGCGCAGCTGCGCGGCCAGGACTCGGCGGTCGAGGTCGGCCGGTTCCCGGTGCGGCCCGGGCAGCTTGGCGCTCATCGGGCCGTCTCGCTGGCGGTCCACTGGGCGGTCGCGCCGAGCGCCCTCAGCTGGGCGGTGGTGTGCCGCTCGGCGCTGTCGACCCGGGTCCAGATACCGGCGCCTTCATGTCGCCACGTCCAGCGGGCGCCACCGATGACGACCTCGGAGATAGTGCCCTCCGGGTCGTCGTCGCCCGGCTTGCCGTGGTCGTAGCTGCGGGTGCAGCCGCACCAGCGGCAGCCGCCCACCTCGTCGACGTCGCTGTGCTCAGCGCCCAGATGGCCGCACGGCGCGCCGTCGATGCCAAGGCAGACCACCGAGTCGACGCCTGCCAGGGCAGCCGGGGCGAACGCGACCAGCGATCCGCAGGCCCCCGCCTCACGCCACCCGTCGCCGCGGTGCTCGGCGACCAAGGCGCCACACTCGCAGCGCTCCACCACGATCGGCGGGCTGGGCGTCTTGTCCGTCACGGGCCCTCCTGCGCCGACATGTCCTGGGCTGGCGTCTCCCACGGTAGAGGGAACTGTATAGACAGTCAATACCGTCACTCTGGTAGTGACTGTCAAGACCGTCTCCCAGTACGGTCTGGCCATGGCGCCCGAGGAGCGGATCTACCGGAGGATCGAGGCGGACCTGCGCCGTCAGATCGCGGACGGCACCTTGCCGCCAGGCGCGAAGCTCCCGCCTGAGAAGGCGCTCGCCGAGCAGTGGGGGACGTCGCGGCCGACCGTGCGCCAAGCGCTCGCTCCGCTCGAAGTCGAGGGGCTCATCGACCGGCGGCCACCCTTCGGGACGTTCGTCCGGCGCCGCCCAGCCCTCGACACCCAGCACGTCATTCGAGACCGCGCTGTCTACCGTGACGAACGCGGCTACTACTTCGACCCCGCCGCGGTCGACTGGGTCGCGCTCGTCCCGCCGTCGCTGTCGCGCGGCCCGGCCCCCGCCGACATCGCGCGGATACTCCGCCTACCCGACGCGAACGCCGAAGTCGTCATCCGCGACCGGCGGATGGGGCCACCAGGGGGTGAAGTCCTCCAGATCGCCACGTCCTACATCCCCGCCGACCTGGCACACGGGACCGTCCTCGAAGCGATCAACAGCGGGCCAGGCGGGATCTTCGACCGCATGGAGCAGGACATGGGACTCCACCTGTCCTGGGAGGATCTCTACGGCGCGCGGATGCCGACCGGCGACGAAGCCGCGATCCTCGGGATTCCCGCTGGCGTACCCGTCTTTCGGATCATCTGCGTCACGCGCGATGAGTCCGGCCGCATCGTCGAGGTCAACGACCGGCGGATGTCCGCGGAATGGTTCATGGTCGCTCGCCCTCTGGCGAGGGCCGCCGAGGCGTAGGCCGTCNGGCCGGCCGGCGACCNCCCGCCGGCCGAGACGGGACCGCCGGTCATGAGGCGACCGGCCCGAAAACCGACCACTCTGCGTGGTCACCATTCGATGCCGCGCAGGTGCTCCCTTCGGTGCGCGCTTCGTCGCCGCGCTCTTCGGGGATACTCCCGCCGGACCGCTGCCGGTTGCTGTCTGTGACGTCGATTCGCCACACCCAGGGGCCCGCCATGCTGGATTTCTCGGATCGGACTCCGGCCTTGCGCTTCGCGCGCTTGAGCTGATCGGTGCTGAACCCGTCGGCTCGGCCGGCCTTCTCGATGTCCCTCGGCGACGCCTCGCCACCGTGCCCGGTCAGGTAGTCGCGTAGCCAGTCGGCGGCTTCCGCGCGGTCGGCTTCGGCGTCGGGGTCGGGTGCACTGGAGGAGCTGAGCACGTCGGCGACGGTCCGGTCGGTGCGTCCGGTGAAGTGGAGCCGGCCGACGTGAGACGTGCCGCGCCCGGTTTCGACGACCGCGCTCGCGATGCCGTAGGTGAGCGAGGGGAGATCGTCCCTGCCGAGCGAGTTCTTCACCTGCGTCATGACACGACCGCCGGCAGCCGAGGCGTCCTCCGAGTCGTCCCGGGCGAAGCCGAACACGGCCCGGGGAACGTCCTTGAAGGCCCCGGAGCCGGTGATGAGCTGGGCTACATCGGTGCCGCTCGACTTGTTGAAGTGGGCGATTCCCAGGATGACGGCGCCCGTGCGGTCCGCGATCCCGGCCAGCGGGTCCAGCGCGCGGCGAACCTCCCGGGTTCGGTGGCTGTCGAGTGTGGCGTCGAGCGCCGACATCAGCGGGTCGATCACGACGAGCGCGGCACCGAGATCGGTGATCGTCTCTTCGAGTAGGTCGTTGTCGACCGGCAGGGAGAGCGCGACCTCGGCGTCGTCGTCCTGGACCACGTCGAACCGGGCGACCTTGGAGCGGTCGGCACCGGCCGCGATCAGACGCGGGACGAGGGTGTGTTTCCAGGAGTCCTCGACGGCGGCATAGAGCGCCGGCCGTGGCGTGCCGTAGAACGAGCCCGGGAGCAGGCCACGGCTGACCTGAGCGGTGATCCACAACCCGAACGAGGACTTCCCGGTGCCCTCTCGGCCCGCGGCGAGCGACAGAGCACCCGCCGGGATCCGCCCCTCGCCCTCGTCCGTCCAGGCCCACACGACCGGCTCAGGGTCGATCGTGTCTGCCCACGTCACGCGGGCGCGCCGGCCCGAACGAGCAGGGCGGCCCCGCGAGGCGAGCACCTTGACGACGTCGCCGGCGACCTGGTCGACGTCAGCGCCCTTCCCGATCCGCTCGGCGGCGAGCGCGAGCGCCTCGGCCGTCCGGCGCCGGTCGCCTGCAGCCGCCACCTTGGCGACGTAGTACGGCACCATCGCCAGGTTGGGGACCACGGCGACCATGTCCGTCAGATCGGTGCTCTGAAGACCGTGATGGGGCGTGGCCCGATCCGCTGCCGCGCGGCGTCCGACCTCCGCCCACACGGCGCTCGGGTCGGGTGGGACGTCGGCCGCCCAGAGCTCGACGATCACCCGGTAGATCACCCGGTGGGATGGCAACCGGAAGTCCGCGCCTTGGTCGAGCCGGGCGATCGCGTCGACCATCGTCGTGGGGTCGGCGTACATCAGCGCGCCGAGCACGACCCGCTCGGCGTGAACGATTTCGTCCTCGTCGGCGGTGCTCACCGGCTGGCCGTGCCGTCGGTGCCGCGCGGCCGGCGCCTGCGCCAGCGGGTGGCAGGCGCGCTGGAGACCACGTCGAGGCCGATCTCCCACAGCGCTCGGTCCTCGACCTCCCAGGTAGACCAGCCGGCCGTCGAGGGCCTGGCCGAGGTCACGCGGCGGTCGGCTCGATACCGAGCAGCTCCAGCAAGGGCCGAACGGGGACCAGCCAGCGATCGCCGTTGTGGATGACGCGGGTCGGCCAGGTACCGGCGCGGACCATGGCCCTGGCCTTGGTCAGCCCCATGTCGAGGATCGACGCCGCCGTCTCGACGTCCACGATGACCGGCAGCGCACGCAACTGCTCAGCGCTCCACTGCCCCTGCGCGCCCGGATCTCGGCCACACTCAGCCGACCCCGCTGCCCCATCTCTCCCGCCCCGGCATCCTGTGCTCCCACGCGCAGCCTCCCCGGTCAAATTGGATCAAATTATGAGCATCTGTGAGTACAGACCCAGAACTACCCGTACGATCGCCACATGTCAACTAGGACCGGGCGCGATCGCCTACTGTGCCTGTATGCACAACCCCGACTGGTCGGAGAGGCAGGCCCGAGTGATCGGCGCTGAGATCCGGCGCCAACGGACCCGCCTTGGACTGAGCGCGCAGCAGGTGGCCGACCGCTGCTCGGAACTGGGACTCCAGATCAGCAGATCGCTGATCGCGAACACGGAAAACGAGCGACGGCCGGGCGTGACCGTCGCCGAGCTGGTCGTTCTCGCCGCGGTGCTCGGGGTCCCGCCCCTGCAACTGCTGTATCCGCTCGGCCACGTCGAGACCGTCGAGGCTATGCCCGGCCGAGTGGTCCCTACCTGGGACGCGGCGCGGTGGTTCGCTGGCGATGCGTCGCCGGATGGCCTACCGCCGTGGGCTCAGGTCAGCACGCAGGAGATCTTTCGTAGGCACGCAGCCGAGATCAACTACACCATCGCCGCGCGAGGTGAGGCTGAGCGCGTCGCTGAGAGGGTGGCGAGCGCGAGAGCCCGCATGGTGCCCGGCGGCGTGTCGGACGGTGAATATCACGCTGCGAGAATGGCTGCCAGCCGCGCACTCGAAAGCGCGACCAGCGAACGTTTCATTGCGGAGAAGACTGCTCGCCGGGCGGCTCAGTACCTGAAGCGGCTTCGGGACGCCATCCGGGCGACCGGCCTGACCCCGCCGCCGCTGCCGCCCAGCCTCGCCGATGTCGACAGCCTCGATCCAGGCATGCCTGAGAACGTGGGTGGGGGTCCAGCACCGAGCGGCTCCGACTGGCTGCGTGTACTCCTCTCCGAGCCGGAGGAAGGCGAGTGAAGCCGACGGTCAAGCATCTGTGTGGGTGCCGCGACCCCGAGACCCGGACGGCATATCCGTACGGGCAGTGCCCGAAGCTGTCACAGCGGGGCCATGGGTTCTGGGAATGGCGCGTCTACGTGCCCAAAGAACTGCAGACCCTCGTCGGCAAAAAGGAGCTGAAAGGCAGGGAGCCGTCGAAGACGGCGGCGGAGAAGGCTGCCGACGAGGCGATCGGGACGGTCCGCGCCGGGCAGCGCCACGCCGGCGGCCTCACCGTCAGGACCTACCTGGCCGAGCAGTGGCTGCCATCGAAACGAAAGCTGCGGCCGTCCACCCGGGCGCGCTACGAGCAGTTCATCCGGCTCTACCTCGTCCCGTACCTCGGCGACCTGCCGCTCGCCGGACTCCAGTCCCATCACATCGACACGATGTTCCGCCGGATCGAGGAGACCAACCCGACCCGGCGTAACCCCGTCGGGCCGGCGACGCTCGGCGACATCCGCGACATGCTGCGGGCGACGCTCGGCGACATCCGCGACATGCTGCGGGCGGCGCTGAACCACGCGCTACGCCAGCGGATGATCCCCTTCAACCCCGCCGTGACTGTCGAACTGCCCGAGCACGCGGCACCCGAGGTTGAGCCCTGGGAGGCGGAAGACGTCGGCGTCTTCCTCGACGAGGCGGCCGGCGAGCGGCTCTTCGCGCTCTACGAGCTCGCCGCACTGCATGGGCTGCGCCGCGGCGAGCTGTGCGGGCTGACCTGGCCCGACCTCGACGTGCTCACCGGGGTCCTACGGATTCGCCAGCAGATCACCCGGTCGGGCAAGGAGACGCACGTCGGGCCACCGAAGACGTCAGGCAGCAAGAACAAGGTCGATGTCGACGCGGGCACAGTCGACAGCCTGCTCGCCTGGCAGGTCGCCCAGGAGCAGGAGCGCGCCGATGTTGGCCTGGCGTGGAACAACGGCACGCTGCCGAACGAACACGGCGTCCCGACGCAGCTCCGCGACCTGATCTTCACGCGGCCAGACGGGCGCCACCTGGACCCGGAATACGTGACCCGGCACATGCACGTCATCGCGAAGCGGGCCGGCCTGCTGGGCACAGTGAAGGTCGCCGCGGCCGTCGGTGCGACCGAGGTAGCGATCGGGAACCTCTACCGGAAGGCCGCCGGCGACTGGAACGTCTACGTCGGCCGGGAGGACGCCGGCCACACGGTGCGGGTCGTGGGCGCGCACCGGGTAGGCGGCCGGTATCTCCTCACACTCGCCGAGCCGCTGTCGGTCGTCCTCGATGCGGGGACCGAGCTTGGCCGAGGGCTGCTCCCCCGCCGTCGTCTCCACGATCTGCGCCACGGAAGCGCCAGCATCCAGCTGGCCGCAGGCCTCGATATCACGATCATCTCGAAGAGGCTTCGTCACTCTTCGCCAGCGATCACGGGGAAGATCTACGCGCACATGCTTCGGTCGACGGGCCAAGCCGCGGCCGAGGCGGTCGCCGCGGCGATCCCTCGCCGTAGGCGCGTCGCCCAGCCATCGCCCAGCGAGCCTCCGGCCGGACCCCGCGTGGTGCGGCCGGCTGGCGTCGATGCTGGTCAGGGCACGAAAAAGGCCCGGCCAAAGGCCGGGCCTCTCGTGGAGGTGGCGGGAATCGAACCCGCGTCCTCCGGCCCCGACACAGGGCTTCTCCGGGCGCATCCTGCTACTTGTTTCTCAGCCTCGTCGGACACGCAGGCAAGCCGACATAGGCTCAGTCGCTGTTTGATGTCCCGACCGACCCCGCGACCAGGTCAGCCGGTGATCCTCCTAGCGACGTCAGATTCTGGGCCGGAGGCTCTCCCAGACTGACGACTACCTAGTCCCTCTTAAGCGGCGAGCGCGTAAGTGGGGGTAGTGGGCTGCGTCTTGTTGGCAGCTGTTGTTCTGAACGGATCGTTAACGAGATAACCGCTCATCCTCGGCCCGCTTCCCCTGCCTCGACGTCCGGAGTCGAAGCCGGTCACCCCCAAGTTCTGATCAGTTACGACGTTTCAGTGTACCGCAGACGCAGACGCAGACGCAGACGCAGACGCAGACGCCGGCACCAGCCAACAGACGCTCCTGCCAACCCGACCCATCGCGCGCGTCACTGCGTCCAACGCTCGGACGCCGGCTCCATGTTCCCACGTCGGGCACCCCGCGTACCAACGGGTTTCCGATGTGGCGGCTGTGGCGGGCGTGGCGGCCGCGCGTCACAGCGGCCCGGCCCCGTGGGCATGCCGTCGCGGGCAACGTCGTTGTACGGAGTTGTTGTATGGATAACGGCTACCAGACGACCAGCGCCTCGGGAGATCACCGTGGAGATCAAGGAACTGGGACATCTCGTCCTCTACGTCCGGGACATCGAGCGTTCCAGCGCCTTCTACCGGGACGTACTCGGCTGGCGGCAGATCTTTCCCGACCCGGCGGGCGCGGACGGCAACCCACTGCGGGCCCCGGCCGCCGCGTTCTCCTCCGGACGCACCCACCACGAGCTGCTCCTCATCGAGGTCGGCGAGGACGCGGCGGCCATACCCCAGGGCCGGCGGGTGGGATTGTACCACTTCGGGCTGAAGGTTGGCGACAGCGACGACGAGCTGCGCGCGGTGCTCGCCCGTCTGCACGACGCGGATGTGACCGTCGTCGGCGCGTCGGATCACACGGTCACCCACAGCTTGTACATCCTCGACCCGGATGGCAACGAGATCGAGCTCTACATCGACGTTCCCGGGGTCGACTGGCGGAGCACTCCCGCGCTCGCCGCGGCTCCGGTCCGTCCGTTGCGGCTCTGATCAGATCAGAAGATCAGATCAGAGCCGCCGAAATCAGAGGCGCCGGGAGTTCCCGCCTTCCGCCGCACGGGCCGTCGCTCGGTGAAACTGTGCCCATGCGACCGTCCCCCGACCAGCGTCGGCGGCTGCCGACTCTGCTGGTGGCGTTGGCGATCCTCAGCGGTCTCGTCGACGCGGTCAGTTTTCTCGGACTCGGCCGGGTGTTCGTGGCCAACATGACCGGAAACGTCGTCCTGCTGGCCTTTGCGCTGGCCGGGGCCCCGGGCCTGTCCGCCGACCTGTCGGCGCTGGCCCTGGCTGGCTTCCTGGCCGGAGCCGTCATCGCCGGACGGATCGGCACGGTGACCATAATCGGCGGTCGCCGCTTCTCGTGGTTGATCATCGCGATGGCCGCGCAGACCGGGCTGATGGCCGGCGCGCTGATCGCCACGCTGGTCACCCAGGGACTCGGTACGGAACCCGAGATCCCCGAGATCCCCGGGGCCCGGCCCTATGCCGTCATCCTCCCGCTGGCCCTCGCGATGGGCCTGCAGCACGCGACGGCTCGGCGGATGGCCGTTCCGGACATCCCGACGAATGTGCTGACCAGCACGTTGACCGGGATCATCATCGACTCCCGGCTCGGCGGAGGAACGGGCCGCGGTGGGGCGCGGCGGACGCGGCGGTTCGCCGGCCCCGTCGCCATGTTCGCCGGAGCCCTGATCGGGGGCCTGTGCCTGCTCCATCTCGGCCGGATCGTCCCGCTCGTCCTGGCGACCGGTACCGTCGCCGGCTGCCTGATCGCCACCGTGACCGGCACCGTTGCGGCGCCATGATCAGGAAGCCGGAGAGACTTCGCCACCCGCGCCGCCCGGCCTGGTCGCACGGCGCCGCTGCCGGATGACGACCGTCGTGTCGAGACCGCCCTCGCCGTCCGCCTGGGCAGCTGCGAGATCCCGCTCAGCCAGCTCGATCATCGGCAGCGGGATACCACGCCGGCCCGCCTCGGCAAGGCAGATCCGCAGATCCTTGCGCATCCAGTCGACCGCAAACCCGAAATCGAACTCGTCGCGCACCATGGTCTGACCACGATTCGCCAGGTACCACGAGTTGGCGGCGCCGCCGGCCACGGCGGAAAGCACCAGATCGGTGTCCAGACCGGCGGCAATAGCAAAGTTGATGGCCTCGGCCGCCCCTTCGACGGCTCCCGCCACCAGAATCTGATTGACCATCTTGGTGAGTTGTCCGCTACCGACCGGCCCGATCCTCGTGATGGTCGCGCCGTAGGCGGCGAGCACCGGCCTGGCCCGCTCGATCGTCTCAGGATCCCCACCGCACATGATGCTCAGCCGGCCGGCCATGGCACCCGCCTCCCCGCCGGAGACCGGGGCATCGACGAAACCGACGCCGACCTCGGCGGTGCGCGCCGCGATCTCCTCCGCAAGTTCCGCGGAGGTCGTCGTGTGATCGACGATGATCGCACCAGGCCGAAGCGCCCCCAGCACCCCGTCGGCACCGAGGACGACCTCGCGGACGTCGTCATCGGCACCGACGCAGAGGCAGACGACGTCGACCTCGGTCGCCGCGGCGGCGGGCGACGGCGCGATCCGGCCGGAATGTTCCTCGGCCCAGCGTGCCGCGGTCGCGGCCGTGCGATTGAACGCGGTGGTGGAGAACCCGGCCCGAACCAGGTGACCGGCCATGGGAAATCCCATCGTGCCCAGTCCGACGAAGGCAACACGCATGAACGTCACTCCTGTTTCGCCCCCGATGGCGTCCACCGGGATCGGTCGGTCATGAGAGTCGGTCGGTCATGAGAGTCGGTCGCCACCGCCCCGACATCCGATACCCCCGACATCCGATACCGGGGTGCAGACGAAGGCCCAGGGAGCTCCACGCAGCCTCGTCATCACCACGGTGACGGCCGGTCCACCGGGAATCAGATCACGACGGCGGGGTAGCAACCGGCGACGGATCTCCTCGACGTCGCCGGCGAGACCGCGTCGCCGGACGTCCAGCGACCNGATCTCACGAGACCGCAACAGGTCCGCGATCCGGCGCACGTCGAAGGGCAGCTCGGCCTCGATGCACAGCAGGCGGGCGAAGGGGGTCGTCACTGCCTCGTCGGAGGTCAGGAAGGCGATCATCGGATCAATCTGCCAGGCTCCGAGGCGCCGCCCGAGCTCGCCGATCAGGCCCGCCCGAGTGACCGCCGGGCTCGGATCGTGGAGGAACCGGCCCGGAGCCGCTACCCGACCGGCTAGCTCGCCGACCCGACCCACCCGACCCGCCCGACCTGTATCCGCCGGGACGACTGGATCCGGGGTCCCGGTGAGGCTCACCGGCGCTCCCCTGGCCCGCAGGGACGCCGAGCCGCCCGGCCCGGGCAGCACAGTGGCGCGACGCGGGGCGGTCGCGAGGGCCGGTGAAAACAGTACGGCCTCCTTGAGATCCCGTCCGTCGGCCACGAACTCGATCTCCCAGCCGGGGGGAACCAGCTCCGTCGCCAGCCCTGGCGCGGCCTTCACCGCGACGGCCGCAACCTTGTCGGCAAGCCCGAAGCACCAGGCCAGCGGCGGCTCGCTCGCCCGCGACACCAACCGACGGTCGCCGGCACGCCGGGCCGGATCGACGAACACGGCGTCGCATCCGGAGAGGTCCACCTCCCGCACGTCGGACAGGCGCGTCTCGAGGCATCCCGTCGGCACGGTCGATCCCGTGGGCGGCGCGGTCGTGGGCAGCACCGTCGTGGGCAGCACCGTCGTGCCCTCGACCGCGTGGACGGCGACGTTGAGCGCGGCCATCCGCAGATGAACCGGATCCCGGTCGACGAGCATGATCTCCCGGCCCCGCGCGAGGGCCAACGCGTCCCCGCCGATCCCCGTGCACAGGTCGGCGAGCCGGCACAGACCGGCGAACCGCGCGGCCCGATGCTCGGCCGCCGCCTGCGAGGACGCTTGTTCCAACCCGGCTCGGGTGAAGAACATCCGATCGGCCCGAGCAAACTTGACCATCGCGCGCCGCCTCAGCTCCGCCTGAGTGAACGCGGCGGCGAGGAGCGCGGGGGACACGCCCTCGGCGCGCAGGCGGGCACCGACAGCCAGTTCCCGGGCCGCGCCTCCACCGGCACGCTCATCCTCGGCAAATGCCGCGACCGCCGCCGCCAGCACCGCCTTACCCTGGGCGCTCAGCAGGGCCTCGAACTGCGCCAGCCGGTCGCCGTCGGAGGCGGTCACGGCGACCCGGATGCTGCCGGAACCGGCGAATCCGCGGCACGACGACGAAATAACGACGACGGGAACATCGACAGAAACGTCGACAGGAACATCGGCGGCACCACGGACGGTGTCATGGACGGCTGGCTATCAGAGGTAGCGCCCCTTGGCTCGGCGGCCCATCGCCCGGCCGATCTCCCGGGCCGCGTCCCGCTCCGCGATCGCGTGCCGTTTGTCGTAGGACTTGCGGCCACGCGCCAGCGCAATTTCGATCTTCGCCCGCCCGTCCTTCCAGTAGAGCGAGAGCGGGACCAGCGTGAGCCCACCCTCCTGGGTCTTACCGACCAGCTTTTCGATCTCCGCCCGGTGCAGCAGCATCTTGCGCTTGCGGCGGGGAGCGTGGTTCGTCCAGGTCCCCTCGGTGTACTCGGGGATGTGCACGTTGTGCAGCCAGATCTCACCATCGCTGATCTGGGCGAACCCGTCGACGAGCGAGGCCCGCCCGGCCCGCAGCGCCTTCACCTCGGTGCCACGGAGCACCAGCCCAGCCTCGTAGGTGTCGAGGATGTCGTAGTCATGCCGGGCGCGCTTGTTCTGCGCGATCAGTCTGCGCCCCGTCTCCCTCGGCACTGTCCTGTCCCTCTTCCCACACCGTTCGCGAAATCTTCTCCGAACCTACGTCCTGCCTCCCGCGTCGGTGACACGCCGGCTCCACCGCGAGGACACCCATGGTATCGATCATGTGAGCGCCATCGTCGGTCGCCGGCGTGGCCCGGGTGACGTCGCCGAGCGCTCCGTAGGGCGACGAGCGCCGTCAGCGCGCCCCGCGGAGGAGCCGCCGCGGCGGCGCGACCTGGGCGTTCAGCACCTTCCACCTCCTTGCTCGGCTGTCGAGCTTGCTCGGCCGTCGAGACGATGGACTTGATGACGATGGACTTGATGAACGGTGCCAGCGAGTACTATACTCGAACACAAGTTCGATGGCCAGAGTGTTCAGGCGGATCGGCGGCGATTCCTGCCGGCAGATCCAACCGCTCCCTCTACGCGCCCATGACAGGCGGCATGATGCATCCAGTGACCAGACCCGGTTCATCGCTTCGGCCCGGCTCACAGTCCAGTCCGGGCGAGTCCAGTTCAGGCAAGTCCAGCCCGCGCGAGGAAGCAGAGGCTCTGGGCCCCCGCGACACCGGAGTCGACGACCGTGGTTCTCTTTCCCGTCATCTGGACTCATCGATGGTTTATGGTCGTCGTGTAGCTGAACTCGACGCGGACGGATGTCTCCGGGCAGATGTGGAGATCGGTCGGGAGATCGCGCGCTGGGAGGCGGCACGGCTGCTCGTGAGAGCGAGGTTCGCGCAGCTACGGCCGCCCACGGAAGAGGATGAGAGCGGGGTTGCTAGGGGATTTCACGAGTTCGCGGGAGACGAACTGGCCGCCGAGCTGAGAATGTCATCAGCGGCGGGAAACAAACAGTTGGGTTTCGCGGTCGGCGTCGTCCGCCGCATGCCGGCCGCGCTGACTGCCCTGGAACATGGTGAGCTAGATTCCCAGCGGCTGACCGTGCTGGAACGACTGACAGCCAACCTGTCGGACGACCAGGCCGCGGACGTGGCGGAGACGGTTCTGCGTCGGGGTGGGCGGCCGAGCCACGCAGCGTTCGCGGCCGCCGTTCGACGGCGTGTGGTGCTGGTAGACCCTCAGGGCGCGGAACAGCGTCGCCGCAGGGCGACGAAGGCGCGTCGGGTGACGGTGCGGGCCGAGCCGGATGGTATGGGCCGCATCTCGGCCTCGCTTCCGGCGGACCGCATGCTCGCGGCGTTTCGACGAGTGGACCTTCTGGCGAGGAGGGCGGGCGGTGCGCAGGACGGTCGCGGGCTCGAGCAGCGTCGGGCCGACGTTTTCTACGACCTGCTGATGGGGCGGGATCGTGACCGTGTAAGTATCGAGATGCAGGTGGTCGTGTCGGCTTCCTGTCTGCTGGGTATGTCGGAACAGCCGGCGGAACTTCCCGGTTATGGCCCGATACCGGCCGGACTCGTTCGCGAGATGGCCGAGAACCCCCGGTGCACATGGCGGCGGATACTGATGGATCCGCCGGAAGGACGAGTTCTGGAGGTCAGCCGGCGTCGCTTTCCCTCGGCCGCCCTGGCTCGTCATGTTCGAACTCGAAACCCTACATGTGTCTTTCCGGGATGCGAGCAGCCTTCCATTCACTGCGATCTTGATCATACCAGGCCGCATCGTCGAGGTGGCCAGACGAGCGAGCAGAACCTCGGGCCAAAATGCCGGAGGCATCACCGGCTGAAACACTCGGGTGAAAAGCGGCCTAGGCGTGACGCCAAGCAAGGAGCTACGAGAAGACCGGGGCGGCCGGGCACATCATCTCCTGATCAATCCACGCAGAAGGGATGGTCCGTGTGCCAGCCCAGGCCTGGACATTTCACCTGGACGAGCCCGGAGGGACGCCAATATGAGGTGTCACCCAAAGATTATCTCAAGGAAGTATTCATCGAGGATGATGTCCAGTTCGAATCGAATCGAATCGAATCGAAGCGAACCGGGGCCGAGCGACGGATGACGCCTCAGACCCGCAGATGACGGCGGAGCGCCACCGAAGCCATCACGGCGGCGGCGAGCACACCGACCCCCAGCACGACGGCCGCGGTCTCCCAGACCGCCGACCAACCGAACAGGGGGAACATCGTCTGCTTCGCGAACCGGCCGTCCACCAGGTAGATCTTGGCCAACGCAAGCACGCCCGTGGCGAGCAGCCCGCCAACCAGCCCCACCGCCGCGATCTCCAAGACGAACGGAGCCCGGATTGTTCCGTTGGAAGCACCGACCATCTTCATGATCGAAGTCTCCCGTCGCCGGGCGTGCGCCGAGATCCGGATCATCGTGTAGATGAGGGCGAAGGACGCCAGGGCCTGCACGCCGGCGAGGGCGAAAGCGCCCGCTGTGAAGGCGTCGAGGAACCGGTACAACGGGTCAAGCAGGCCGCGCTGGTCGCGAACAGCTTCCACCCCGTCGAGGCCGGTGTAGGTGACGACGATGTCGCGGGCCGCTCGCGGATCGGTAAGCGTGAGTCGTAGCGCCGCGGGCAGGTCGTCGGGTCCGACACCGGCGAGGACGTCGGGCGATCCACGGAAGTCCCGGCGGAAACGGTCGTACACCTGCTGTTTGCTTTCGTACCGCACGTCGGCGACCAGTGGATCCGCCGCGATCTCGGCATCGAGGGCAGACCGCTCGCCCGGGGTGATGCCATCGGAGAGATCAACGACGACCTCGATCTGGTCGAGCAGGAAGTCGTCGATGGTGTGCACCTGCGCCCGCAGGAGCAGGCCCGACCCCAGCAACGCCAGGCAGATCGTGACAGTTATGATCATGGCACAGGTCATCGCCAGGTTGCGGCGCAGGCCCGTCCACAGCAGCGACGCCAGCAGACCCGGTCGCATCAGCGGACCCGGTCGGCCGGCACCCTGGGCCGGGGCCGGGGAATCATCGGCACCGCCAGATCATCCTGGTTGTAACGTCCGCGAGCCTCGTCCCGGATCAGCGCGCCGTCGCTCAGCTCGAGCACCCGGCGGCGCATCGCGTTGACGAGCGACGCGTTGTGGGTGGCCATCACGACGGTGGTGCCGGCCTGATGAACAGTGTCGAGCAGGTTCACGATCTCGATGCTGGTGTTCGGATCGAGGTTGCCGGTCGGCTCGTCGGCCAGCAGGATCCGTGGACGGCCAACGAACGCCCGGGCGATCGCGACCCGCTGCTGTTCGCCTCCGGAGAGTTCGTCGGGATACCGGTCCGCCTTCTCCGCGAGGCCGACCAGGTCGAGTGCCTCCGGCACGACGCTGCGCACGACATGCCGAGGACGGCCGACCACGTCAAGGGCGAACGCGATGTTCGCCGTTACGGTCCGATTCGGTAGCAGGCGAAAGTCCTGGAAGACACAGCCGACCAGCCGGCGCAACTGGGGCACCCCGCGGTCCGGGATCCGCGCGACGTCACGGCCAGCCACCAGCACCCGGCCGGACGTCGCTCGTTCCTCCCGCAGCAGCAATCGCAGCAATGTGGTCTTACCCGATCCGGACGGACCCACGAGGAAGACGAACTCACCGACACCGATCTCCGCGGTGACATCGACCAGCGCCGGCCGGTCGCCGTTCGGGTACCGCTTGCTCACGGAACTCAAAACAATCATTGCGCCTTCCCGCACGCCTATGACTTTCAGTAGCCGTATGGTAGGGCGTGACGAAGGTCGGGGACCGCAGGTTACGCCCGACCGGAATCTCCGGGAACAGCCCGGACGGGTCGCCGCCCGCCCGATCGACCTTTGACGGAGCGGCACGCCACCGTGCGCGGGCGTAACGTGGAAGTCGATCGTGCGCGTCGCCAGCGGTCGTGCTCCATCCGGAACGTCCGGGTGTTGTCCCCCATCCCGGGGAAGTGCGACGATCGCCCGATCATGGCATCCGTCACGGGTGGGAAGGAGGCGCCATGGGCAGCGAGGATCTCGTCTGCGCGCGCTGCGCCGGACTAGTGGTCGAAGGCCGGTGTCCCACCTGCCGCGCCTCGCGCGAGTATCTGCGCCAGAACTTCTTCCAGATGTCACCGCAGGTGATCGTCGCACTGATCGCAATCGTGATGCTACTGGCGGTCCTCGCCGCCCGTCACGTCTCCTGAGCCCGGCCACGCTGGGACCGCCCCGACGGTACCTATCACGCCTGCAAGTCGATCACGTAGCGTAACCACATCTCCGATTACGATGACCGCGGGAGAACTGATCGCGGCTTCGGCCGCGAGCTGGGCGATATCCACCAGGGGCCCGATGATAATCGTCTCATCGGCTGTCCCGCCAGCGTGGATCACCGCGGTCGGAGTCTCCGGCCGGCGGCCCCGCTTCACCAGCTCGTGACTGATCTCAAAGAGTGCCCCGACGCCCATCAGCACGACGACCGTGCCCGGACCGGTAGCGAGCGCGTCCCAGTCGGCAGTGGAACCGGGATGCGAAGGATCGATGTGGCCGCTGACGACGGCCACGTCCTGGGTGATGCCCCGGTGGGTCACCGGGATCCCGGCGAGCGCGGGGACCGCGACGGCGCTCGTCACCCCGGGGACGATCTCGCAGGGCAGGCCGGCCGCGGCGCAGGCCAGAGCCTCCTCGCCGCCACGACCGAAGACGAACGGATCGCCGCCCTTGAGCCGGACGACACCGAACCCGCGCAGTCCCCGATCGACGACCACCGCGTTGATCTCGTCCTGGGTCAGGTTGTGACCGTGCGGCGCCTTGCCCGCATCGATGATCTCGGTACCGGGTCGCACCTCGTCCAGCAGTTCACGGGGAGCCAGCCGGTCGACCACCACGACATCCGCAGCTTGGAGCAGCCGTAGACCGCGTACGGTGATCAGATCCGCCCGCCCGGGACCGCCACCGACAAGGGCCACCCATCCGCCCGGGGCTGTCTGCGCACCGGTCATCTTCGTCCCCTCCCGCGTCGGCTTTCTCCCAGTGTGCGGCCTGACCAGCCCGTTCGGGGCCGATCACCGTAGCCGACCGTTTCGGCTGATCGCCCGACTGATCGCCTCAGCTGACCGGCCGGGCCGCCGCGACGGGGCCGACCAGCACCCGACCGTCCTGCACCTGCACCGGGTAGACGGGGATGCGCACCCCCTCGGCATCGAGGCACTCCCCCGTCGCCAGGTCGAACGCCTGCTTGTGCAACGGCGAGAAGACCACGGCCCGGTCTCCGCGGGAGCCGACGAGACCCCGGGAGAGCACGTTGGCCAGGCCGATCGGGTCGGCGTTGCCGACGGCGAGCACGGGACCGTCGCTCAGCCGGAAGATGGCCACTTGGGCGCCGTTGACGAGCGCGGCCACGCCGCGATCGGGAGTCAGATCGTCCAGGGCACAGATGTCGGTCCAGATNATGGCGGCCTCCAAATCGTCCGTGATGCGCCTACTTGCCTATCCAGAGGCTTTTGTGTCCGTTTCGTCCCTCTGGATAGGCAAGGAGCCTGGATAGGCAAGGAAACGGTCAGCCACCACGGGTAGCGTGGCACCGGCGATGAGGGCCGCCCGCTCGGCCGGGCGGGCCGGCCGGGGCTGGCCGCGTTCGAGGACGTGGATGACGTCGGGGTCGGCCCCCTCGGGGGCGTTGACGAACGAGGCGAACCGGCGCAGTGCGACCGGATCGGCCAGCGTCGTCTTCCACTCGTCCTGATAGGTCGCGACGTGGTAAGCCATGGCCGTGTCAAGCTCGGCGCAGATGCCCAGCGAGTCGTCGACGATGACCTCGCGGACATGCCCAAGGCCGCCGTCGAGGCTCTCCACCCACGGCGCGGTGCGCTGGAGGCGATCGGCGGTGCGCACATAGAACATCAGAAAACGGTCGATGTAGCGGACGAGCGTCTCGGTGTCGAGGTCGGAGGCGAACAGCTCCGCGTGCCGGGGCCGATGACCGCCGTTGCCGCCCAGGTACAGGTTCCAGCCCTGCTCGGTGGCGATCACCCCGACGTCCTTGGACCGCGCCTCCGCGCATTCCCGGGCACAGCCGGAGACCGCCATTTTGATCTTGTGAGGGGATCGCAGGCCGCGGTAGCGTAGCTCCAGGTCGACGGCCAACGTGGTGGAGTCCTGTACGCCGTAGCGGCACCAGGTCTCCCCGACGCAGGACTTCACCGTCCGCAACGCCTTGCCGTAGGCGTGTCCGGACTCGAGTCCGGCGTCGGTCAGCCGCTTCCAGATCTTCGGCAGCTGCTCGGCCCGGGCGCCGAAGAGGTCGATGCGCTGCCCGCCGGTGATCTTCGTATAGAGGTTGAAGTCCCGGGCCACCTCGCCAATCAGGATGAGCGTCTCGGGCGTGACCTCGCCGCCGGGCAGCCGGGGGACGACCGAGTACGTGCCGTCCTTCTGCATGTTCGCGAGCAGGTGGTCGTTGGTGTCCTGCAAGGCGGCCTGCTCGCCGACTAGGACGTACCCGTTGTAGAGGGAGGCAAGAATCGAGGCCACCACCGGCCGGCAGACCTCGCAGCCCCGGCCCCGACCGTGCTCGGCGATCAGCTGCGAGAACGTCGTGATCCCCCGCACCCGGACGATCTCGAACAGTTCGGCCCGGCTGACGTCGAAGTGCTCGCACAGCGCCTTCGACACTTCGAGGCCCGCGGCGGCGAGCTGCTGGCCGAGGATCGTCCTGAGCATCGGCACGCAGCTGCCACAGCTCGTGCCCGCGTTGGTGCACCCCTTGATCCCAGCGACGTCGGTAAGGCCATTCGCGCTGATCGCGGCGCAGATCTGACCGTGGGTGACGTTGTTGCACGAGCAGATCTGCGCCCCGGCGGAGAGCGCCACCCCGGCCCCGGAGCCGCCGGCCCCGGCGACGTCGCCGGCCGGCAGGATGAGCCGCGCGGGATCGTCCGGCACGACCCCGGCGGAGCCGACCATGGCCCGCAGCGTTCCGTACTCCCCCGCGTCGCCGACAAGGATGCCACCGAGGACGCTACGCGCGTCGTCGGAGAGCACCAGCTTCTTGTAGACCTTGGCCACCGGGTCGGCGAACGTGATAGGCAGCGCACCGGGAGTCGTCCCGAAGGCGTCCCCGAAGCTCGCGACATCGACGCCGAGCAACTTGAGCTTGGTCGACATGTCGGCGCCGGTGAAGGTCGCGTCGCCGCCAAGCAGACGGTCCGCGACGACCTCGGCCATCGCGTATCCGGGCGCGACCAGCCCGTACACCCGTCCGGCCGCCAGGGCGCACTCGCCGACGGCATAGATGTGCTCGTCGCTGGTGCGGCAGCCCTCGTCGACGACGATGCCACCGCGATCCCCGACGTCGAGTCCGCACTCGCGGGCCAGAGCGNCCCGNGGGCGGANCCCCGCCGAGAACACGACGACGTCGGTGTCGAGGCCGGCCAGCCCCTCGGGGTGACGGGCGAAGACCATTCGGGCGACCCGCCCGTCGGCATCGGCCTCGATCCGCTCGGTGGCCGTGTCGGTGTGGACGCCGATCCCGAGCCCGGTGATGTGGGCTCGCAGTGTCTGCCCGCCGGCCTCGTCGACCTGGGCCGGCATCAGCCGGGGCGCGAACTCGACGACGTGGGTGGCCAACCCCAGGCTACGCAGCGCGTTCGCCGCCTCCAGGCCGAGCAGGCCGCCACCGACGACCACACCGGTCCCGGTCCGGCTGCCGCGCGCCGAGGCGGAGATCGCATCCAGGTCCTCGATCGTGCGGTAGACGTGGCAGCCGGTGGCCTCCCGGCCGGGTACCGGTGGGACGAACGGGTAGGAACCGGTCGCAAGCACCAGCGCGTCGTACCGGTAGGTGCGGCCGGCACCGGTGGTCACCGTCCGGGCGGCCCGATCGACGGCGACGACCGGTTCACCGAGACGCACTCGCAGCCGGGGGTGCTCAAGGAATCCGTCCTCGACGAGGCTGAGGTCCTCCGCGGTGGCCCCGGTGAAGTACGCCGAGAGGCCCACCCGGTCATAGGCGGGCCGAGGTTCCTCCGCGAGGACCGTGACATCCCATCGCCCCTCGACGTCGCGGTCCCGCAGCGCCGCCAACAACCGATGCCCCACCATGCCGTGGCCGACGACCACCAGTGATCGAGAAGACATCCGCGCNCCACCCGCACGTCCGAACCGATGGGTGCCGGTCCGAACGGGCACCCGCTACGGCCAGAACCGTACGAACCCAGGATGTCAACGCTGACTCGAAGTCAGGTCGGTCCGGCTACAAGGCATGCACTCCACGACACGACGGGATGTGAGATGCCCGACGAACGCTCGATGCGGACGTCGTGAATACGCAACGGTGCCGGTTAACACCGGCGTTGCACACCGGCAAGCGCGTGGACATGGCCGTGTCCGATCCTGCGGTGACCGGGGGATCGGCGCGGGACCCCAGCCCAGGAGGTAGCCTTGTGACAATCCGTAGTCCCGGGCGGCCCGACGCTGGCGACCGGTCCGGCGCACCCGGGACCGCCGGAACACCCGAAACCACCAGCCCGCCCGAAACCACCAGCGCACCCGGGATGTTCCCGGCGTCGGCGACATCGAGGGAGCCGGCCGTCAGCGCCGCGCTGCCACCGCTGCTCGGCTTCACCGTCGGGGTCACGGCCGCGCGTCGCCGCGACGAGCTCGCGAACCTCCTCGAACGGCGCGGAGCCCGGGTGGTCCATGCCCCGGCCCTGCGCATAGTGCCGCTTGCCGACGACAGCCTGCTGCTCGCCGCGACCCGGGAGTGCCTCACCCGGCCGCTGGACGCGGTGATCGCCACGACGGCAATCGGCTTCCGCGGCTGGGTGGAGGCCGCCGAGGGCTGGGGGCTCGGCGAGCGGCTGCGCGACCGGCTGGACGGCGCCCGGCTGTTCACCCGCGGGCCGAAGGTCACCGGCGCCGTCCGGGCCGCGGGGCTGACCGAGTGCTGGTCGCCCCGCTCGGAATCCGGCGCCGAGCTCGTCGCCCATCTGCTCACGGAGAACCTGGCCGGGCTGCGCATCGCGGTGCAGCTACACGGCGAGCCATTGCCAGACATGGTCGAGGGACTGCGCGCGGCGGGTGCCGAGGTCGTCGAGATACCGGTGTACCGGTGGGAACCACCGGACGATCTGCGGCCGGTCCGCCGGATGGTCGAGCTCATCGTCACCGGCGGGGTCTCCGCGGTCACCTTCACCAGCGCGCCCGCCGTGGTGAGCCTGCTACGGATCGCCCGGGAGATGGGACAGTTCGACGAACTGCTGACCGCGCTGCGTGGCGAGGTACTGCCCGCGTGCGTGGGTCCGGTCTGTGCCGCCCCCCTCGAACGGCAGGGCGTGGCGACGGTGACCCCGGACCGGTTCCGGCTCGGAGCACTCGTGCGCACGCTGTCCGACGAGCTCCCGCGTCGCCGGGTGCGGACCGTCGAGGCCGCGGGGCACGTGCTGCGGGTCCAGGGCGGGGCAGTGATCGTCAACGGCGAGCCGGTGATGCTCGCACCCAGGACCGCGGCAGTCCTCGACGCGCTGACCGAGCGTCCCGGCCGGGTGCTGTCCCGAGCCGAGCTGCTGCGCCGGACGGGCACGGCCGGGCTGACCGACGAACACGCGGTCGAGATGACCGTCGCCCGGTTACGCACCGCGCTGGGACCGGCCGGCTGCGCGGTCGAGACCGTCATCAAGCGGGGCTATCGGCTCGCGGTCGTGTGAGAGAGCACGCGGTAACCGCCGGGCCCCGGACTCCAGTTTCCCGCGCCCCCGTCGTCAGGCGCCTCGGCCGAGCCGCCAGCGCGCCGCTCGATATGTCCGCCACCCCGACTGCAGTCCTCGCCGGACGCTGAGCAGGGCGTCGCGATGCCCCTGGGAAACGAGCCGAAGGATGTCGGCCGCCCCAGCGGCCCGATTGACGATCAATCGGCTGATGGCGAACCGGGACAACGTCGGTTGATGAATGCGGTATCCGACCTCACAGGCTGATTCGAACCCGGCGGCCGCGACGACATGGCGCACCGCCGCACAGTGATAACCGAAGGGGTAGCAGAAGCTGTCCGGACGCCGGCCGGTTCTCTCCTCGATCAGCCGCCGGCTGGCGGTGACGTCGTACCGCGCCAGAGCGGTCGGCACCACGTCGAGCTCCAGATGACGGTGACCGTGCGAGCCAAGCTCGATGCCCTCCCCGGCGAGCGCGGCGAGGTCGGACCAGTCCAACAGGGGGAGGTTGCGCTCGGTGTAGCCATCCAGCCAGGTGGCGCGCCGGCCGACGAAGGCGGTCGGCACATACAGGGTAGCGCTGGCCCCGATCGCCCGCAGAGCGGGCACCGCGGTGGTGACGAAGTCCTCGAAGCCGTTCTCAAAGGTAATCACCACCTGGCGGCGGGTGGGATGTGCCAGCGCGTCAGTGAGACCGGTGAGGTGGTAGCCGCTTTCGACGAGGGCCTCGAGCTGCTCGGCGAAGGCACCGGGAGGGACCTCCCAGCGTCGGAAGTCCGCACTCACCGAATCACCGACGCCGTGGTACATAAGGACGGGCAGGGGCATCGTGGGCGCACCCTCGAACACGCCGCCTGCGGCGCCGGACGCCGCAGGCGCCAGGGAGGTCACGGCGTTCCCGTACCGGCGAGACTGGCCATCTTGCCCGGATTTGCACCGTTATTTCCACACATATACATGCGTGCATTCGTGTGCAGGGACACAGACCGCACTCCCTCCGCGACAGCGGTTCGCAATTGTGAACGACCAGGTGACACGGGCGTACATCCCATCGGGTGAAGCAGTAGGCGGACCAGATCAAGACACCGAAACTAAAAAATCGAACGGTCCGCGAACTACCCGGAACTCTACACGTGTATACCCGGCATGCCAATGGCGTCAGGAGATCCGGTGGAGTCCTTCCCCGACGCCGGGCCGGGCCGAGCCGCCGGCCGGGCCTACGTCACACCGACGTTCCCACCACGGCCGGATCTTTGTCTTTTCACCGTCCGTTCCCCGAGAGGCAGGCGACATTCGGATGCCGTCCCGGAAACGGGGGATCTCCAGACCCCCGAACCCCCGGAACTCCGAACCTCCGGAACTCCGGAACTCCGGAACCGGAGCGCCGGGCGCCGGGCGCTCATCGTCTCGCCGGGCCACGAGCGCCCGGACGGTGCGGCGAGGCTTGCCCGCTCAGTCCGGAACCAGACACATCCCAGGCGTCGACAAAAGCTCCGAAGAACCCTCTCACGCCTGGTTCTCAACCGACCGCCGCCACCGGATCTCCGCGTCGATGAAATCATCGAGCTCGCCGTCGAGAACACCGCTGGTGTTCGAGGTCTCGGTGTCGGTACGCAGATCCTTCACCATCTGGTACGGGTGGAGGACATAGTTACGGATCTGCGATCCGAAGGAGACGTCCTGTGGCCCGCCGGTGATGCGCTGTTTCTCCGCCGCCTCCTCGGCCCGCCGCCGCTCCAGGAGCTTCGCCTGCAACACGATCATCGCGGCGGCCTTGTTCTGGAGCTGGCTGCGCTCGTTCTGACACGTCACCACGATGCCCGTGGGCAGATGCGTGATGCGGACCGCGGAGTCGGTGGTGTTGACCCCCTGCCCACCCGGACCGGACGAACGGAAAATATCGATACGCAGATCCTTGTCGTCGATGTCGACGTGGTCGGACAGCTCGACGACCGGGGTGACCTCGACCCCGGCGAAGGAGGTCTGCCGCCGGTTCTGGTTGTCGAACGGCGAAATCCGGACGAGCCGGTGCACCCCGTGCTCACTGCGCAGCGTCCCGTACGCATAGGGCGCCTTGACCTGGAAAGTTGCCGACTTCAGACCCGCCTCCTCGGCCTCGGAGGTGTCGAAGACCTCCGTGGCGTAGCCGTGCCGCTCGGCCCACCGCAGGTACATCCGAAGCAACATCGCCGTCCAGTCGGCCGCGTCCACCCCGCCGGCCCCGGCCGAGAGCTGCACGATCGCGTCCCGCTCGTCGTACTCGCCGGACAGCAGGGTCCGAACCTCGAGACCGGCGATGTCACTGGACAGCCTGGGAAGATCGGCTGCGGCCTCGGCGAGCAGATCCTCATCGCCGAGGTCCGCGGCGGCGGCGATGTCGTCAAGACGGCGACGCAGCCCCTCCACCCTGGCGATGTCCCCGCGCGTCGACGACAACCGGCGGGTGACAGCCTGGGCCCGGTCCTGATCGGACCAGAGGTCGGGGTCCGCGGCCTGACGCTCCAGATCCTCGGCGCGACGGCGCAACCCCTCCACGTCGAGAACCGTCTCGATGCCGGTCAACGTGGCATCCAGCTGTTTGATCTCCTCGGACAGGTCGACGGCCATGCTGTTCNCCTTNCCGGCGGCGCCNGGGGCCACCGCCACAACGGATCTTGTCCGCCCGGACGGGAGCCGGCCGAGTTCGCATCGGCGTCGCGCCGAGCCCCGACGGCATCCCCGCGACCTCCCGACGGCATCCCGACGGCATCCCGACGACGCCTCGACCGGGAAACATCATCGTGGCGAAACATGCAATGGCTCGACGACACGAGGATGAAACATTCGCGGGATGCCACGAGCATTTCGGCCAACCGACGCCCGCACTGCGGACAATCGTTACGGCGGCCCCGGGCGGTCAGGCGGTTCAGCCGTCCGACAACAACCTCCGACAACAACCGATACCAATCCCTGAAGAGACACGTACCACATCGCCGAGTGCGCACAACTCGACGCGTCCGCGGCCCCCAAACGATACCTTCGAAGGCGGCGCTTCGCGCACGAATACGTGAACGCCGGGTTTCGTCGGGACAGTGCGGCCCCGCGACCATATGGGTGTCGGCCATGGAGAGCCCGGATGCGGAGAGCTCGGACGCATCGACCGGTGCGCGCGTGTGCACCGGTCGATGTCGCCGGGACGGGACGAAGACTCAAGGACCGACCCCTACCACGGGAAACCGACCACTACCACGGGAAGAGGAGGAAGGCCGCCGTGAATAACCGGATCCGTCGTCCGAGCGATCGGATCACGCCGTTAGCGGCGGCGACTCACCGCCCCGTCGCGTGCCAGCGGAAGGCCGCGATCATTCCCGCAGGAGCACGGAGGGTCCCATCGTGTCGGAGGTCCCGGAGGTCGCAGACCGACGCTCTGTCCTGGTTGCCACCGGCCTCGCGGCGGTGGGCTCCGTGAGTCTGCGCGGCGACGCGTCCGGCCTGCACGAAGCCTGCATGGCAGCCCTGACCGCGACGGTCAGGGCCTACGAGACGTCTGATCTGATCACTACCACGTCCGCCCTGGTCTCGCTGGAGCGCACGACACAGACCGTGCCCCGGGAGCACCGGCTGCGCGGCCGGCCGGCGCTGGAGTGGATGCGGCTGCACGCGGCGGTCACGACGGTGGCTGCTGCCACCGCCTACGACCGCGGCAAACACTCCGACGCCGCTGCGCGGGCCGACCGGGCCGCGGCGCTCGCCCGGGCGGCCGGGGACGGGCCACTCGCCGCCCGCGCCCTGGCCCTGCGCGCCCGGGTGGTCCGCCCACACAGCCCGGCGGTGTCCTTGCAGATCGCCGGGGCGGCGGCGCGGATCGCGGGGCACAGCTCCACCCGGGCCCTCATCGCCGGGAAGGTCGTCACCAGCGCCTGTGCGGCGACCGGCGACCGGGCAGGCGTCCGGGACGCCGTCGCCAGAGCCTGGCAGACGATGGAACGGCTCGACGACACCGCCCACGGCTCGCCGGGTTTCTCGCTCGACACTTACTCCCCGGCGGATCTGGCCTTGGCCTGCGCCGAGGCCCTGACCACCGTCGGCGCGGCCGACGAGGCCACGCCTCACCTGGAACGCGCCTCGACGTTGATCACCGGCAGCGGCCAGACGGGCATGGTGGTCTCGGTGCGGATGGCGCAGGCCCGGGCCGCGCTGGCCCGGGAGGTCCCGGATCGCGACGAGGCAGCCCAGCACGCCGCTCAGGCGGTGGCGCTGTCCGCCGGGCGGCCGGCCGAATGGGTGGCCCGGCTGGTCCGGGACGTGTCGGATCTGGCCGAGCGCCGCACCGGCCACGGTCTCGACGATCTCATGGACGCCACCTCGACCTGGTTGCATCAGGGGTCGGAGGAAAGCCAACGGGTGACGCGCACGCAACCGGCGCGGTTCGGCGTTCCGGCGCCGGCCGGCGTCATGGTGCAGCGGGCTGGCGGACCACCGACTGTGCCTGCGCTCCGGCACGTACCGTGACCGGACCCACCCCGAGGGAGCCGACGACCGGAAGGTCGACCACACGCGTGCCCTCCACCTCCACCGTCGTCGCGTCGACGAGGGTGGAGGTGAGGATCGTGCGGCCACTCGGATCGGCCCGGCGCTGGTACTGATCGACGGTCGTGGCGATGTCGGCGAGGGGCAGGCGCTCGAAGGCGTCGGTGGTGGTGTAGATCGCGTTCTCGTCGATGCGCTGGGCAGCGGCCAGCGCGGCGCCGTCGGCGGCCGAGGCCACCGACCGACGAGCGAGGTAGACGGCGGACACGTCGGTCACAACGACCACCAGCATCGCCGCGACCATGAGATACCCCAACGTCAGCACGAGAATGGTCCCGCCGTCCGCGCGGTTGGTCCCGTCCGGGCGGACGACTCCGTCCGGGCGGACGACTCCGTCCGGGCGGACGACTCCGTCCGGGCGGACGACTCCGTCCGGTGTTCCGGTCGACCCCGTTACTCCGGTCGACCCCGTTACTCCGGCCGACCCCGTTACTCCGGCCGACCCCGTTACTCCGGCCGACCCCGTTGCTCCGGCCGACCCCGTTGCTCCGGCCGACCCCGTTGCTCCGGCCGACCCCGTCCCGCCGCTGGTCACAGGCACATGTTTGGTCACGGGCACGCGTTCTCCTTGCTGACGCTCCTGCCGGAAGGCCGAACAGGCGAGGCCGGAAACCCACTGCCCCAGCAACCCTATTAGCAACCCTATTGTGGAAGAATAGCAGCCCCATTGCGGGAGAATACGGTCATGCGGCACTGATCCGCCTTACTACCGGAGTCATCGACCGGTTCCGCTCGATGGACGTCAACGGCGGCGCACTGATCGTGGGACACGTCGTGGCGAGCGTGCTCGCAATCTCGTCTCGACGGCGCTGGTGTTCGGCGTGGCCTTCGCCATCGGCTTCCGCTCGCCCGCGGGCCTCGGGCGGTGGCTCGCCGCTGTGGGCGTGCTGGCGCTGTTCGTACTCTCGCTGTCCTGGCTGCAGGGCTTCGCTCGTAACCAGCAGCCGCGTGCGGGTCAAAACCATCTTGCCGTACGGCGCGCGGACAAAGTACTCACCTCACCCCTGACGATCGCGTACACCTCTAGGCTCCGAACCCGTGCACCGGGAGACTTCCGCACCACGGATCCGATATCCGGATCTCACCTCGTCACGGCCGCGGACGATCGCGCGTCCGTCGGCCAGGTTCGCCGGCAGGCTCCTTTTCCCATACCCAGAAGGGGATCATCCAAGTGACCACGGCTGCCAAGACCACGAACGTGTTCGATTTCGCGCCCAATGACAGAACACTGCTCGACGCGGAGATCGCCGCTCTCGAGAATCTCGAGAGCGGCGACTTCAAGAATCTCCCGCCGGCGACCGTGGCAAAGTTCGGGGAACTGCGGGGGGCGGGGACCTTCACGGCGACCAGGATCCCCGGAGCCGATGCCGACGTCCAACTCGACGCCGGCGTGCTGGTCCCCCTCAAGCCGGGGCCGCACCCGGTTGTCATCATGCCGGCTCCGCTGGCGCCGACGGGATGGAAGTCGTATCCGGGGATGCTCCTGAACTTCGCGCTCAAGGGATATCTGGCGGTCGCGTACAGCGAGCGTGGGATCGCCGACTCCACAGGGAAGATAGACGTCGCCGGTCCGCGGGACCGGGCGGACGGCTCGGCCGTGATCGACTGGGTACTGAACACCTATCCCGACCGCGCGGATCAGGATCGGATCGGGTTCGCGGGGTCGTCCTACGGCGCCGGCCAGAGCCTGATCATCGCGGCGCATGACGACCGGGTGCGGGCCGTGTGCGCGCAGAGCGCCTGGGCCGATCTGGGCCGATCGCTGTACGAGAACGAGACACGACACCTGCTGGCGTTCGAGGAGCTCGCCAAGCTGTTCGGCGAGGAGAACCTCTCCGCCGAAGTCAGGGAAATCTTCGACGACTTCCGGGCGAATCGGAATATCGAACGGCTGCTGGAGTTCAGCGCGGTCCGTTCACCGGTTACCTATCTGAACGAGCTCAACGCCAGGAGGGTCCCCATCTTCCTCGGCACCTACTGGCACGAGACCATCTTCTCGGTACCCGCGGTGGTGGAGTTCTTCAACGCATTGATCGGTCCCAAACGTCTCCTGGTACTGATCGGAGATCACGGCGGCGACGAGATCAAGGGATTTCTCGGCGGCATCAGTCGTCCGACAGCGACGACCTTCCGCTGGCTGGACCGCTTCGTTGCCGACGAGGAGAACGGCGTGGAGAACGACGGCGACGTGCACACCGAGTACATGCACAACCTGTTCACGATCAAGAAGCTCGCCGACTGGGACTCGTACACGCTGCCGCCGCGACGCTACTACCTGAACGCGCCGCTGCCGGGGACATCGGACGGCTCACTGACGCCTCAGCCCAACTCCGGGTGGAGCCACACCTTCCGGGCCGGCACGGACACCCCAGCACTGATAGCCCCGGCCCTGGTAAAGACCGGCGTCCTCGAAAGACTGGGGGCTCCGATCGTGTACGAGACCTCGGAGATCTCCCGCGAGGACGCCGCGGNGTGGTCGACCGAACCGCTCACCGCACCGAGTCAGATCACCGGAACCGTCTCGGCGCATCTCACGGTCACCCCGTCCGCGAAGAGCGCGACGCTCGTGGCGCACCTGTTCGACGTCGACCCGGGTACCGGTAAGGCAAAAATCATCACCAGCGCGCCCTTCACCCTGCTCAACGACCGCGAGGGAGAGACGCAAACGATCGACATCCACCTACAGCCGGCCGACTACCGCATCACGCCGGGCCACCAGATACAGCTGGTCGTGGACACCAAGGACAGGTTCTTCGGCGACGCCACCGTCACCAACAGCAAAATCGAGATCTCGTCCACCGACGGCTCCTCGTCCTACCTGAACATCCCGCTCGACGAGATTCCGCTCGAGAACGACTAGCCGACCGGATCCCACGGCGCACGCCTACCCGGGTGCGGAACCGTGGTCGCGGTCCCGCACCCGGGCTCGCCCCCCGGGTGCGGGTCGGAAGGATCGGATCGCGCCGCAGCACGATGTGCTGGTCCATCGTGCGTCGTCAAGCTCGACTATGATTGCATCGTCCTCGACGGTATCGCGGTCTGTGATGGTCGGAGGTTTACATGGCGCCTGCGCCACGGTTTCATCGGGTCGCCGCACTGCAGCGGCGTTTCGTGGACCGCGAACCGGTGCTGGCGGCTTTCGCCGAAGAGCTGACCCATCTAGGTGACGGTCCACGGGTCTTCAACGCCATCGGCGTGGGCGGTATAGGTAAGTCACGACTACTGCGCGAGTTGAAGGACCGGGCGGCAACCCGGTATCGAACGGCATCACTCGATCTGCAGGTGCACTCGTTGCGCCAGCAGGAAGACGCGCTGGCGGTGCTACGCAACGAACTGGGGTCGCAAGGGGTACACTTCGATCGCTTCGACATCGCCTACGCAGTGCTGTGGCAGCGGCTACACCCACATCTGCGGTTGAACCGTTCGGAACTGGCATTCGTCGACGAGAGTTCCATTCTCGCGGATATCGCCGACACGATGACCGGAATTCCGATTTTCGGTACGGCCCGCGGCCTTATCAAGCTGTTGGAGCGTGGCGGCTGCGACATACGCCGCCGCCTGCGGGTGCGGCGCGATCCCACCCTGGCGACACTCGACGACCTGCCGAACAGTGAGCTCGCCGACGCCGTCACGTTTCTGTTCGCTGAAGACCTTCGGGCTGCCAGCCAGGACAGACAGTATGTGATCATCCTTGACAGCCACGAGGCACTGGTGCCGAGCCCGGTACGCACCGGACGGGCGCAACTCGCGGATGCCTGGCTACGTGATCTCGTGGCACAGCTCGACCGCGGCCTGGTGGTCATCGCCAGCCGGGAACCGTTGCGGTGGGAACTGACGGATCCCGACTGGGACGGCCTCATCGAGATATGCGACATCGGCGGCCTGCCCATGGAAGCCCGGCTGGAACTCCTCGACACCGGTGGGATCACCGATCCGTTCCAGCGCCAGACAATTGCGGACGCCAGCGCAGGTCTCCCATTCTATCTGAACCTGGCGGTGGACACGCACCTGCAGACCGGTGGGCGGGTCAGCGGTGCCCTCGTGTCCCAGCAGGAGATCTTGGCGCGCTTTCTTCAGCATGTCGCCCCGGAAGAGATTCGATCACTGGAGGTCCTGAGCCCGGCGCGAATCTTCGACTATGATATTTTTCGGATGCTGACGGCCACGTTCCATCTCCCGGGACATCGCATCGCCTGGGAATCCCTCACCGCATATTCATTCGTATACCCGGCGAACACCGCGCTGCGGTTTCATCAGCTCATGGCCGCAGCCCTGCGGGAACGGCTTTCTCCGGGCACTACCACCGACATCCACGCCCTGCTACAGGGACTGTGGGAGAACCGGGCCGACCAGGCGACCGGCCAGGACAGCGGCGCTCATGCCGCCCGCGCCCTGCGGGAGGCCGCGTATCACGCCCTGCGGGGTCGGCAGATCAGCGGCGAGAGCATCCTCGGCTATGCCGACCACGCGGTTCGCCGTGGGGGACACAGCGCAGCCCAAGGCATCACCGAGGACCTGCGCGCCCGGCTCAACGACCAACCCGACCACGACAACCTGCCCGAAGCGCTGCGGTGCCTGCAGGCTGAGGCGGCGATTCGCCTCGGCGACGCGGCCACGGTCACGGCGCTGGTTCCCGAACCGGTCACCGCTCTGGCCATCGACACAATGGTCGGCGCGCGGCTCGCCGTGGCCGCCGGACATGGTCGACGCATCGCCGGTGAGACCCGGGCCGCGCTCGACGCCTACACCCAGGTCTGGGACCACGCCACGGGGGCATCCCGGCTGACCGCGGGCCTGTGGGCCGCCGACCTTCACATGGCCCAGGGCCGGTTCCGAGACGCGGAAGCACTCGCCACCGACCTGAGTGCGTCCGCTCCGGGGCAGGACACCGAGTTTCACGGAGACGTGGCCCGGATGCGTCACCTCGCCCACCGGTTCGCGTTCGAGTTCGACGCCGCCGCCCGCTATCTCGACGAGGCCGCCGCCCACTACGCCGCAGCCGATAGCGTTCTCGGGTTGGCCAACATCCAGACCAACCGGGCCGAACTCCTCGCCTATACCCACCCTGCCGAGGCCATCGTCGAGGCAGGCCAGGCGATCGAGATCCAACGCGAGATCGGCGCCCATCACGAGCTCGGCAAGGCGTATACCGCTCTCGCCATCGGGCAGCTCCGATGCGGTCAGCTCGACGAGGCCGAGACCTCCCTACGGTCCGCGTGCGCCGCCCTCGATGGGGTCGGGTATCGCTCCGGTCGAGCCCGCGCCGAGTTCTACCGCGCCCTGGTCCATGCTCGCCGGGGTCAGCTCGACGAAGCGGTTTCCTCGCTCCAGTGGAGCGTCCGCGAGCTGGAAGCAGCCGACGTCTACCCGACAATCATCCTCTGCTCGGCGCACGCACTGTCCATCCTCGGCATCGATGACGGGCAGGTGACCGCCGCCGCGAGCCGGGCACGGGCAGGAATCCAGCCGTTCGGCACGCTTACCGATCTTGACGCCCGCGTCGAGGACTTCGTCGCCGACCTGCTCAACGGGCACACGTGGCGGCCCGACGAACTGTACCGGCAGGCGGTCGGGCGCCCCGATGCCGCGTCGGGTTTCTACAATCACAACATCCGGATGGACACGCCGGCCGGAGACGTGATTGTTCGTATCCCGATTCCGGGCAGCGACATCATGGACCTGATGATCTGGCCGGAAGGGGACGTGCTGCGCGCCATCCGCGGGACCGTGACCCACGCGCCCCGTCTGCTCTACGCCCGCATGCAGCCCCGCTATCAGATCNTGGAATTCCTTCCCGGTCAGCTCCTCGACAACACCGCACCACGCGGCACCCGTGTCCCCGACCACGTCATCGGCGACGTCGTGGAACTCTTCGGGCAGCTCGGCCTCGTCCCGCGCGAACGCCTGCCGCAATCGCCGCCAGGCTGGCCGGCGGACGGGCGGACCGCCGACTTCGCCCGCCGCCTGTCCGCTGTCACCGCAGGCGTGCATTCCCGGTTCCTTCCCGACTTCGGCGATCTGTACGCCGAGTTCGGCATCCCCATCGACGCGCTCACCGAGATCAACAGTCGATGGACGACGCTGCACCCGCGGCCTTTCCGCCTTCTCCATACCGACATCCACCGCAAGAACATCATCATCTCGGNTGGCCAAGCCTACTTCCTCGACTGGGAACTCGCCCTGTGGGGCGATCCGGTCTATGATCTTGCGGTCCACCTGCACAAGATGAGCTACCAGCCCGACGAGTCAGCCGCACTCGTCCATGGGTGGACCTCCGTTGTCAACGGTCCGGCCACCGAGGGATGGCAGTCAGACCTCGACACCTACCTCTCCCACGAACGGGTGAAGTCCGCCATCGTCGACACCGTCCGCTACACAAAAATCATCACCGAAGGAAACCTCAGCCGCGATGACACACATGCATTCATCGACAAGCTCGTCAGGAAACTCGCCGCCGCGCACGCCGTACTCAGCAACCGAGTTACCATCGACCACGAGGCCGCCGCAGCCCTCATACAGCAGTGGGCCGGCAGACGCCGATAGCCAGCCCAGCAAGAACGGCCAGGTGTCCGCGCGGATCGACATCAGTGGAGTCCACGGACGTGGTGTACATCGCGTGGCGGCCGAGTTTTGGGGAGCCAGTCACGCTTCAGGGACCGCAGACCGGACTCTGCTCCCCCAAATTCGCCGACCTGGCGCGCCGAGCCGAGTTGCTCCCCGAGCCGGACAAGTCCTTCGCCGCCAAAAAGTCCACCGGACCCCGTAAAACCTTGCGATCCCGCGTAACCCCGTGAACGTACGAAACCCCTGCTAGGGCTGGGTTTCCCGCCTGTCGGCGCGGAACTGATCAATCACTACGGTGAACTGGCCGTTAACCGTGACATCGGTAATGCCGGAGAACAAGGCGCCGGTTCCCGGCAGCGCCACGACCGTACGGACACAGACGACGAACGACGCGCCCGGCTCCAGGGTTGCCGCGCCGTCTCCGGGATCCCCCGCACCACAGTCGGCGCCCTCGGGAGCGAACCGGACCTGTGGCGCGCCGGGGACGCCCTGGTCGGCGAGGGCGAGCTGCGCGGCGAGCCGCGCCCGGTCCATGCCCTGCGTCTCACTGTCCGCGGTGGCGAACGCCCGCCCGGCCTCCCGGGCGGCCTGGGTCACCCCGAACGCCGCGCGCTGCACCGCGAAGACGCACAGGAACAGGTAGACGAACGGGATGAGCAGCACGACGGACAATCCAACGAATTCGATCATCGCCGAACCGTCGTCGGCCCTGGTCGCCCGGCCTTCCTGTCCGGGCCCGACAACGCGGCCTATGCGACCGACGCGGCGCACGAAAGCCACACAACCTGNCCTGATCATCATGATCGCCCGCGGCAGGGAGTGCAGGATCGCCCGCGCGACCCGATCTCCCGCCACGCCACCCCTCGTCACGGCAGTTCCTTGAGCGCATGGCCCTTCACCGTGATCGTGATGCCGTCGCCCAGTGGGACCAGGACGAGCGGCACGGCAACCCGGCAGGTGACCTCCGCGAGCGGCGTGCCACCCGGCCCATCGACCTGCGCCCCGGTGCAGACGGCGTCGGACCGTCCCGGGATGGTCCGCGCGATGAGGGCCTGGGCGTAGGGACCGCCCTCGCTCGCCGGTACGCCGAGGTTGGCCGCGTGCCTGGCTCCCTCCGCGGCGTCCGCCGCGAGCGTGTTGCGGATGTGCAGCACCAGGCCGACCTGGATGATCCCCAGGATCAGGAAGAGCAACAACGTCCCCACCAGGATGAACTCGACGACGGCCGATCCGCCGTCAGCCGCGTCAGCCGCGTCCGAGGCGTCCGAGGCGTCCGAGGCGTCCGAGGCGTCCTCGACGCCGTCCTCGACCGCGTCCGGTCGGTGCCCGGTTCCCCTGGGGCCGCCGTCGATCCCGTCCGGCCCCGCGGCGGCCGCGAGCTCAGCCNCCACCGCCGATACCCGACACCGAGTTGATGGCCGAGGTGAACAGGTTCTGCAGGGCGGGCGTCGCCAGGGTGGCGATCGCGACCACCAGCGCCGCCGTCATGACGGTTATCATGACCCAGCCGGGGACGTCCCCCCGGTCGCGATCATGGCGGCTGCCCGATGCGACGGCTGACCGCCAGGCCCGCCATCTCGCTTTCACGGCCTGCCCTGTTCGTCCCATGTCTCCTCCTTCAGGCTGGCTGATCCGACCTCGCCGGACGGACGCGTCCACCCCGCGGGCGGCCACCTGCGCGCCCCCGGACACTCACTGCGCGATCACGGTGAAACTCACCAGGGCCGGGTAGAAGGCAAAAATCACGGTCGTCGGCAGGACGAGGAACACGACCGGGATCATCATCGCGATCTCCTTGCGGCCACCGGCCTCCAGCAGCTGCCGCTTGCCCGCCTCACGCGCGTCGACGGCCNGCGCGCGCAGGATGTCCGCCAGCGGCGTCCCCCGTTCGATCGCGACCGCCATCCCGTCGACGAACCGCACTAGGGGCGCCAACGCCGTACGCGCCGCGATGCCCTCCAACGCCTGCACGAGGGTGGCCCCGGCGCGGGCGTCGGCCAGCGCAAGCCGCAGCTCGCGCCCAAGCTCGCCGTGGGTCAACCGGCTGACCCGCTCCAGCGCCCCGATGGCCGACTCCCCCGCGGTCACCGCGAGCGCCAGCAGCTCCGCGATCGTCGGGAACTCCAGCAGCATCCGGTCCTCGCGTTCGGAGATCGCCCGCGACAGCCAGTAGTCCCGGGCCACCACCCCACCGGCCGTGCCAGCGACGATCAAGGCGACACTGACCAGGGCCGGCGGGCCGACGCCGAGCAGCGCGCGCAGCGCCAGCAGGAAGGCGCCGATCAGCGCCCCGCTGGCCGCGCAGATGACCTGCTGGACGCGGAACTCCTCGATGCTGGTCCGTCCGCCGGCCTGGGTCAGCCGGCGTTGCAGGGCGGCCCGGCCCCCCAGGAAACGGTCGAGTCGACCGGCGGCGTCCGCGAGTAACGGGCGCGCGAGCGCCTCGACCGCGGCGAGGCCCGGCCGCGGCACCCCCCGCGGCCGGTCGTCGAGCAGCCTCGAGGGTGTGGGGGTGTCCCGCAGGTAGGGATCGATTCGGTCAGCGAGGTGGATGCGCCGGGCCCGGGGGGAGCGGTAAACGATGATGACCAGGCCCAGCCCGACGAGGAACCCGATCAGCGCACCGCTGGCGACCGTGGTCACAATCCCGCCNCCCGGCCGGCTGCCGCTCCCCCGCGCAGCACCCGGCCCTCCTCCGGCAACCGGCCGATCCGCTTCATGAGCAGGTAGGCGAGGGCCGACACGGCGCCGCCCACCACGAGCACCAGGACCCCGGTCGGGCTGTCGTAGGCCCGCACGTTCTGCCCCCGGGTGGCCAGCAGGAGCAGCACGATCCAGGGGGCGGCGAGCGCGAGTCGGGCGGCGTTCACCGTCCAACTCTGCCGCGTCTCAAGCTCGGCGCGGGTGCGGGCGTCCTCCCGCAGGAAGGTGGACAGCGTGCGCAACAGCCGGCCGAGGTCGGTCCCGCCGACCTCCCGGGCCATCCGCAGCGACTCGATGATGCGGTCGGCCACCGGATCGGCGAGCTCGTCGGCGAGGCGGTCCAGGCAGGCCGAGAACGACCCGGTGGCGCTGTAGTCCTCGCCGAACCGGGTGAAGGCCGGTCGCAGCTGCACCGGCCCCCGCACCCCCACCGCGGCCAGGCCCTCGGGCAGCGACATCCCGGCCCGCACCGCGCTGGACAGGTTGTCGACGACGTCCGGCCACAGCTCCCGCAGATCATGCCTGCGGGCATGCCGCCGACGGACCACGAGAGCTCGGGGCAGCAGACTCGCAAACACGACGAAGGCGCCGGCCAGCGACACGGTCTCGGTGAATGCCAGGACGACCAGGCCGACCAACAGGCCCAGACCCAGGCTAATCATGACGAACTGGCGCGGGGTCACGCCGCGGATGCCCGCCTGGGCGAGCAGGTCGCTCGTCGACCGTTCCCAGCGCGCCGTCGCCGACCAGGCCGGGAACCGCGGCCGGCCGCTGGTGACGATAAGGAACAGACCCAGACCGAACAGCAGGCCGAGGAAGATGCCCATCAGCGCTCCGCGGCGATCTCGGGCCAGCCCCCGCCGGGCCGATGATGATGGTAATCATGGTCGCTCTGGGCCAGCAGGGCGGGCAGGTCGTAGCCGGCGCGGGCGAACCGTTCGGGATGTGGCGGGAAGCCGTCGGCGCGGACCAGTCCGTCCGCGCGCGAGCGGTAGATCTGGGCAATCTCGATGACATCCCCCTCCGTCCGGCCGGGCAGCGCGACGACCTCGGTGACGCGGCGCCGGCCCGAGACGTCCTTCTCCAGATGGACGACGAGGTCCACGCTGGCGGCGACGGTGGGCACCACGAAGGCATGGCTGACGTTCTCGCCGGCGAGCAGGGGCAGGGTGCACAGCTTCGTCACGGCCTCGCGAGCCGAGTTCGCGTGCAGGCTGCACATACCGGGCAGCCCGGAGTTGAGCGCGATCAGCAGGTCGAGCGCCTCCTCTTGGCGAACCTCGCCGACCAGGAGCCGGTCCGGGCGCATCCGCAGGGCCTCCTTGACCAGCCGGCGCAGCCGGATTTCCCCGCTGCCCTCCAGGTTGGCCTGCCGGGTCTGCATCGCCACCCAGTCGGCGGCCCGCAGCTTCAGCTCGAACACCTCCTCGCAGCTGATCACCCGTTCCCGGGCCGGGATGGCCGAGCCGAGACAGTTGAGCATGGTCGTCTTGCCGGCCTGGGTGCCGCCCGCAACGATGATGTTGAGGCNGGCGACGACCGCGGCGTCCAGAAAGGCGGCCGCTGCCAGCGTGATCGTCCCAAGACCGACCAGTTCGTCCAGGCTCGACGCGGACAGCACAAACTTACGGATGTTGATCGACCAGTGCACCCGGGTGACATCGGGGATGACCACGTGCAGCCGGGAACCATCCGGAAGCATGGCGTCGACGAACGGGGTCGAGAGGTCCACCCGCCGGCCCGAGGACTTCAGCATCCGCTCGACGAGGTCCTGGACCTGATCGGCGGTCAGAATGGTCGTCGTCAGCTCGCTGCGACCGGCCCGGGCGACGAATACCCGGCCCGGCTCGTTGATCCAGACCTCCTCCACAGTCGGGTCGTCGAGGTGGCGTTGCAGCGGCCCGAACCCGGCAACCGCGTCATAGACCAGCCGGGCGGTGACGTCCCGGTCGACGACCGGGGGAAGGTCGCTGACGAGAGCCCGTTCCTCATAGTCGGCGAGCACCTCGTGAACGAGCTGACGCACCTGCGCCGGGTCCCGCACGGGATCGAGAGAACGCCGCCGGACAAGCTCTCTGACCTCGTCCTCCACGAACGATGTCGCGTCCAGCCAACTGCCGCGTGCCACCGCCACGAAAACCGCTGCTCCTCCGACTTTCGTCTCTTCCCGCCCCAACAATTGCCACGAAGCGTAGAAAGAAGGTCACTGGTAAGCAACCCCCGACGTCGGGGGCAGACGCAACAACGTTCGCACAACCCCCACCGAGGGTGTGGAGCGGGTAGGACTCAGGTAGGCCACAGCCCGTACAGGGTCCCACCTTGACCACCAAGACTGCTACTCTCCGCAGTCAAAAAGCGGCCGCGGACCGGACATTCATCCTCGCTCTGCGCGCATATCGACTGCACCGACGGTGCACCAACCGCCCCGGAAACGCCCGCGCGATTTCTCCCTCGAAACGACGCCGAGGCGATAGCCTTTCGGCGGTCCCTAACCCGAACATCCCTGTAGTCGATATCGCATCGCTGGGTCGACAGGCGGANCCCCCCCNCCCCGCCGGTCTCATCCAGCGTCCCACCAACGCCTGCCTCGGGGGTCCCTTCCGTGTCCGGTCAGCCAACAACCAGCGCGGTCGTCAGCCGCTCGCGAGAACCTCATTCGGCCACCAGGGCGGCGTTGCCCCCGACGCATCCCCGGCACGATCCCCCGGGGGGGAAAGGGGCATCACGATGAGTGGCGCCCGGGATCCCCGATCGTCAGACATGTTCGACACGACCGCTTGGAAAATGTTCTGGCGGATTGTCGAAAACTGCCCGGTCGCGGTATTCGCCACCGATACGGCAGGCCGGTATCTCTTTGTGAACCGGCTGTGGTCCGAGTTGACCGGCGTTACCCGCGACGAGGCGGTCGGACGGGGATGGCAACGCATTGTCCATCCCGGCGACGTAGCGAACGTCGGCAGCCGATGGCGGCACCTCGTCACGCACGGCGACGGGTTTTCGATCCAGGTCCGGTTGATCCGACCGGGCGAACCACCCTGCGACGCGGTCATGCAGACGGTGGTGACCTCGGCAGGGGACGGTAGACGACGGATCGTCGGCACCCTCACCGTGCCGTCGGCCAGTGCGTTCGAGAACGCCGCCGGGCCGGTGACGGGTGTGCCGATGAAGGGTGNGCCAGTGTCCTCGCCGCGGGTCCAGGGGCGTCGCTCCCCGATCGGCCCATCGTCCGCGGACCAGCCCGATACCGACGACGTCGCTGTCCGGGAACGAGCCGAACCCGACGTCGCCTCCCGCGAACCGGCGCCTCACGAAGCGGCCGATCTCGAACACCTTGACGACGAGCAGGCCGAACTCGACCGCCTTCACCGTCGCGAGGCGGCTTTCGAACTCGCAGCTCTCGATCCCGACCTCCTCGACGGACACCTGCTCGGTCATGATCTCCTCGGCCTCCAGGCCCTCGCCGCCGATGGGGTGCCCGCGGGCGATCTCGACAGGTTCGGCGTGTTCGACGGACCGGACCCGTTCGACGGACCGGACCCGTTCGACGGACCGGACCCCTGTGATCTGCCGGACCAGTCCGATCGGGGCGATCGGGGCTGGGAATGGTCTGTTCCGCTTCCCCGCCGGCCGGTTCCCGGCGAACCGACGCCAGGCCGGGCGACATCCCGTGAATCCACCGAGGATCGGCCCACGGTCGGGTTTCCCCGCGGGACGCTCCCGCCTGGAGCGGAGTGGCGCGCGGCCGTGGCCCTGCATCGCAGCGAGAACGACGACCTGCGTCCCTTCGGACGCGCCAGGGGCTCGAACCACACCTGTGGCTGCCTGTTCTCCGAGGCCCGACGGATCGAGGAGGCATGCCGGGACCGGGAACGCTGGCTGACGACCCTGCTCGCCGAACTGACGACCGCCGTGCTCATCGCCGACCGGGACGGGCGTGTGGTGGCGGTGAACCAGGTGTACTGCGATCTGTTCGATCTGGCGGACCTGCCCGTCGACCTGGTCGGAACGGACTGCCGGCTGCAGCTGCGTCCCCGGCCCGGGCTGGTGGACGATCCATCCGGATTCGCGACGCGCCTGGACATCCTGCTCCGCCGACGGCGGACGCTACGCCGGGAGACGGTGATGTTCGCCGACGGACGGGTGTTCGAGCGTAGCCACATCCCGCTGACCGCGGCCGACGGCTACCGCGGCCATGTCTGGCTCTACTGCGACGTCACCGACCGCCGGATCCTGGAGGCTGAGATCGAGGGACTCATCTCCGGACTGTGACCGAGCGGGGTGGAGGGCGGTCCGGTCAGTAGACGCCGCCGTAGTGCCGGGCCTGCAGATCCTGGGCCTGGCCGACCCAATCGTCGGAGACGATGCGGTCACCGAAGCCATCCAGCCGGTGAGCGAGCCGCTCGACGTCGGTATCACCCATTTCGGCCAGCTGGCTGAAGGTTGTGATGCCCAACGCCCGCAGCCGGGCCTCGATCACCGGGCCCACGCCGACAATCTCCTTGAGGTTGTCGCCGCCCGACCGCACGGGATCGAGGAGACCGTTCCACCGCGGCGCGGGTTCCAGCACGACCCGGCTACCCGTGCCCGGCTGGCCGCTGGCCCCGTTCGTTCCACCGGTGCTCCTGCCACCGGTGCTCTTCACGCCGCCGCCACTCCCCTGACCACTCGACGGCGGTCCGCCCAGGGCCGGTGGCCGGTTCTTCGTGGCAACGCCGCTCGCCTGGACCGTCGCCCCCGAGACGTTCGGCTCGGGCGACAGGGCCAGGCCGTGCGCGGGCAGCGCGCTCTTCGACGGCCCCGCGTCGTTCGGGGTGACCGCGAGGTTCGACGGGACCACGCCGCCCGCGGCAGCAACCCCGACCGCCTCGGCAGTGGGGGCGGCCTCGGCAGTGGGGGCGGCCTCGGCAGTGGGGGCGGCCTCGGGATGCTCGGCACCGGCTTCCTCGTCGGAGGAGGCCTGGCCCAGAAGCGCCTCGGATTTCGCGATCCGCCCCAGCAGACTGAGCCGTTCGGCCGCCCATTCGGCCTGGTGCCGATCCAGCCGGGTGGTCATGGTGGCCACCTGGCGTTGCGCGTCCTCCGCCTCCGTACGGGCCATGGCCAGCCGGGAGGAGAACTTGGCCGCCCGGCCCTCGGCCTCGACGAGCTGTCTGCGCAGCAGCTCGGCCTCATGGGCGAGCTGCGCAGCCGAGGGGCCGACGGGATCACCGCCCGCCCCCGGAGAGCCCGCCGGCACCGGGCCGGCGGCACCCGAACCGGCGGCACCCGAACCGGCGGCACCCGAACCGGCCGGGAGGGCCTGGGCCGCGCCGGGTGTCACGGCGTACGCCCGGGCCCGCAGCGCCGTTTCGATCTCCTCGACCCGGGCGCCTGCGATCACAGCATGGCGCTCCGCCTCGGCGATTCGCCGTTCGGACTCCGCGGCACGCTGTTCGGCGACAGCGAGCCGGGCAGTTAGATCCGCCTTCTCCAGGGCGACGTCGTCACGCTGCCGGCGCAACCGGGCGATCAGCTCGGCGGCCTGCCCTGTGCCCGTGCCGCGGGCGCCCGAATCGGGGACACCCGTGTCGGCGTCGCCGGTGCCCGCCGGCCCGGCGTTTACCCGGTTCACGTCGTTCGCGGCTGCCGCCCGATCGGCCGACGGGACCGCGCCGGGGCGGGATTCGTCGAGGTCCGGTCCGGTGCCGGCCGGTGTCTCCCCCGATCCCGCCCGATTTCGCGCGGCGTCGGCGTCGGCGTTGCGGGCCTGCCGGCGCAGCGGCGCGATCAGGAAGACCCATGCCAGCGCCGCACCAATGAGCATCGCCACCAGCACGTACGCCAGGATCTGCCCGGCGAGGTACAGCATGGGCTGCCAGCCTCCTTACCGCGGTGGGTCGGTCGAGATCACACCTGCCAGCGGGGGTGACATCTCGGTACGAAGGTTGTGGAAAGTGGAGCCCCCTCGGCGCCATCCAGGTGGTGACCCGGTCGCCGCCGCAAGGCTCCCCAGCATTATTCGCAACGCCCGACATCGGCCGCACCCGGGGAGGTTCAACCGTTGGCCACGTCGATCTCCCTGGGTGGGAAATCACCGTTCACGGACGTCAGACGACGAACAGCACCCCAGGGAGGAGCCTGGAAAGACAACCACGAGGGCCGCCCGTCGGGAACATTTCACGCCAGCTGGTCACCAGTCCAGACAGCATGCCCCAACGAGCCGTCAACGTGCGTGGTCTCCTCCCCCGTGCGGGGGTGACCTCCACCGCGCGGGGGTCACCCCCGCGCACTCAACATCCGCGTCTCCGCCGGGGTCAGAGAAGATCGGGAAGCTCCTGAGGCGCGAACCACAGCAGTTCGAAGCCCTCGACGCTGTCCACGGTGAAGGCGGCGTCATCCCCACCGAGATCGGCCTCGACGATGCACTTCGCCGCCGCCGCGACCGCCGCGACGACCTCCTCGTCGTCTCCGTCGTCGACATGGATGGCCTGCGCGGCCGACCACGGCACCGGGAAGTCCACCTCGACGGCACCCCGCTCAAGATCGTCGCGTACCCGCACCTCGCCGTCCGCGACATCGGCCACGAAGACCACGCGCCGGCGCGGCGCGGACGGGTCGGCGTCCAGCAGTCGCAGGCTCGCCCGGCCGGCGTCGTGCAGCGCCGCGTACTCCAACTCCTCCTCGGACTCCGACTGGGCGTACCACTCACGCGTCGCGGGGGTGACCGCGAATCCGGTGCCTGGGGGGATGCGCGCGGATTCCCAGACCGATCGGGCGACGGCCAGCGTGGACGGGAGATAGATGCGCACCCGCTCAGTGTGCAACCAACCGGGGCGAGCCGGCCACGAGGACCCGGTCAGCCACGTGAACCCAGTCAGCCACGAGAACCCAGTCAGCCACGAGAACCCGGTCAGCCAGCCAGGCCGAGCCCGAGCCGGCCCCCCCTCGCCTCGGCGTCGTCGGTGGCCCCGTCGTCGGTGGCCCCGGCCACGCCGGAACGGGCGGAACGGGCGGCGACATGCAGGGCCTCGCCCGTCGTACGCAGCGCCGTCTCGAACACCTGGGCCCGCCGGGTCAGATCCATCACGTTTCCGCCGATGACCTCGAGGTCCTCCGGACCTGGGCAGAGCACCGTCACCCGGGTGCCCGCCGCCTCCACCATCTCGACCTCCCGCATCAGCCGGCGGGTGGCGGCCCGGCGGACCTGGCGTTCGACCCGGGCCACCGTGCCACGGGGTCGGTCGAGTTGGAACGAGCAGGCCGGGGCGAGCACCAGGATCTCCGCGAGGCCCGCGTCGGCAAGAAGATCGACTGATGCGGGCGATCGGGTTCCGCCGTCGACGAACCGCTGGCCGTCCACCGTGACCGGGGCGTACCAGCCGGGAATGGCACACGACGCCATCACCGCCTCGGACAAGGTCGCCCGAGGCGCATCGGCCACGCCGAACAGCACGCGCTCACCGGTGTCGAAGTTCATGGCCACCACCCGCAGCGCGGGCCTGGTCGGCCATTCGGTCGGATCGAGGCCCTTGCGGTCCATCGCCGCGGTCACCAGATCGCCGACCGCGGAGATCTTCCCACGGCCCTGTGGAAGCATCGCCGCCAGCGTGACCATCGGCGAGGACCGCCGGGGGTGCCGGGCGCTGGCCGTCAGCAGCCTCGGTGAGCCCATGCGCATCCGGGGGCGCGGGGGTAGGGAGGCACCGAGGTCGCGGTAGTCAAGAACGGGATCACCCGCCTCGTAGATCCCCCGCTCGGAATTGGCCATCACGTCGATGCCGATCCCCAGACCGAGCAGGGCCGCGACCACCGAGCCGGCGGACGTGCCGACCACCAGGTCGGCTCCGCTCAGGTCGCGGCCGGTCGCGGTCTCGACCGCCCGCATCGCGCCGATCATCCAGGCGGAGCCGAGCACTCCACCGGCCCCCAGGACCAGACCTCTGCGTGGGGCCCGTTTCCTGGTCATAGTCCACCTCCCGGCGCGGCGACCGGGAAGGGAGACGCATCGCGCTGGGATGCCCGCCGCCCGGCATGCTCGCTGCCATGTGGGCCGCCCGGTCGCACCTGGGCCGGGCCGCCCACGAACGGCGTGCCCGCCGCGTCGGGACGGCCGGGGATGGGCCAGTAGCAGTCCACGGTCCGCGTTGACCGTACCTTGCTGCTCTCGGCGCTCGAAGCGCCCGGGCAGTCCACCGGACTACTCCGGCGGCTCCTCGCTACTCTCTTCGGGGAAACTGGTCTCCAGCACTCCCCAGGTCCGCAGCCGCTCGGCGAACTCCTGGGGGGTCGTGTCGTGGAGCAGGGCGAGCGCACGCNCGTCGCCATCCCGGATGGACAGCACGCGGCCGGCGTAGTCGTCCCGTTGGCGCTGGATCTGGGCGACCCACCGACGAACGAGAGCAGAGGAGTCCGGCGGAGCCTCGCTCAGCTTCTCCAGGTTGAGCACCGTACGTGGGCGACGCTCCCGCGGCGGCAGCTGATCCTCGTTGGGCAACAGCGCCGAGACCGGGACTCCGTAGAATCCCGCGAGTTCGGAGAGCTGATGCACGCTGATCATGCGGTCACCGCGCTCATAGGAACCAACGGCAGCGGTCTTCCACCGCCCCCGCGACTTCTGCTCCACTCCCTGCAGCGACAGACCCTGCTGTATCCGAATCGCCCGCAACCGGGCGCCCACGGCCTTCGCGTACTCTCGGCTCACCCGACACACCCCCAGCCGTCTCGAACGAGCATCACGTACCTCTCGTCGCGCCCATAGGAGATCAAGGTACGACTCGTGTGGCGCTGGCGAGGCATGCTCCCACTAACGTAACGTTGCCGAAAGAGACCGCTCACAGATACATATACGATGCTACGTTGCGCGACTTTCTTGTGCGACTTCTCTCGCATCTCAGACTCTATGAATTAAGAAAGTTACTCTATGTAGTAAATCTTATAAGATCGAAAGCTATCAGCAAGATCCCTCTCACGACTTGACCGAAGTCCCTCCACATAGCGATGCCCCTAAATTGCTCGCCGTAACCGCTCCCACTACGCCGGGATGATGGTGCGAATACTTTATGTCACGGTTACGCCAAGGGCGTAACCGTGAGTTGCCGACACCGCGCGAGCGATCAGCCGAACGGCAGCAGGCCCAGCGGCAGGCCCAGCAGGGGATGCGGCTCTGGCTCGTACGTCGGGACGGCCCACCCGCCCACCAAGATCACCGGGCCTGGCGCCGCAGGCTCCCCCGCCGACGGCGGGGAGCCGCCGGGCGGCCAAGCAGCCGGCCAGCCAGCTCCCTGATCGCCAGCCGGGCCGGGGAGGTCGGAGCGATGTCACGCAGGAGCTGTCCGGCCACCTGGGCGGCGTCCAGCCCGGCGAGGTCGTAGGGCACCAGGGCCACCGGCTCGGTCCCGGTGTGGCGCAGAATCGCCCGACTGACCTCGCGGGCCGGGTCCGCGCCCACAACCGAGGCGCGCAGCCGGTTCACCACGACAAGCGGGTCGACGGCGGGGACGGTCTCCCGCAGGTCGGACAGTCCCCGCACGAACCGGACCAGACCGACCGGTTCGGCGGACGCCACCGCCAGCACGACGTCGGCCGCGCCCAGCACGGCTAGCGTCGCTCCGTTACGCCGGGGCGCGGAGGTGTCGAACGACAGTTCCTCGTCCGTCTCCAGGCAGAACCCGCAGTCCACGACGACGAAGGACGCCAGACGCCGGGCCATCGACAGCACGGTCTCAACGGATGCCGGGCGTAGCTCGGGCCACCGCGAGGGGCGGGAGATGCCGGGCAGCACTCGCAGGCCGCCGCCCAGATCCCGGCACAGTACGGCGAGCCGGGGCACGTCCAGCAGCCCCTGGTTGGCCGACCGGGCCGCCGCGGCCAGACCGGGGGCCTCCTCGAGCAGGCCGACGAGCTGCCCGACCGCGCCGCCGTAGGAGTCGGCGTCCACCAGCAGGGTGGAGGTCCCCAGCCCGGCGAGTTCGGCGGCCAGGCACAGCGCGATCGTGGTGCGTCCCGGCGCGCCGGCCGGACCCCATACCGCAATCACCCGGCCCACCCGGCCGTCGCCCGGTTCGATCGGCCCCACACCGTCGGTGACGTCGATGGCCGGGGCGAGCGGCCCGAACCCGACGAGTGGTTCGCTGTACGAACCGGACGCCCAGGTCGCCGGCGCGGCCGCGTTCGTCGCCAGCGCCCGGGATGCCTCGACGACCGCTCCCGCGATGACCTCCGCGGTGGCGTCCGAGGGGATGACCGCGGCCACGCCGAGTTGCCGCAGCCGCCGGTCGCCGTCCTCGTCGCCGGGGGCGGTCAGCCCGACCACCGCGATGCCCGCCATGGCCAGGCGGGTCAGCGCATCCCGGTCGAGCCGGCGCAGGTCCGCGGACAGCAGGGCGGCCCGGGCCGCGCCGGTGGTCGCCGCGGCCAGCAGGTCCGGCAGGTCGACGCAGCGGCGCACCACCGTAACCCCGAGGTCGCGACGATCGAAGGCCGAGACCAGGCCGGCCTCGACCATCGCATCGGTGACAGCGGTGAGGATCGGCAGGCTCACCGGCCGTACCCCGGCACAGTGGTCGGTCCCGTCGAGCCGACCTCACCGCGGGAGTCGCGCTCAAGCTTCACGACGTCGACCCGCTCGCTCTGCGAGGCCGCGACGGCCTGGATGGCGTTGTCCACCGGCACGCGCAGCGTCAGCGAACGGTCCCCGCTGGTCAGCTTCTCGAGGCTGACGAACTCGACGTCGTGCAGGACCAGCGCCTCGGCCCCCGCACCCGCGGGCGCGGCCGGTGTGCTCCGGCCGGCCTGCTGATCGCCCCCGGTAGTGCTCGGCGCTGCGGCGCCGCTCTGGAACACGAAGACGTCCACATGGTCACCCGGTCCGAGGGTCGGCAGCCGCCCGGCCTTCACAATGATCGGCACCAGCCGCGTCGGCTGGGTGTTCTGGCCGGCGAAGTCGGGTCCGCTCACCAGCTCGCCGGTGTCCACCGGCCGCGCCAGGGTGGCGCCGATCAGGTCGTCGAGACGGCTTCCCGGGTAGTAATGACCCGAGGTCCTCTCGTCGAGCCTGGCCGATACCGTGGCGAGATCCCCGGCAACGATGATGTGCCCGGCCGGCAGGTCCACCTTGGCGACCACCCACTGGCGGGTCGCGTCCGCGCTGGCGAACAGCCGCGCCCCGACGACCACCGAGACGAGCACGAGCAACACCCCGACGAGCAGCCGGGAGTCGCGCCACCGTCGGCGGGTCAACCGACGGGCCGGGGGTGATGTCGGTGGCGGGGACGCCTCCGGGCGGGCCGGTGCCGCGGCGAGCTCGGTCACCGGGAGACCTCCCTCTTCTCCTAGCCGGACCATTGGTACATGTTCGCACCTTCCGGTCGCAGAGCGTACGCGGTCGTCGGCCCTGAGCCCAGCCAAACCAGCGAGGAATCGGCTGCGGACCGAACGGGATCCGTCGACATCTGGGCCATGCAGGCGCGGGTGGCGGACCAGTCCAGTACCTGCGAGCACGGGCTTTTGGCGGTATCCGCGTGCACTTATCCACAAGCACACGCATCCGGACGCGATGAGCGGTGGTATCTCTGATACACACATGAGGAGAGACATCCGCCCTCAGAAGGAGGACTTTGATGAACGACCGCTTCCTTCAACTCAGCGATGTGGCGGACATCCTCAACATCTCCTCCAGTCAGACCTACGCGCTTGTCCGCTCGGGCGAGCTCCCCGCCATCAAGATCGGGGGGAGGGGCCAGTGGCGGGTGGAGCGCACCGAGCTGGAGGCGTACATCCAGCGCGCCTATGAACAGACCCGGGCCTTCGTCGCAGCCAATCCGATGAGCCGTAACGAGGCTCCGCCCGAGGACTAGGCACAGTAGGCGCGGCGAGGTCAGTGGATCCGACGAACGTAGGCGATCGCGTCGAGGGGGATGGTCCAGCCGGAGCGGATCTGGCCGCGCCGGGCGAACTCGCCGACGGCGTGTTCGGCCACCTCCAGGAAGTCCGAGCCGACCCGCACCGGCGTCCCGTGCAGGGTCACCCCGTCCACCAGCATGAGCGTGCACGCCGAGCGGTCCCGGACGAGCCCGCGCAGGACGTACCGCAGATCCAGCTTGGCCGCCAGCGGACCCTCATGACCCGGCTGGGCCGAGACCACCGGCAGGTTCTCCACGGCCAGCAGCGACCGCACCGGTACCAGAACCTCCGTCGCGCCGGGCTCGGTGATGAGCAACCAGTCCATCCCGAGGGCCGCCAGGGTGCCGTGCAGGATCTCGGGAGCGCGCTGACCACCCACCACCCGGCAACGTGTCGGGTGTCCGACGACGGGTCGCATCCGATCGATCAACCGCAGGTAGGCAGCCTCCCGTCGGCTGCGGTCCGCGAGCTCGGCGGAGAGCTCGGCGGCCTCGTTCGCCTCCCACTGCAGCTCCAGGTCGGCGAACAGATCCTCCCATCGCATCGATACCCCTTCCCATAAAGGTAGATTTCGCCCACTTCCCCCAGTTGCCCCTCACTCCCTACACAAGCAGGGTTGACAGCGAGATTTCAGGGGTTTACACAAGCAAACATAGGCAAACGAACGAGTTCGACAGCATCCGGCGGACAGGAGCACCCACAATGATCGCGAGGGCGGCTCGACAGACGCTGGCGCGGTTCGCCGGCGCGACCGCGGCCGCAATCACGGCGATCATATTGATCGTTTTCGGCCCCCGGCTGGCCGACCTGCCGGAGAGCGTCGAGGCCGCCCCGGAATGGTTCGCCGCCGCGCCCGAGCAGGCGCTGGCCACGATCATCGGGGGCGTCGCCTGGGTGTGCCTGCTCTGGCTGTGCCTGGGGGTTCTGCTCGGCGCGCTGTCGGCTATCCCCGGCGGAGTCGGCCGGCTCAGCGCGGCGCTGGCCCGCCGGATCGTTCCCCGCACGATCCGGCGGATGCTCGAGATCAGCCTCGGAGTGACACTCGTCACCGGGGTGGCGCCGATCATCGCCGCGGTCCCGGCCTCCGCGGCCACCGGACCTGCGGGGACCGGTGTCAGTGCGGGCGCCACCGCCGCACTGCCCGATCTGGACCGGCCCACCACCGTCGGCCATCCCCCGAACCCGATAGCCGGCTTCCCCGACCTCGATCGCCCCCCGGCCGGCACCTCCGCCGGTCACGCCCCCGCGACACCCCCCGTCTCCTCCACCGGCCCCGTCTCCTCCACCGGCCCCGTCTCCCCTGCCGGCCCCGTCTCCCCTGCCGGCTCCACGTCCTCTCCCGAACCCGGTGCCGGTGCCGTCCCGGCGACCAGCCCCACCCCAACGATCTCGGTTCCCGGTCTCGGTGAGGCGATCCCCGTCGTGGACCTGCACGAGACCACCTCGGCGGCCGGCTCGCCAACGCCGCCCCCAGCCCCGGTTTCCGCCGCCGGCGGAAACCCGGTGCACACCGCCCCTGACCCCGGCGCCCTCACTCGGCTCACCACGGCTCGCACGACCACAGCCGGCTGGCCGGACCTGGACCGACCCGCCACCACCTCCCCGAGCAGCCCGGCCGCGCCCGGCGCGGCCATCACTCCGACACCGTTCAACCCGACATCGTTCAACCCGACATCGTCCGGACCGACATCGTCCAACCCGACATCGTCCGGACCGGCGGCTCCGATCGCATCGGTACCGGCCCGGGATCCGATCGTGCCGCCGGCCCCTCGTGGAACGGGCAGGCCCATGAGCCTCCCGGGTACCGACCGGACCTCTCCCGGCGTCGAGGCGGCGGAAATCGTCGTCCTCCGCGGCGACAGTCTCTGGTCCATCGCGGCCCGTCATCTCGGCCCGAACGCGACGCAGGAGCAGATCGCGGCCGAGTGGCCACGGTGGTGGGCCGCCAACTCCGACCTGATCGGCCACGACCCGAATCTGATCTTCCCCGGCCAACGNCTGAAACCNCCCCCCGGGCCCTGACCCCGCCCACCACTTCCGGAGCCTGCCGTGACCGCCACCTACGCCCTGACCCTGCCCCGGCGTCCAGTTCCGGCCCCCGGAATGCGCCGCCTTCCCATCACCCCCCACGAACCGCCCTATGACGACGAGGCCGGCTCCTCGTCGGCCGGCGCCCCGACCGGCTCGTCGACAAGGCCGCCCCGACCCCGGGTGCGGCCGGCCGGACGCACCACCGCCGATCGTCCAGGCCGGCCCGTGACCGCCCCGGGAGGCGGCGGACGCCGCCGTGGCGGCCCGTCGGGACCCGGCGGGCCGCCACGCGGCCGTGGCGGTGCGGACGGCCAGACCGAGCCCGGTGGCACGACGGTCGATCGGACTCCTCGGCACCTCGCCATGCCCGAGCGCACGGTCACGGGCACAGGCATGGGATCAGCGGCGTCACACGCGGTGCCGGGTCTCGATCCGGTAGCCGGTCCGCGGCCGGGACACCCCGCCGGGAGCCGGACGAACCCACCGCCCCGGGAAACGGCGGTGGTCATCGTCAGAGCGATCGTCGAGACGCTCGGCGGGGNGCGCCCGGCCTCGCATCTCGCCGGATGGACGACGCCCCGCCTGCAGAACGATCTCGAACGCATCGTCGCCCAGACCACGGATCGCAGGCGGGGTCAGGTCCGCAGCGTACGGGTCAGCGAACCGCGCCCCGGAGTCGCCGAGGTCTCGGCGGTCATCAGCCGAGGTGCCCGGGTGGCCGCACTCGCGCTGCGCATGGAGTCGTCCAGCGGACGCTGGCGGGTGACGACCCTGCAGGNGGGTTAGTGCGGCCACCGGTCCCGGAGATGGATCACTCGGTGTTGCGGCGCGCCGGGTCGCCGTGGCAGCGCTTGTACTTGCGGCCCGACCCACACGGGCAGGGCGCATTGCGAGCGGGACGCGTGCCCGCACCGGGCTGCGCCGTGCCGGCCTCGCCGCGGGCGGCGCTGAGCGCACCGTCTCCAGCCGGGCGGCCCAGTCCCGACCTGCCATCCACCGTCGTGACCGGCCCGGATCCACCGTCGACCGACGGCGCGGTGTAGCGCAGGCCACCGGTCGGCCGCCGCGGCTCGAGCCCCTTGACGAAGACCGGCAGCGGTGCGGACGGAACCGGTGAAGGGGGTGGCGGAGTCTGACGGGCCGCCGCGGGGCGAACGGGCTGCGCGTCCGCGACGGGACCGGCGCCGTCCGGAATCGTCGGCACCGCCGGAGCGGGCAGGGTCGCGGCTGCGGCCGGCGGTGCGGGAGCAGCGGACACGGCCGGCTCGACGCCCACCGACGTGGCGGCCTCCTCCTGCCCCGCAACCTGGACCTCGACGTTGAACAGCAGCCGGACGGACTCCTCCTTGATGCCCTCCATCATCGTCTGGAACATGTCGAAACCCTCACGCTGGTACTCGACCAGCGGGTCCCGCTGTCCCATCGCCCGCAGCCCGATGCCCTCCTGCAGGTAGTCCATCTCGTAGAGGTGCTCGCGCCACTTGCGGTCCAAGACCGCGAGGACGACCCGTCGCTCCAGCTCCCGCATGATCGGTTCGCTGTCGGGGCCGTCGCCGAGGTCGAGTTCCCGCCGGTCGTACGCCTCCTGCGCGTCGACCTGGATGTCCTCGAGCAGGTGATCGGCAGTGAGCCCGTCTCGATCATCGACATCGGGTGCCACCACACCGACCGGGTAGAGCTGCCCGAGCGCCGTCCAGAGCGTGTCGAGATCCCACTCCTCCGGGTACCCGTCGGCGGTGGCGCCGCGCACGTATCCCTCGACGGTGTCGTCAACGAAGTGACGCACCTGCTCGTGGANATCGGCACCGCCGAGAACCTTGCGGCGCTCCTCATAGATCACGGTGCGCTGCTTGTTCATGACCTCGTCGTACTTGAGGACGTTCTTGCGGATCTCGAAGTTCTGCCCCTCGACCTGGGTCTGGGCCGACCGGATCGCCCGAGTCACGATCTTCGATTCGATCGGGACGNCCTCGGGGATGTTCAGCCGATCCATGATGCCCTCGACCGCGGCCGCGTTGAACAACCGCATGAGATCGTCACCGAGGGAGAGGTAGAAGCGCGACTCACCGCGGTCGCCCTGCCGGCCGGCCCGGCCACGCAGCTGGTTGTCGATGCGCCGGGACTCGTGCCGCTCGGTGCCGAGCACGTACAGGCCGCCGGCGTCGACGACCTCCTCGTGCTCGGCCTTCACCGACTGCCTGGCCTTCTCCAGGGCCTCCTGCCAGGCCGCCTCATAGTCCTCGGGGGTCTCGATCGGCGAGAGGCCGCGCTGGCGCAGCTCGGCCTGGGCAATGAACTCCGGGTTACCGCCGAGCATGATGTCCGTACCACGACCGGCCATGTTCGTCGCCACCGTGACGGCGCCCTTGCGGCCCGCCTCGGCGATGNTGGCCGCCTCCCGCTCGTGGTGCTTGGCGTTGAGCACCTCGTGCGGCACACCACGCTTGCGAAGCTGCTTCGAGAGGTACTCGGACTTCTCGACGCTGGTGGTGCCGACCAGGACCGGTTGGCCCTTCTCGTGCCGCTCGGCGATGTCCTCCACCACGGCGTCGAACTTCGCNATCTCGGTCTTGTAGACGACGTCCGGCTGGTCGAGCCGGACCATCGGCTTGTTCGTCGGGATGGGGACGACCCCGAGCGAGTAGATCTGGTGGAACTCGGCCGCCTCGGTCATGGCGGTACCGGTCATGCCGGAGAGCTTGTCGTAGAGCCGGAAGTAGTTCTGCAGCGTGATCGTCGCGAGGGTCTGGTTCTCCTGCTTGATCTCGACCTTTTCCTTGGCCTCGATCGCCTGGTGCATTCCCTCGCTGTAGCGACGACCGTGGAGCACGCGGCCGGTGAACTCGTCGACGATGAGAACCTCACCGTCGGTAACGATGTAGTCCTTGTCCCGCTTGTAGAGCTCCTTGGCCTTCAGCGAATTGTTCAGGTAGCCCACGAGCGGGGTATTCACCGATTCGTAGAGGTTCTCGATGCCGAGCTGGTCCTCGACCTTCTCAACCCCGGACTCGGTGATGGCCACCGTCCGCTTGCCCTCTTCGACCTCGTAATCGACATCGCGTTCGAGCAGCGGGGCGATCCGGGCAAACTCCGTGTACCACCTGGTCGGATGATCCGCTGGACCGCTGATGATCAACGGCGTGCGGGCCTCGTCGATGAGGATGGAGTCCACCTCGTCGACGACCGCGAAGTTGTGGCCACGCTGGACGAGCTCCTCCGAACTCCAGGCCATGTTGTCACGGAGGTAGTCGAACCCGAACTCGTTGTTGGTGCCGTAGGTGATGTCGCAGGCGTACTGGGCCCGCCGGACCGGCGGCGGCATCTGCGGATGGATCACCCCCACGGTGAGGCCGAGGAAACGATGGACCCGGCCCATGTTCTCGGCGTCGCGCTGGGCGAGGTAGTCGTTGACGGTGATGACGTGCACACCCTTACCGGCCAGCGCGTTGAGGTAGGTCGGCAGGGTCGAGACCAGCGTCTTGCCCTCACCGGTCTTCATCTCGGCGATGTTGCCGAGATGAAGGGCCGCGCCCCCCATGATCTGCACATCGAAATGCCGCTGGCCCAGCGTGCGCCGCGCCGCCTCGCGCACGGCGGCGAAGGCCTCGGGCAGCAGGTCGTCGAGGGTCTCCTTCCCGTCCGCGAGCCGCTGGCGGAACTCGTCGGTCATGCCTCGCAGTTCACCGTCGGACAGGCCGGTGAAGTCGTCCTCGATCAGGTTCACCTGCTCGGCGATCGCCTTGAGCTTGCGCAGGATCCGGCCCTCGCCGGCACGCAAGATCTTGTCTAGTACCACGGGCGAAACTCCTCCGGCAGGCGCGTCGGCGAGGTCACCGACCCCACGATGCTAGCCCTTCGACAGCCGCCTACAACATCCATCCGCGCGCGGTTCCTCCGGCTGGGACCGGTGAGGAGCGGGCGACGGGAAGGGGTGCCGGCGAGCGAGGCCAGGGGTCGTACGGACGGGAACGACCAGAACGGGATGACAACACGGCGTGCATGGTCCGCCCATGCCACGCCGCACTGTCCAACGACCGGGAGCGCGGATGGGTGCCCTGGATCGGCGGCAACGGTGGCGGCCGGTGCAAGGTTGGAGCATGGCACCTCTCGAACCGGCGGAGATCACGGCGGGCCGTCTGCATCTGCGCCCCTGGCACCCCCGGGACGCCGACGCCGTACACCTGGCCTGCCAGGACCCGGAGATAAGCCGGTGGACGAGAGTCCCGACGCCGTATCTGTACCAACACGCGGTGGACTTTGTCTCACGCCAGTCGCCGCAGAGCTGGGCCAGCGGGACCGGGGCGCTGTTCGCGGTGGTGGATGCCACGACCGAGCAACTCCTTGCCTCGGTCGGACTGACGGATCTCTCCGGCGACGGCGACGCGAAGATTGGTTACTGGTGCGCGGCGCCGGCGCGCGGGCGGGCAGTGACCTCCCAGGCCGTTGCCGCGCTGACCCGCTGGGGTTTCGGAGCTCTGGGGCTGGCCCGGATCGAGTGGCGGGCCGCGGNGGGCAACCNCGCGTCTCGCCGCGTGGCCGAGAAGGCCGGCTTCACCGTGGAGGGCACCCTGCGCCGGGCCCTGCTGCTGGGCGACGGTAACCGGAGGGACTGCTGGGTGGGATCGCTCCTACCGGACGATCCCGCGCCGCGGTGACGCCCCCCCGACCGGGCCTCAGGTGATCTCGAGCAGCTTCTCCCGGACCGCGTACACGACCGCCTCCATCCTGGAGTGCAGCTGGAGCTTCTCCAGGATGTTGCGGATGTGGTTCTTGACCGTGTTCTCACTGATGTAGAGCTGCTTGGCGATGTCACGGTTGTTCATGCCCTTGGCGACGAGCCGCAGCACCTCCATCTCCCGGTCGGTCAGCCGGGGGGTAGGGAGCTGCGGACGGTCATCCTTGTTCTTAATCATGGCTGCGAACTCGCTGAGCAGCTTCGACGCCATGGACGGGCTGATGAGGCTCTGCCCCCCGTACACGGCGCGGATGTCCGCGGCGACCTCGTCGATAGAGATCTCCTTCAGCAGGTAGCCCATGGCCCCCGCCTTAATCGCGTCATAGAGGTCGGCCTCCTCGTCGCTGATGGTCAGCATGACGATCTTGGCGCTCGGGACAGCCTCCTTGATGGCGCTCGTGGCGTCGATCCCGCCACGGCGCGGCATCCGCACATCCATGAGCACGATGTCCGGCGCCATCTCCTTAGCCATGGTCACCGCCTCGGCACCGTCCGCGGCCTCCCCGACGACCTCGATGTCAACCTCCTGCCCCAGCACCATCTCCAGCCCACGCCGGAACAGCGCATGGTCGTCAACGATCAGCACCCGGATGGGGTTCGCCTCCGATGGCGTCGGCAGCATCTCCTCAGAGCGCTGCTCCTCCACCGTCATCTGACCTCCCTGGACCACTGCCCGCGGCGCACCGCCCCGCGTGCCTCCACGCGGGGCGGTGCGCCGTGTACTCCGACACCCGAGGCAAATGGTCGCACGTCGGCCGGCGGACGCGGCCTTCAGATCGTCTAAACGGCGGCGGCCGAGCTCACGAAGGCGCCTCGGGTTGGCGACGGCCGCTCGTCCCGCTGATCGGCGCCCGCCGGCCCCGACCTGCCGGCCGCCGCCGAACCGGACAACCGGATGACNCCNNNNTCGTANCCNNCCCGCCGGTAGACGACGCTGGGGAGGCCAAGATCGACGTCGAGGAAGAGATAGAAATCATGCCCCACCAGTTCCATGTTGGACAGGGCCTCCTCCAGCGACATCGGCTCCGCCTCGTGGGTCTTCTCCCGGACGATCAGCGGAGCCTGCTCGCTCTGCTCGCCCGCACCGATCCTGGCGGTGGATTCGTCGGCCGGGGCGGCGACGACCGGCCTGGATCCGCCGCTGCCGCTCCTTCCGGCGGCACCGGCCTCCTCGGCACCGGTCGGTAGGGCAGCCGCCGGCTTCGTGCCCTCCAACGGCATGAGACTGCCGAGCGGAACCGAGGTGATCCCGGTCGGCTTGGCTCCAGCGTGGTTGGCGTGGTGGCGGACCCGCCGGTCGGCGGCCCGGCGCAGCCGCTCGGCCAGTTTGCCGGCGGCCAGGTCGAGGGCGGCGTAGCAGTCGGCCGCGGCGGCCTCGGCCCGGATCACCGGACCCCGTGAGTACACGGTCAGCTCGACCCGGTCGCAGACGTCGGACAGCCGGGGGTTGCGTTCCTTCGACAGCTCGACATCCACCCGGATGATGTTGGAATTCAGCCGTTCCAACTTGGCGAGCTTGGCCTGGACATGATTGCGGAACCGTTCCGGAACCGCGGTGTGCCTGCCCTTGACCACGATGTCCACGCGATCCACCTCCTGTTCGCCTGTCCGACGCCCACGGCCCTCGCCAAGGCTGCCGACCGTGCGCCGGTGTCTCGGAACTTCCGGAGGGAACCGTCTCCGCGGGGCCGAGACGATCCCCCGGGCGCCCTATCTACGGTTGTCGCACCTTCCCAACGTTCTGCGGCTGGCTGCCCGCATTCGGCTCCCTTCCCTTCAGCGGCGGCGCTACTCCGTCCGCCGGCCCGGTATCCGCACGACGAGTGCACTGCGACCGACAAGCGGTCACTCCCGCTCCGTCGGGCCACTCGGCCGTTGCGCCGACTGCCTGGTCAGGCGGTGCGTACTGGTAGTTTCACCCCGACGGCCCCGTCATTGCGAGCAAGCGGTCCCGTCCGCGCGTCGGGCCCGAAGCGGCCACCACCGCGACGGCGCTCGCCCGCAGGGCGCCGGCTCGTAGGGCCCGTACCGCCTCACCCGCCGTGGCTCCCGTCGTCAGTACGTCGTCGACCACGACGATGCGCGGGTCCGCGGGAGGTCCGTCCGAGAGATCGTCGGCGGCCCGCACCAGCCGGGCCGTGCGGGCAGGACCGACCAGGCCGAAGGCGCCCGTGAGGTTGACGAACCGTGCCGCCGCCCCCAGCCCGGCCTGGTCCGCCGTGTGCCGCACCGGCCGCAGCACGGGAGCGATTCCGACCCGGTGCCCGCGTCGGCGCAGGACCGCGGCCGCCACGGAACACAGCAGCTCGAGGTGGTCGAAACCACGCCGACGCCGCGCGGCGCGGTTCGAAGGCACCGGGACCAGCACCACACCGCGCCCGCGAGGACAGCGACCGGGATGCACGTCGGTGGCACCCACCGCGCCCGACGACACCGCCCGCGCTACCGCGCGGGCGAGCGCACCGCCCAGCGGACCGGCCAGGTCGCGCCGGCCACGCTCCTTGTAGGCGAGAAGGAGCGCCCGGACCCGGTCGGCGTAGCGGGCGGCGGCCAGGCACGGCGGCAGCCCTCGCCGCCACGGGGTGGCCAGGGAGCCCGCGGCGGCGAGGAACACGGGACCACGAAGCTCGGCGACACACGCCGGGCACGCCGACGCCCCCCAGTCGCCGCATCCGGCGCAGGCAAGCGGCATGATCAGATCAGCGAGAATCGCAAGATTCCTGGTGAGCAGGGACAACGTGGCTCGAGGCATGACAGGAAGGATCAGCCGCGGGCCGCGGGCCGACCAGCCCCGAGTGGTGATCTGTGGATACCGCCCCCGGCAGTCGCGAAGCGGCTGTGGACAATCCCGGGCGACGCGGTCGGCCACCGGCCCCGCAGCCGAGGTGGGGCCGGCCTGGCCGGCACGTCCCGGCCGGCACGTCCCGGCCAGCACATCCCGGCCAGACCGCGTAATTCCGCCGGCATCGCCAGCATCCATCCTGGCCGAGAGCACAGAATCCTCACAGTGGCCGCGGCATGCCCACCACAAGCACGGCATCCTTACCTCGACACATCGAACCTCGACACCGAACCTCGACACCGACCGCGACGAGTGGAGACACACCGATGGCCGACGGACCCGGTTGGGCCTCGCCCGGCACCCCGCCGCCCGGCGCCCCGCAGGGCCCGTGGGGACAGTGGCGGTGGGGCCCNGCCGTCCCNAAACCGGGCATCATCCCGCTGCGCCCCCTCGCTCTGGGCGAGATCCTGGACGGCACGTTCGCCACGATCCGCACGAATCCCGGCGCGACCGTCGGGGTGACGGTGGCGGCCGCGGCGGTGGTGGAGACGGTGTCCACCACCGTCGCGATCAGCGGCGAGGACGCGTCGCCGGGCGCCAGGGCCGCCATCACCGTCGCGATGCTCGGTCTCGATCTCATCCTCGGGCTCTTTCTTTCCGGGGTGCTCAGCGTCGTGGTGAGCGAGGCGATCCTGGGAAGCCGAATCACCACAATCGACGCGGTCCGACGGGTCGCGCCGCGGCTGCCCGGCCTGCTCGGCCTCACGGTCATCGTGGCGCTGTCGGTGGTACTGGGGCTGATCGCGCTGCTGGTCGGGGCGATCGTCGTCGGGGTCTACCTGGCGCTGGCCACGCCCGCGTACGTCCTCGAGGGCGGCACCGTGCGCGACGCGCTGCGACGGTCGATCGCGATCGTGCGTGGATCATGGTGGCGGACGTTCGGTATTCTGCTGCTCGCCATGCTGGTGGCGGGGTTCCTCGGTGCGATCTTCGCCATCGCCGCCAGCATCGTGATGGCCTCCTCCGAGTCGGTGTTCGGCGACCCGATCAGGGGTGATCTCACCGTCACCGGCTACATCGTCCAGGCGATCGGCAGTCTGCTCGCCACCGCGATCTCCACGCCGATCGTCTCCGGAGCCGTCGTCCTGCTCTACGTCGACCTCAGGATCAGACGCGAGGGTCTGGACGTGACCCTCGCCGAGGCGGCCCGCGCCCGCACCGCCGGCCTGCGGCCCTCCGGATGACGCTCGGCGGTCCTGTCACTCGGGACGGAGCTCGGGAGGAGGCTCGGCGGGAACTTTCCAGGCACCTCTACAGAAGTTCCGAACCCAGCTGGTGGAGCCGGGCGGTCCGGTGGATCGACGACAGGATCGGGGATCTGGTCCACTGGCTGCTCCCCGGCGGAGACGGCCTCGGCGGAGGGTCGGGTGGTCTCGGGGTCCTCGCGCTCGTCCTCGTACTCGTCGTCGTGGCGGTGGCGCTGCGGTGGTGGCTCGGCCCGGTGCGCCGCAGCGCGCGTACCAGGCGGGAGGATAACGACCTGTCCAGTTCGTCAACCGCGGCGCAGCTGCGTGCCGAGGCTGACGGCCACGCCGCCGGCGGAGCCTATGCGGAGGCGGTTCGGTCCCGGCTACGGGCCATCGTGCGGATGCTGGAGGAGAAGGGCGTGCTCGATCCGCGCCCCGGCCGTACGGCCGGTGAACTCGTCGAGGAGGTGGCGAGAATCGCGCCGTCCCCCGACGGCGGGCAACCCCGGGGCGGAACGGACCGGCCGGGCGCGACGACGGGCGCGGCGGGCGATGGACCCGGCACGGCGTTCGAGCCGGCCGCGGCGCTCGCCGCGGCGGTCGAGGTCTTCAGCGAGATCTGGTACGGCGGGCGCCCGGGGTCCGCGGCCGGCTACCGGGTCCTGGTCGAGGCCGACCGCGCCCTGATCCAGCTGCGTCGCGGCGCAGACGGCACAGACGGCACAGACGGCGCAGACGGCACAGACGGCACAGACGGCACCGGCGGCACCGGCGGCACCGGCACCCTCGCGGTCCCGGCATGACCATCCCCGGCGCCCCGGCGATCACCGGCGACCATCTCGGTGGCGGCGGGACGGCCGGCGGCCGGTCCGGGCGGGGGTCGCCGAGCGCGTTGCGCAGCGGTCCCAGGCCCCCAGCGGTGCGCCGCGGGATCCTCGTGGTGGCCGTCCTCGGCGTCCTGGTCCTCTGTTACGTGGTCGTCTCGGCGCTGGCCGGGCGGCCCGACGGCCAGGCCTACCTGGACGTGGCCTCCGCCGAGCCCGGAGGAACCCGGGCCCTAGCCGAGATCCTGCGGGCACGCGGGATCATCGTCTCCGCCACGGACAACCCTTCCGGCGGCCGGCAGCAGGGGCCGAACCCCGGTGGTCTGGGCGGCGGGGTCGGTCCAGCCGGGGCGGGCGGTAGGGCGACGCTGGTCGTCGTCCATCCGGGACGGCTCACCCATGACGAGCTGATCGCCCTGCTCGGACGGGTCTGGCAGGGCGCCGACGTCGTCCTCGTGGCGCCGGACGCCACGGTGCTCGGTGCCCTAAATGTCGGGGTGGTCACAGCAGGCTCCGCGCCCAGCGGCGAGCAGAGTGATCCACGGTGCCTCCTGCCCGAGGCGACCACGGCCGGAACAACCTCGATCGGCGCCGACGAGACCTTCACCCGCCAGGGCGACGGAGCCGGTCTCGGCGACATGGCGGTCTCGTTGTGCTACGGCGACCCGCACGGCGAGGCACGCCTCGCCGTGCTGACCCCCACCCGATCGGGCTCACCACGCGCCGGTGGCGGGCGGCTGGTACTGCTCGGCTCGGCGGGGNTCCTCACCAACGAACACCTCGGCCGCACGGGGAACGCGGCGCTGGCCCTCGGCCTGCTCGCCCGGCAACCCGTACTGTCCTGGATCACACCCGACGCGGGTGGGGCCGGCGGGGNCGGCACGAAAAGCATGATGGATCTGCTGCCGTCCGCCTTCTGGTGGACCTTTCTGCACATCGTCGTCGTCCTGGCGCTGCTGGCGCTGTGGCGTGGCCGGCGGCTCGGGCCGCCGGTGCCGGAGCCCCTTCCGGTGGTCGTCCGGGCGGCCGAGACGGTCGAGGGACGCGGGCGACTGTACGCGGCGGCACACGCCCGGGACAGGACCGCCGACGCGCTGCGGGCCGGGACGCGCGTCCGGCTGGCCGAACGGATGGGCCTGCCCCTGATCTGGACCCCCGCCGGTTCCCTGAGCCCCGATCCCGTCGCTCTGGTGACCACTGCCAGCGAGCAGACGGGACGGTCACCCTCGGAGATCGGATCGCTCCTGTACGGTTCGGGCATGCCGCCGCAGACCGCCGGACCGCCCGGTCACCTCGGGCGGGCCAGGGACTGGTACCAGTCAGGCCGCTACCCGGCCGAGAACGGACAGCGGGCGGCATCCGGCGGGGCCGGACGGTATCGCGACGGCGGATCCGAGCGGACCGCCGCGGCGGGCGTTCCCCGGGCCGGCGTTCCCCGGGCCGGCGTCGGCGCCCCTCGACGCGATACGCAGGACGCGGCGCTGCTGGCGCTGGCCCACGCGCTCGACGAGCTCGATCGACAGGTAGGCATACGGTGACATCCCCGCGCATCGACGCGCCGACGACAGCCCCCCCGCCCTCGACCGCATCGTCGTCCGCCGCGGCGCCGGGTCCGGGAGAGCAGCCGGCACCACCGGACGCGCAGACGGCCCGCCGGTCCCTGATCGCGCTGCGCGGTGAGGTGGCCAAGGCGGTGATCGGTCAGGACGCGGCGGTCAGCGGGCTCGTCATCGCCCTGCTGTGCCGGGGACACGCACTGCTCGAGGGGGTGCCCGGCGTCGCGAAGACGCTGCTGGTCCGCACGCTCGCGACCGCGTTGGCACTGGACACCAAGCGCCTGCAGTTCACCCCGGACCTCATGCCCGGCGACGTCACCGGCTCGCTGGTGTACGACAACCGCAGTTCCGAGTTCACCTTCCGGGAGGGCCCGGTCTTCACCAACCTCCTGCTGGCCGACGAGATCAACCGGACTCCGCCGAAGACGCAGGCCGCCCTGCTGGAGGTGATGGAGGAGCGTCAGGTCAGTGTGGCGGGCGTCCCNCGGCCGCTGCCGGCCCCCTTCGCAGTCCTCGCCACCCAGAACCCGATCGAACACGAGGGCACCTATCCGCTTCCCGAGGCGCAACTCGACCGCTTCCTGGTGAAGGTGACGCTGCCACTGCCGCCCCGCGACGACGAGGTCCGTGTCCTCGCCCACCATGCGGACGGGTTCGACCCCTCCGACCTGCCCGCCGCGGGGGTCCACCCGGTCGCGGGACCAGCGGACCTCGCGGCGGCCCGCGCCGCGGTGCTCACCGTCGCAGTCCACCCGGAGGTGCTGGCCTACATCGTCGATCTGGCCCGGGCGACCCGCGCGGCACCGTCGGTACAGCTCGGGGTGTCCCCCCGCGGCGCCACCGCGCTGCTGGCGACGGCCCGGGCCTGGGCGTGGCTGTCGGGACGCGGCTATGCGACCCCCGACGATGTCAAGGCGCTGGCCCGGGCAACCCTGCGGCACCGGATCAGCCTCCGTCCGGAGGCCGAACTGGACGGCGTGACGGCCGATGTCGTGCTCGAACAGGTACTCGCCACCGTTCCGGTGCCCCGGTAGGCGGAAACGGTGGCGATCACCGGCCGTACCGTCGCACTGGCCCTGTTCGGGGCGCTGGTCGTCGTCCTGTCCCCCGCCCCGGGCCTGACCCTCGTGCTGGTCGACCTGGTGGTGGTGGGCTTGGTCGCCCTCGACCTCGCCCTGGCGGGTGGGGTCCGCACGCTGGAGTTCAGCCGCTCCGGACCGACCGCCGGGCGGCTGGGTCAGCCCGTTCCGCTGGTGCTCGGCGTCACGAACGGCGGCACCCGCACGGTGCGTGCCCACATCCGCGACGCCTGGCCGCCGTCCTCGGGGTCCCGGCCGCGGGAGCACCGGGTCACCGTTCCGGCGGGGGAGCGGCGCTTCCTGGAGACGACGCTGCATCCGACCCGGCGCGGCGACCGGGAGCCGTTCCGCATCACGATCCGTTCGCTGGGGCCACTCGGCCTCGCCGGCCGGCAGGGACGGCATCACTGCGCATGGCGGGTCCGAGTGCTGCCGCCGTTCACGTCACGCCGCCATCTGCCGGCCGCTCTCGCGCGGCTGCGGGAGGTCGAGGGCGAGGTCGCCATCCGCGGCGCGGGCGCCGGCTGCGAGTTCGACAGCCTGCGGGACTATGTGATCGGCGACGACGTTCGGCTGATCGACTGGCGGGGTACCGCCCGGCGCGGGACCGTCGTCGTCCGTACCTTCCGACCGGAGCGTGACCGCAGGGTCGTCTGCGTACTCGACACGGGTCGGACCTCGGCCGGGCGAATCGGCGATACCCCCCGACTGGACCACGCGCTCGACGCCGCGCTGCTGCTCACCGCGGTGGCGCTACGCGCGGGTGACCAGGTGGGTCTCGTGGCGCACGACAGCGTTCCTCGGATCACCCTGCCAGGCGGGCACGATCACGGGTTGCTCGCCCGGATGAGCGACGCGATGGCCACCCTGGAACCGGCCCTGATCGAGGCCGATCATGGCGGAATCGTGTCGACGGTGCTGCGCGGGACTTCGCGGCGGTCCCTGGTCGTCCTGTTCACCGACCTGGTACCAGCGGTGATCGAGGAGGGGCTGCTCCCGGCTCTGCCGACGCTGGCCGCGCGGCACACTGTCGTGGTCGCGGCGCTGCGCGACCCGCGCGTGGACGAGATGACGACCGGCCGAGGTGACGTCCGTGAGGTGTACGCGGCCGCGGCGGCCGAACAGACTCTGCTGCGGCGACGGGAGCTCACCGAGACGCTGCGCCGCCGCGGGGTCGAGGTGGTGGACGCACCGCCGAGCGGCTACGCGGCGGCCGTCACCGACATCTACCTCACCCTGAAATCCCTCGGCCGGCTCTAGACGACTATCTCAGCGAAATCATCGAAGGTGATTTCGCGAGGTGCCGGCCGGGCCGGCCGGTGTCCCCGGATGGTTCCGTGGCGGTAGACGGTACTCTGACCAGCATGGTCCGGGGATGGCCGCTGCCAAGGCGGCGTCACGGGACATCGCACCGACCGCGTCGCGCCCTTGTCCAGGAGGCCGGTTTCCGCGGTTCTTGGCCGGCCGAGGCACACCATGCCCCTCCCACCGCCCGGCCCGAGGCCGGCGCGACCCGAGAGTCCGCGCTCCGGCGCCCATCCGCGAGGGTGGGGCATCTCAGGAGGTCTTCCATGCAACGCCCACGGCGGCCTGCCGCTCTCGCGCTGGTGGTCGCGGCGGTACTGGCACTCGCGTCCTGCGCGTCGTCGGGTGGTTCGACCCCGGGCTCGTCGGGCACCACCGGGTCGGCCTCCCTTCACCTGGTCAAGCCCGGCCAGCTGACCATCGCCACCGGCTCACCGGCATATGAGCCGTGGTTCGCCGACGGCAGACCGGAGAGCGGCCAGGGATTCGAGAGCGCAGTCGCCTACGCCGTCGCCGCGAAACTCGGTTTCACCGCGGCGCAGGTGCACTGGATGAACGTGCCGTTCAACAGTTCGTTCGCACCCGGCGCGAAGAACTTCGACTTCGACATCAACGAGATCTCGATCACGCCGGAACGGCGGCAGGCAGTCGACTTCAGCAGCGGCTACTACGACGTCGCGCAGGCCGTCGTGGCGCTCAGATCCTCACGTATCGCGCACGTGACGACTCTCGCCGGGCTGAAGAACGCCAAGCTCGGCGCCGCGATCGGCACGACGAGTCTGACCGCCATCAACAAGCAGGTGAAACCGGCAGCGCAGCCGGCCGTCTTCAACGACACCAACGAGGCCGAGACCGCGTTGGAGAACGGCCCGATCGACGGGATCGTCGTCGACCTGCCCACCGCGTTCAAACTGACCGCCACCGAGATCGAGAATTCCGTCATCATCGGTCAGTTTCCCTCGACCGGCGAGCCCGAGCAGTTCGGCCTGCTGTTCGAGAAGGGTAATCCGCTGGTGCGCAACGTCAACGCCGCGCTGGCGGAACTGACCGCCAGCGGCGAGCTCAGGAGGATCACCGAGCAGTGGCTTTCAACCACGGCCGGAGCCCCCGTTCTGAAAACCGATGGTGCTCGCCACCCATGAGATGGTGCCGGGTAGTCGGTGTACCCGCGCTCAGGCCACCGGGAGCAGGTCGGCGCCGCCGCGTCCGGTGTCGATGTCACCGGTCTCTCCGGCCGCGGCCGCCCGGCCGCCATACAGCCGGACGTAGGCGATGAAGCCGCCGAACGCTACCGCGCCGATCCCGATCCGGATCGCCGTGGGCAACCCCGACGGGGTCACGAACGCCTCGATCAGCCCGGAGGCGGCCAGCACGAGCGCCATCCCCATCGTGATGGCCACCGCCGCGCGCCCCTCGGCGGCCAAGGCCTCCACCCGCCTGCGCGGACCCGGCGCAATGATCGTCCAACCGAGACGCAGCCCGACCCCGCCCGCGACGAACACGACCGTGAGCTCCAGCAGGCCGTGCGGGAGGATCAGGCCGAAGAACTGCCCGCTCTCCCCACAGCTGGACATGTATCCGCCGACGACGCCGAGATTCAGCGCGTTCAGCAACATGACCAGCAGGGTCGGGAGACCCAGCAGCACCCCGGAGACCACCGCCTGCGCGGCCACCCAGGCGTTGTTCGTCCACACCTGGCTGGCGAAGGACGAGGCCGGATTCTCGGTGTAGTAGGACGCGAAGTCGTGGCGGCACAGATCCGCGACCGCGTCCGGCGCACGCAGGTTCGCCTGCACCTCGGCGTCGTGCACGACCCACAGACCGACGGCCAGCGCGACGAGCAGGGAACCGAGCGCCGTCGCGACAGCCCACCATCGGCGTTCGTACACGGCCACCGGAAACGTCACCGCGAAGAAACGGCCGACGACATGCCAGCCGGGGTCGGGTGCGCCGCCCACCGCCGCCCGGCCTCGCGCCACCAGGTTCGTCAGATCGTCGACCAGGGTCGTGTCGTACGACCGGCTGCGGATGACCGAGAGGTGGGTAGCCGTGCGCTGGTACAACTCGACCAGTTCGTCGAGCTCGTCCGGTGCCATCCGCCGCGGCCGGCCGGCCTTGTCGACGAGCCGACCAAGCCGGACCCATTCCGGACGGTGCACGGCGACGTACGCATCGAGATCCATGGCGGTCTCATCCTCCCAGCCCGTCGAGATCCTCCCAGACCTCGAGCCGCACGCGTCCGAACCGTCCTCACCGCCGTCGGCGGCACCACCCGGCGAGGAGGATCGAACCGGGCGGCGTAAGCCATAAGGTGATGTCCGGATACCCATCGAGGTCCCGGGGGGCCCAGATGAACCAGGTCGTCACGGGAAAGGGATCCGCCGGTCTCGCCGGCACGGGTGTCCTCACGGGTGAGGCGATCGTCACAGGTGAAGCGATCACCATCGAACTGCGGGTGGCTCGGCTGGGCTCCCGTCTGATCGCCGGCCTGCTCGACCTGCTCATCCAGCTCTACATCCTCTACGCGGTCGGCGCCGCGGCCCTGCTGATCGTGCGGCCCGACAACGACGCCCTGATCGCCGCGGTATTCCTGCTGGTCTACGTCGGCGTCGTGCTCGGGTATCCGGTCACCTGCGAGACGCTGACGCGCGGGCGGACCCTCGGCAAGATGGCCATGGGGCTGCGTGTCGTCCGCGACGACGGAGGTCCCATCCACTTCCGGCACGCGTTCGCCCGGGGTCTGGTCGGGGCGGTCGTCGAACGTCCCGGACTGCTACTGGGCCTGCCCGCGGTGATCAGCATGCTGGTGTCGAAACACGCGAAGCGGCTGGGGGACGTCTTCGCCGGCACGGTCGTCCTGCAGGCCAGCGTGCCGCGCCCTGGCGGAGCGCCGCCGTCCGTCCCGCCCCAGCTCGTCGGCTGGGCCGCCACCCTCGACCTCACCGGGTTGGATGATGCTCTGGCCCTGCGTGCCCGCCAGTTCCTCGGCCGGGCGCACGAGCTGTCCCCGCAGGCCCTCGAACGCCTCGGCAGCGGGCTGGTCCGGCAGGTGCGGGCCGTCGTGACACCACCGCCGCCGCCCGGCACGCCGGGCTGGGCCTACCTGTCCGCCGTGTTGGCCGAGCGAACCCGGCGTGCCTACCATCGGCTGACGGCGAACCGGCCGAGATCGATACCCTCTCCCGTCTTCTCCCCGTACCCGACGGCCCAGTACCCGACGGCCCAGTACCCGACGGCCCAGTACCCGACGGCCCAAGACCAATCCCCGCCACCCCCCTACCCCACGGCCCCGCAACCCCCGCCGGGCCGGTAACCCCCGCCGGGCCGGTAACCCCCGCCGCCCTCACCGGTCCCCGGCAGGCAGCCAGCCCATCATCCGGCCGCACCCGCCCGGACCAGCCGGGACACGCACCATCAGATCCACACTTCCTTAACGTCTGCTAAACAATGTGGGGCGTACCGCACACACCGGACGTGGCGGCTGGTCCGCCGGTGAAACGCTCGTCTAGCGTTACCTAGGAATCAGACCGTCCGCACCAACCGCCTCGAACCCGGCGCGCACCCGCTGCCACGTCGCACCGGGTTCGAGGCGGTGATGCCGGTGAGCGACCAAGTGCCGGCTCACGCATGCTGGACAGGTCCCAGGAAGACTCCGGCCCTTGCGCCGGTCCACGGAGGGGGTGACGTTGACGTCTGTCGGACGGGAGTCGAGCACTCCATCTCAAGCCACCCCGCCCCCGCGCGCGAGCAAGCCGGCCGACCCGAGCAAGCCGGCCCGGCCGGGTGTCCCGTCGCGCGCCGTCGCGCCGGAACGTGCCCCCGCCCCGCCCCGATCCGCCGCATCGCCCCGATCCGCCGCATCGCCCCGATCCGCCGCATCGCCCCGATCCGCCAGGCCATCCCGATCCGCCAGGCCATCCCGATCCGCCAGGCCGGGCAACGTGGCGAGCGGCGTCACCTATGCGGACGACGGCGCTTCCGCGCGTCGCTCCCCCGGCGGCACGGGCGACGGTCCGGCCGCAGCCGGCGCGGCCGGGGCCGGTGGAGCGGGTAGGCCGCTCAACCCCCGTCCGCCCGTGAACCGGCGTCGGGTCCTGAAGAAGATGGGGCTGACGGCGATCGTTCTGGGGCTGGTCGTCGCGTTGTTGTCCCTGCCGTTCGTCGGTGCGGTCGGCCTGTTCGCCAAGGAAAGCGCGGACCACTTCCTCGGGCTGCCCGGCGAGCTCGTCACGCCTCCGTTGCCGCAGAGTTCGACGATTCTGGCCGCCGACGGATCAGTGATTGCCACGTTGCGCGGCGCCGAGAACCGCATCGTCGTGCCCGGCAACGAGATCCCGAAGATCATGCGCGAGGCGATCGTCTCGATCGAGGACGCCCGCTTCTACAAGCACGGCGGCGTCGACCCACAGGGCGTCTTCCGCGCCGCGCTGCGCAACAGCGAGGCCGGCGGAGTCGCTCAGGGCGGTTCGACGCTGACTCAGCAGTACGTCAAGAACGTGCTGCTGCAGAACGCCCGCACCACGCGGGAGCGAGAGGTCGTGGCCGGAGACTCCCTGGACCGCAAGATCCAGGAACTCCGGTACGCCCTGGACATCGAGAAGCGGTTCTCCAAGGACGAAATCCTGGAGCGCTACCTCAACATCGCGTATTTCGGTGACGGCGCGTACGGGATCGGCACCGCCGCCGAGCACTACTTCGGGGTGCCCATCTCCCAGGTCACCCTCGAACAGGCGGCGCTGCTAGCCGGGCTCGTGCAGAGTCCGTCCCGGTACAACCCCGCAGCTCACCCGGAGGCCGCGCTGGCCCGGCGCAACACCGTGCTGGACAAGATGGCCGCCGAGGGGTATGTCTCTACCATCCAGGCGGAGGCGGCGAAGCAGCTGCCGCTGAACGTCGTGAAAGCCCCGCCGCCAGCCGCGGACTCCTGCGAGACGTCGTCGGCGCCGTTCTTCTGCGACTACGTGCGCTCCCAGCTGCGGGCGAGCCCGGCGCTCGGTTCCACCCTGGAGGAACGCAACCGACGCATCTACGAGGGCGGCCTGGTCATCAGGACCACTCTCGACCCACTGGTGCAGCAGGCGGCGCAGGACGCCGTCAACTCGACCATATCGCCGAGCAACCGGGTGTCGGCGACCGAGGTCGTCATCCAGCCCGGTACCGGCAACATCCTCGCCATGGCAGTGAACCGGGTGTACGGCTCGAACACAGCAGCCAACCAGACGGTGGTGCCGCTGCCGACCAACGCCACCTTCCAGCCCGGGTCGACGTTCAAGACCTTCGTGCTCGCCGCCGCGCTCGAACAGGGCTACGGCACCTCGACGGCCTTCTACTCCCCGGCCTGCTACGAGAGCAAGAAGTTCCCGTTGGACCGCGGTGAGGGCGACTGCCCCAGGGGTTTCTCGAACTCCGATCCCGCCGAGGCCGGCATCTACGACATCCCCAAGGGCACCTGGGACTCGGTGAACACCTTCTACGTGCAGCTCGCGGAGAAGACCGGCATCCCGGCGGTCCTGGAGATGGCCAAACGCCTGGGCGTCACACCGCCGAAGGCGGACAAGATCGGCTCCACCGACGGGGCCACCGCCATCGGTGGCGGCCAGTACATGTACGTTTCCCCGTTGCAGATGGCCGACGCCTACGCGACGATCGCCGGCGGCGGGGTGCGCTGCACGCCCCGCTTCGCCACCGGGGCCGTCGACTCCAGCCACGACCCGATCGACATCGCCCAGCCGCCGCAGTGCGAACAGGTACTCGCCAAGGGTGTCGCCGACACCGTNACCAGCGTGCTCGCCGGCGTCCCGCTCCACGGGACCGGGACCAAGGCGGCCATCGACCGCCCCTCGGCGGGCAAGACCGGCACCACCGACGAGTTCTCGGCCGCCTGGTATGTCGGCTTTACCCCGCAGATCACCGCAGCGGTAGCCGTCGGCGATCCCATGGGAGCGGAGAGCCACCCGCTGCGGGGCGTCGTCGCCGACGGCCGGACCTGGCCCCGTGTCTTCGGCGGCGACCTGCCCGCGATCATCTGGAGCAAGTCGATGCGGGCCGCCCTAGCCAACCAGCCGGTAGTCCCGTTGCCCGGTGCCGATCCGACCGTCGCGCGCGGCATCAAGGGAGGTCTGCAGAACACCCCGCCAGCGCCGGCACCCGGTCAGGGCCTCGGCGACCTGTTGCAGAACCTGGGTCAGCAGATCTTCCCTGGCACGGGCGGGCAGCCGCAGGGAGGCGGCACCCCGCTCGGCCAGCCCGGCACGGACCAGAGCGGGCAGAACCAGGGACAGCCGCAGCAACCCCAGAACGGCGCCGAACCGGGATCCGGCAGAGGGGATCAGCCTGCCGCCCACTAGCCCGCCTTCCGGCGGTCTGTCAGCGCCTGAGGTCTGTCAGCGCCTGAGGTCGTGGGCGGCGGGTACCTGCACGGGATCGACCCCGAGCGCCAAGGCGAGATAAACGGCCGTGTAGTCGAACAGGCCGATGAGTGAGGCGAGCCGTTCCAACGGCCCGCCGCCGTCGGCGCGCAGTTCGGTGACGCCGACGCCTCGCTCGGCCGCCACCGCCACCGCCGCCTCGGCCTGCCGGGCGACATCCGGACGTTCGACGTCGGGATCGCGCAGCAGGACCAGGCGGAGCCGGATCGACTCGTCCTCCTCGGCGCGGTCGCGGAAGAAGTCGTCGAGGTCGTCGCGCGCCGGGTCGCCAGCCGCCGCGAGACCCGCCCCGAAGGCACCGTCGAACAGCGCGACCTGGTGGCGGGCGGGATGCGGCAGCGCCCCGGCGATGGCCGGATACTTCGCGCTCGTCGCGAGCTGGGTGACGGCACGTTCGGCCACCACGTTCGTCACCGGTGAGGTTCCCCAGATGAGCGGCAACGTACCGGCCAGCTCGAGCGCGAGCGTCTTCGCCGGATTGACGAACGACTCGCTGGACGAACGGCAACGGGTCGCGACGTCCTCGAGGCGGACGGCGGCCGCCTCGATCGCCTCGTCCGCCACCCGCGCGATACCCAGGGCCCGGGCGACGATGATCAGTGGCAGCGACAACGACCACAGGACGGCACGAGCGGGCCGCTCCGCCGAAGTCACGACGAGGGGCGCACCGGCCACCCCGGCCAGGTAGGCCAGGGGGGTGTCGGCAGGGGCGACCACGGCCACCCGCGCGCCGCGCCGGTTCGCCTCCTCCACCGCCGAACAGGTCTCCGCGGAGGCACCGGACGCCGACACCGCGAGGACGATGTCGGCCACCCCCACCCAGCCCGGAAGGCCGTAGGTGTGGTGACCGATGACGGGCACCGGGCTGGCCGGCCCGGCGACGGCGGCGAGCACCTCGGCGGCCAGCGCCGCGCCGCCCACACCCACCACGACGACCGCCCGGGGCCGTCCGTCGGCGGCGAGGCGACCGACCCCGGCCTCCTGGGCGAGGGTGGCACCGCGACGGACCTGGCGGGCGGCGGAGGCGATGTGCGGCAGGAGACCGCCGGCGTGACCGGCGTCGATCCGGGCGGTGTCGTCGAGGATCGCCTCGTCGAGATACACGTCGAGGCCGCGGCGTCAGTTCGACGCCGACGCGCCGGAGAACGGGATCGCCTCGTCGAGCAGCATCACCGGGATGTCGTCCCGCACCGGGAACGCCAGGTCGCAGGCGAGGCACACCAGCACGGGGGCGCCGCTCAGCTCGTCGGGCCGCAGCTCACCGTGCTTGCTGCACGGGCAGACAAGGATCTCCAACAGCAGCGGGTCGAGACTCATCAGGCTTCCCTTCCGCTCCGGATCCGAGCGAGGATCTCGTCGCGCAGCCGGTGCATCGTGGCGTCGTCGGGCCCCTCCACATTGAGCCGCAACAGCGGCTCGGTGTTGGACGGGCGGAGGTTGAACCAGGATCCGTCCGAGAAGGAGATCGTCAACCCGTCCAGGTGGTCCACGTCGGCAGCGTCCGGCGCGTACGCCTTCTCGATCACGTTCATCGCCGCCGCGGCGTCCGCGATCTCGGAATTGATCTCACCGGACGCGCTGTAACGGGCGTACCCCCCGAGCAGCTCGGACAGCGGCCGGTCCTGGCTGCCCAACGCGGCGAGCACATGGAGCGCGGCGAGCATGCCGGAGTCCGCTCGCCAGAAGTCGCGGAAGTAGAAGTGACCGGAATGCTCGCCACCGAAAACCGCGCCGGTACGGGCCATCTCGGCCTTGATGAACGAGTGGCCCACGCGGGTCCGGACCGGGACCCCCCCGCGCTCGGTGACCAGCTCGGGGACCGCCCGGCTGACGATGACGTTGTGGATGATCGTGCCCCCCGGCTCCCGGGCCAGCTCGCGATCGGCCACCAGGGCGGTGATGGTCGACGGAGAGACGATCTCCCCCCGCTCGTCGACGACGAAGCAGCGGTCGGCGTCGCCGTCGAAGGCCAGGCCGATGTCGGCTCCGGAGCTGCGGACGGCGGCCTGCAGGTCCCGCAGGTTCGCCGGCTCGATCGGGTTCGCCTCGTGGTTCGGGAAGGAGCCGTCCAGCTCGAAGTAGAGCGGGATCACTGTCAGCGGCAGCCCGGTGAAGGTGGCCGGGACGGTCAGCCCGCCCATGCCGTTGCCCGCGTCCACGGCGACCGTCAGCGGCCGGATCTGCGCCAAGTCGACCAAGGTGCGCAGATGACGCACGTAGGAGNNNNGCAGGNCCCGCCGAGCCACGGTGCCGCGACGACCGGGACCGGCGGGAATGCCCGCCTCGATCATCGCGCGGATGTCGGCGAGCCCGGTCTCCTGGCCGATGGGTGCCGCGCCGGCCCGGCAGAGCTTCATGCCGTTGTACTTCGCCGGGTTGTGCGACGCGGTGAACATCGCACCCGGAATGTTCAGCGAACCGGCGGCGAAGTAGAGCAGATCGGTGGATCCCAGCCCGGCGGCGATCACGTCCGCGCCCTGGCTGGCCGCCCCTTCCGCGAAGGCCTCGGCGAGCGGGACCGACGACTCCCGCATGTCGTGCGCGGTCACGATCCGCGGGGCGCCGAGCAGCCGCACGAAGGCGGCTCCGGTGGCTCGGGCGACGTCGGCGTCGAACTCCGCCGGCACCACGCCACGCACGTCGTACGCCTTGAAGATCCGCGAGAGGTCACGCATCCCTTCCAACCCTTCTCCCTGGTGTCCCCCGGCACCGGGTGAATGGTGCCTCCCGGCCGCGCGGCCACTACTGCGACCGGCTCGGTTGACCTTATCCGCCGGGTCCGACACCGCTGGAACCGCGTCCGGGCGAACTCGCGCCGAACCACTCGCCGAACCACCGGTACCAGGACAAACGGAAGATCGGGACGACCACCTGACCGGGACGGCCAAGAGGTGGGAGCGCTCCGGATCAGGACGGACTGGGAACGGCCCGCAGGTGACCCCGCCGGCCACCCGGGGGTGGGGCCTGCGGACCCTGCGGGGGCTCCGGCCCTCCCCGCCGGGACGCCTCACGCACGGCGTCCGCGAGGGCCTCCAGATCGTCCCCGGCCACCTCACGACCCCCCTCACGGGGTGCCTCGGCCTCGAGCCGGACCACAGCCCAGCCAAGCGGCACGGTGAGCCGATCCGCGTGGGTGCCGCACAGATCGTAGGAGTGTGGTTCGACGTACGGGGAGAGCGGGCCCAACACCGCCGTGGATTCCNCGTAGGCGTACGTGAGCGTGGCGACCGCGGCTGCGGAACAGGCCGAGCGGGAGCAGCGCCGAGGCTTCACGTTCCGGACGGTAGCCCCCGGAACGGACGACGGCCACCACCTCGGGTCGTGTCGCGTGGCGCGACGACTAATCGTCACGCGGCGTCGACCATGCCATCGCGGCCCGCATACAATATCCCTCGTTCAGCACGTATCCAGAGCGATTTTGAGATCATGGACCGTCCTCGAGCTGGTAGCGATGGGGGATGGAGCGCAGGGATGTGACCGGAACCGTCGTTGCCGCGCCCACGGATCGGCGCACCACTCCGAGCGATGCCGGAAGCGGCGCGGAGTTCACCGCGATCGACGGACGACCGTCCATCCTTGAACGCTACGCTGACAGGGTGACCGAGCCCGAGCGGTTCCCGGCAGTCGCCCGGCCGATCCCGCCACGGCGCCGGCGCGACCGGCGCGGCCGTGGCATCCGGGGCACTCTCCTTCCGCCGGACGTGCCCGCCTACGCCACCCGCGGCGACCGCTTCGACGATCTCGTCTTGGACGCCGTCGAGCATCTCGACCACCGGTGGTCCACTGAGCTCGCGGACGTCGAGTTCGCCGTCGAGGACGTACCGCCGGTGGCGGTGACCGATGACGAGATCCCGCTCGCCCATTACCAGCCGGCCGGCGGCAAGGGTCGGTCGGGAACCCCGCGACGCATCGTCGTCTACCGCCGCCCGATCGAGGCGCGGGCCGTCGACAGCGAGGACCTGGCCGAGCTCGTCCTCGATGCGATCANCCACGAGANGGCTGAGATGANGGGGGTCGNCCCCGCCGTGATCGACCCGGAGGGCCACGGCTGGGGCGACGAGGAATAGCGAGCAACAGCGAGGAACAGCCGAGCCGCGGTGGCTGGCCGGCCGCAGGACACCCACCACGAGGGAGACCGTGACCACCAGGAACGAGCCCGCTCGGGCGACGGCATCCGGCGCCCGGGTCCTGCCACTGCACGGTCAGGCGCAGTCGTACGCCTGGGGGTCCCCGACCGCGATTCCGAACCTGCTCGGGGCGGCCGCGACCGGTGAGCCGGTCGCGGAGCTGTGGCTCGGCACCCATCCGGTGGCGACGGCCCTCGCCGAGGACGACGGCATCCGCCGTCCGGCCACCGACCTCGTCGGTCAGCTGCCGTTTCTGCTCAAGGTGCTGGCCGCCGAGAAGGCGCTGTCGCTGCAGGTGCACCCGGACCTGGCGCAGGCCCGGGCCGGCTTCGACGCGGACGACGCGGCCGGTCTCGGCTTGGGCGATCCACGTCGACGTTACCGTGACCGGAATCACAAGCCCGAACTGATCGTCGCGCTGTCCCCGTTTCGGGCTCTCGCCGGCATGCGTGATCCCGGCCGGACCCTCGCCATCGTCGCCCGGCTGGGCTCACCGGCCCTCACCGCCGCCTTCCGACCACTGGCCGACGATCCCTCGGGCGGCGCCGCACAGGTGCTCCGCTCCCTGCTGACCATGCCGCGCGAACCCGCCCGTGACCTCGTTCGCGGCCTCGTAGCGACGGCCCGCCGGCTCGCCGCCGGCCCGTACGGCGCGGCAGCGCCGACGGCGCCGGGGCCGCCCAGCGCCGAAACGGACGACACGGCGACGGACGGGGCCGCGGTGGACGGCGCCGAAGCCGATGACGTCGCGCGGGCGGCCGATCTGATCGGTCTGCTCGCGGCCGCGCACCCGGGCGACGTCGGGATCGCGGCCGCCCTGTTGCTGAACGACGTCACCCTGCGCCCCGGGGAGGGGCTCTTCCAGCCCGCGCGGCTGCTCCACGCCTACGTCTCCGGCCTGGGTATCGAGATCATGGCGGCCTCGGACAACGTGCTGCGCGGCGGGCTCACCCCCAAGCACATCGATGTCGACGAGCTCCTACGCATCCTCGATCCCACTCCGAGCGCGGCACCGATCCTCATGCCCCGTACCCTCGCGGTCTCCTCCGGTGGTCTGCTCCGCGGCTGGGATGTCCCCGTCGGGGACTTCGCCCTCACCGAGGCGATCTGCACCGGGGGTGCCCTGGACGTGGGACGGCCCATGCTGCTGCTGGCCATCGAGGGTGCGGTCCGGGTGACCGGCACCGCCGACGACGGGACGACCGTCGCCCCGGTGGAGTTGCGCGGGGGCCGGTCCGCCCTGCTGGCCGGATCCGCCGCGTTGACCCTCACCGGCACCGGTCGGGTCTTTCTCGCCGCTTCCGGCCGCTGACGGGCGACGCCACCGACAGGGCGGGGTGCTGACGGCCCGGAAGACCGGAAACGTCACGAACCTCCCGCACGTCCTGGGAGGACGCCGACCGGTGCCCGGCCCGCCACGAGGCGAAGGTCGAAGGTCGGCGGACACAGGCCTAGCCGCGCTGATACAGGACGGTGGGATCCTCGATGGAGACCGGAGCGTCGAGGAGCCTCGACGCCCCCCACAACGGAACGACGGTGGAGATGCTCCGCGGCATCACGGGCTTGGGCATCCCGAAGGTCGACGACGCGGCGGTCGACGACGCGGCGGTCGACGACGCGGAGCCGGTGGAGCCGGAGGAACCGGAGGGGGTAGGCCCACGGGGCGGATCCCCGGATACCCGGCCCTCCCCCGGCGTACCGGGGGGAGGGCCGATCACGGCGGTGGCCTCCAGCGGGCCGCCGACCGCGACAAGCCGTCCACCGGCCCGTCCGATCGGCATGCGGGCAGTCGCGACGGTGCCCGGCCGTACCCGTACCAGCTCGCCGTCGATCCACGCCGTGACCGCTCCCGCCGGAGCTGCGAGCACGACGACGCCGGTCGCGCCGGGCGGCACCGGTGGGAGGGAGACGACCGCGTCCGGCGCGGATCCCGCCCCGGCGGCCAGCCCCGTCGGCCCGGAGAGGCCGACCGCCTGGCCGTACGCGTCGAGCCCGCGCGGGTCGAGCGGAGGATCAAGGCTGGTGGCGCCGACCCAGGTGGATCCGCCGGCCGAGCCGGTCGACCGCTCTCCCGCCCGGCCCGACGGTGCGGCCAGTCCGGCGAGCACCGGTGCGTCATCGGCCGATTCGACCAGGACCGCCGAGGCGGCGCCCGCCGGCAGCGGCACGGGCGTGGTGATCGCACCCGTGGCGGGCACGACGACGGCCTCCAGGCCGATCGGCGTGTGCCGACCCGTACCCGTGAGGACCGTGATGCGCACCGTGGCCTCCCGCAACGGTGCGGCGAGCACCAGGTGCGCCGTCGAGGACGCTGACCCCGCCGGGACGACGACCCCGCCAAGCAGGAGACGCCGGGCCGGGGCGGAGGTGCTCGGGACAAGGCTCACCGGATCCGCACGCCCCGCCCGGTCCGTCCCCGGCACCGAGTCCGTACGCCCCGCGCTGGGCCGGTCCGCGACCCAGGTGAGAACCCGGCCGGAGCGCACCTGGACGTCGAGCGCGGTCGCGGTGGCCTCCGGTGCGAGGGAGGCGAGTCGCCGGATCACCGCGTGCTCCGGGGGCACGGTGATGTCCTGCGGCGACGTCGCCGGTCCGTCGGAAAGCACCCGCACGTTGATCCGGGCCGGTTCATCTGCCAGATTCGACCAGATCACCACCGGATCCCGACCGGCCACGGTCGATGGTCCGGTGAACCAGACCCGGGCCCGGGACGGCTCGCAACGCGCCTGAATCGGCCCGACGCCGTCCATTGACCCGACGCCGTCTTTGTCCCGGGCCGTCACGGTGGCCGACAGTCCCCCGGCGGACGCACCCTGGGCGGTCACCAGGATCGATCCGCGGCTGCCCGCCACGCCGGTGACGGCGCTGCTCTCCGAGGGCCGCGGAAGGTCCAGGTGACGTCGACCACGGGCGTCCATCCGTAGTCCAAGCCCTTTGGTTGGAACCTCGGACCCCACCGTGGACACCCGCACCCGGCCCGTCGGTCCACCGCCGGCGGCCACGTCCAGGCCGAGCGAACGGGCCCGCCCGCCCGGCCCGTCCGGATCGGGTGCCACCAGCGTCAGGTCCGGGCAGGCCAGCATGGCGCCTGACAGCGGCCAGATCCGTCCCTTCCCGGCACCGGTGCTGGTGCTGGTGCTGGTGCCGGTGCCGGTGCCGGTGCCGGCGAGGAACGCCCCGGTCAGCCCGAGCAGTCCGAGGACCGCCAGCGGCAGCACCGTCCGCGAAACGACCGTCCGCGAAACGACCACGACGTGACACGACGGCCGCTGGTATGACGGCCGTTCGACCTTCCCGACCCGCCCCGGCTGCGTCGCAGCCGGGGGAGCCATCCGCCGCGACCGCATGACCGGGATTCCCAGCATGACCGGGATTCCCAGCAGGACGAGCGCGGCGAGTGCCGCAGCCTGGCCCACCACTGCCCGGTGGGGTGAAGTCCGGTCGTGGTCGATGCGGAGCCGACCGCCGTCGGGCGGCAGTTGGAATCCGGCTGCCCAGCCCCACGCCCGGAACGGAGCCAGCGGCCGGCCTTCCAGCCACGCGTGCCATCCGGCATCCGCCGGTACGGCGAGCACCAGGCAGCGTGCCGGGCCGGACCGGGCTGCGAGGGCGGGCAACCGCTCGCCGGAGGCCAACCGACGTACCGAGGAGGGCGCTGGCGGCAGCGGCGCCGAGAGGAGGGGAGGAACACCCGGCGCCGTACCGATCGGGCGGGTTGTCGGCCTCGTCGCCGCGGGAGCGGAGTGCCGCGCCACCGGCTCACGACGATCGGCCCGATCGGACTCCATCACCCAGGCCAGGGGTCCGCCCGCCCACCCGGATGCGTCCGGTCGCGGCGCGCCGGCCCCACCGGGCTCTCCCAAGGCCGTCGCACCACGGGCCGCAACGGCGGGGCGCCAGAGGATCGCCCCCGGGCGGGGACGATCCCGGATCAAGGACGGCGTCGCGTCCAGGCGGGCGACGAGCTGAGAGGCCGAGTCGACCGTAGGTACAGCGACCGATGTCACGCCCAGAAGCGGGAGCCAGCCGGCTGCCCGGCCACCGTTGGTGGCGAGGTCCGCGACCATGTCGGCGAGGAACCGGCCGGACCGCCGCGGGGTGCGGGCGCCGGCCTCGGGAAACGTCGGCCCGGACGCGGAGGCCAGGGTGTACCGGATCGTTCTGGCCGAGGCCGGTTGGTGCAGGACGAGGACGCGGGCACCCGGCCCAGCGGCGCGGGTCACGGCCGCGACCGCGTGGGCGAGGGCGGACCCCTCGACGCCGGCCGGGTTCGCCCCTGTGGTGTCGCCGGGCCGGGCCACGTCCACGGCCAGGAAGCGGGCGGCAAGGATCAGCGGCCCGACGAGGAGGAGCAGCGTCACGGGAAGGACCACCAGCACGGCCGTGCGCCGCCGGCGGCCCCGCTCCCGGCCCGCGAGGCGGCCGAACAACCAGCAGGCCAGACATCCACCGACGAAGCCGGCCACATCGGCCCTGGGTCCGCTGTCCGCACCGGCCAGCAGGGCCAGGGAGTACTGGGGCAACCGGGCCAGGGTGATCGCCGATTCGGTGAGGACAGCGACGGGATCCACCCGCAGGTCCGGAAGCACCGGGATGATCGTCGCGAGCAGAGCGACGATCATCCCGGGCAGCCTGGACCGCGCGGTCAGGAACGCGACGACGACCAGGCCCGCCCAGGCGATGGCCAGCGTCGACGGGGCGCAGGCGATGAACCCGACCAGACAGATCGCGAGCGTCCACACCGGCCGGCCCGGCGCCCCACCGACGCCAAAGCCGGAGCCGTCCCGCCGGTCCCGCAGGACCGCGTCGGCGGCGGCGAGCACCAGGGGAAGGCCGATCACCGCGCCCACGGTGTCGGTGCGGCCGGCGAGGACCGACCCGGTCATCACCGGGTTCAACCCGTAGCCGGCGGCGAGCCCGAACCGGGCGATCGGATGTGGTCCCAGCCGGGCNAGGGCCCGGTAGACGCTCAGGCCCGCGAGCGCCGGGCCGGCCGCCAGCAGGATCCAAGCGGCCGGCGCCGGCCTCCCCCCCAGCAGAGTGGCTGCCGCGGCGAGCAGCGCGGTGAAAGGGGGTGCCGGCCCAGGACCACTCAGAGGTCCATCGGGCGCCCCCGCCCATCCAGACCACACGGCCGACCACAGGTTCCGGCTGCCTGCCGGGAGCGGCAGGCCCCCGCCGAGCATGTCCGCCGGCATCCCCCGCATGGCCAGGAGCCCGACGGCACCCAGCAGGGCCGCCAGGGTCGTCGGCGGCCAGGCCGGCCGGCGCGGGTGCACATCCGGTCTGGGCCCGGTGACCATCAAGGTGGTGTCGGCGACGTCTTCGGCGGCTCCGGCCCGATCAAGGAGATCATCGGCGCCGGCTCCGCGCCGCCACGGCAGGCGGGCCGGGAACAACGGGCGGACGGCCCGATGCGGCNCCGCCCACGTGCGGGCGGCGCGCCGACGCATCCGGCGCAGCTGCCATGGCCGCCCCAGCACGGTACCGGCGAGCGTGAGCTCGGCGAGCGCCGCCCGGCGTCGGCCGCGCAGGAGCAGGCCGAGGGTGCGCACGACCGTTCCGACGAGCAGGGCGACCACCATCGCCGGAAACAGCACCGTCGCCGTGTTCGCCAGCCGGACCCGTAGAACCCCCGCGCGGTCGGCCGATGCCCTGGGGAAGGCCGGCCCCCCGGAAAAGGCTGAGGCCGAGGTCACGGTCACCGTGGCCGACGGGACGACGACGACCCGNAGGCCGGCACGGGCCACCCGCCAGCCGAGATCGATGTCATGACCACCATCGAGCTCGGGGTCGAGTCCACCCAGCAGTCGCCAGACCACCGCCCGCACGAGCATGCCCGAACACGCGACGGCGAGGACGTCACGTACCCCGTCACACTGTCCATGATCATCATAGTCCGGGCGAATTCCGGGATGCCGTCGCCCGGCCCGGTCGACGCTCACCCCGGCTTCAACCACCCGGGGTCTCGTCACCGGCCGGGACCGCGCACCTGCCGGTCCAGCGGAACCGCCCGCTCCGGCGGGTGGGACGAATTTGGCGGGTGGGGCGGATTCCGGAGCGCGGGCGAGCAGTTTGGGGCCGAGGACGGCGGCGCCCCGGTCCAGCCGGGCGTAGGCCAGCAGGGTGTGCAACGCGCCCGGGGTGGGGATCGCGGTGTCGTCGAGGAGCCAGACGAATCCGTGCTCCGGTGGGTTCCCCAGCCGAGCCAGCCCCACGGCTACGGCGGCGCCGAACGGTGTGGCGGACGGCACCTCTACGACGAGGGGCTCGGCGACCGGGTCACCGGCCTGAGCATCCGCGCCGTCGGTGCCCGGGTCGACGGGATGGTCGGCGGACGGGAGGCGACCCTCCCCGTCCAGGGGAGACGCGCGTTGCCGGGGAACGCATCCCCCGCCACCGAGCCGCACCTCGACGACCCGGTCCGGCGGTCTGGTCTGGGCACGCAGGGCGGCCCGGACCTGGGCGGCAACGTCGGGTCCACCACCCCCTCGACCGAGCACGCAGACCGCGACGACCGGCGGCCCCGCGTCATCGGCCACGGTCACCGCGGCGACCGTGGCCGCCTGTGACCTGCCCGGATCGCCCGTCATGCGCCGACCGCCGGTCACCGGTCGGGATCAGACCGCTCGGCGTCGCTGCTTGCGCCTCTCCCGCTCGGACATGCCGCCCCAGATCCCGAACCGCTCGTCGTTCTCCAGCGCGTACTCCAGGCACTCGGCCCGGACCTCACAGCCCGAGCAGATGCGCTTGGCCTCGCGGGTCGAGCCGCCCTTCTCCGGGAAGAACGCCTCGGGATCGGTCTGCGCGCACAGCGCGCNTTCCTGCCACTCCATCGCCTCGCCGAGAAGGTCCCCCATCCCCAGATCGATCACCTGGGCGAGGGCGGACCTCCCGGCCGATCCACCAAGATCCTCCAAGTCCTCGGTCTCGGCCTCGTCAGCCTCGTCAGCCTCGTCAGCCTCGTCGACATCGTCGACATCGTCGATGTCCTCGACGGAATCGTCCTGGATGTCCTCGACGAGGTCGGTGCCCTCGGCGACGGACCGACCGGTCAACTCGGGGAGGGCGGGAGCGGCCGTGGCCGGCACCCGCGCCCGCGGGACCGTTTCGGATGTGGCCCNGGTGTGCCGTTCGGTGAGCACCCGCTCAGGGTGATCAGCGAACGGGTCATGCTCAGCGGGACGCTCGACGTCCGCGAGGACAGTGTGGACGCCCGCGTCGGCGTGCTCCATGTGGACTCCTCCAGACCCGTCGCGGTGCGGTCGGCCACCCCTGGGCGCCGGCGCGCAGGTGACTAGTTTCCACACCGGTCAGGCGACGCACTACCGCACGAACCCCGCCAGCGGGGGGAATGACACGCCGGTAATTACACGCTCCAGACTCGATCGCGTCAACCCCACCGTCGCAACATCTTCTACAACCAGCGATGAGACCATAGCTCACAGTCACTACAGCCTGTCGCCGAGGGTCCACGCAACCCTCCCTTCCGTCACTCTGCGCGATCAGACGGGTCGCGGCAACGGCATTATCCCGCCCAGATCTAAAGGGCATAANCCCCNAAAAGGGCAGGTCTGAGCTNGGGCAACCGCCGCAGGCGCATACCGATCAGCCGCCAGACCCGGCAACCCCAGCCCATTCGACTACGGAGAGTAGTTTTTGGTGATCAGAACTTGGCGGGTGTCAGGACACCACCGGCAGCATGGCCCGGACGGTGCGGCCCCGGGCAGCGCGAAAGCGCTCGTCAGGGATCCGGCCATACGTGGTGGTGCGTTGCCGAGCGGGACGACCCGCCCCCGCGGCCACCTCCTCGAGTTCGGCCACGGAGCGCCGCGAGCCGTGCTGCGAGCCGGCCATCCGACTGATCGTCTCCTCCATCAGCGTGCCGCCGATGTCGTTCGCCCCACCGGTGAGCACGGCCCGACAGCCCTCCACCCCGAGCTTGACCCAGGAGCACTGGATGTTGTCGATCGAGCCGTGCAGCAGAATGCGCGCCATCGCGTGCACAGCCCGGTTCTCCTGGCGGGTGGGGCCGGGACGAGCGACACCGGCCAGGTAGATCGGCGAGCTGTGATGGACGAAGGGGAGGGCCACGAACTCGGTGAAGCCGCCGGTGGAGTCCTGGATGCGCCGTAGCAGGCGCAGATGGGCCACCCAGTGTGCGGGGGTGTCCACGTGCCCGTACATCATCGTGGCCGAGGAGCGCAGGCCGACCCGGTGCGCGGTGGTCACCACCTCGACCCAGCTCGCCGCGGGCAGCTTGCCCTTCGTCAGCACCCAACGGACATCGTCGTCGAGGATCTCCGCCGCGGTGCCGGGGATCGTGTCGACGCCGGCCTCACGGGCCGCGGTGAGCCAGTCGCCGATCGACAGGCCGGTGCGGGTGACGCCGTTGAGAACCTCCATCGGCGAGTAGGCGTGCAGATGCAACCCCGGCGCCTGCCGCTTGATCTCACGGGCAAGATCGAAGTACGCGGCGCCCGGTAGATCGGGATGGATCCCGCCCTGGACGCAGACCTCGGTCGCGCCGACCGCCCAGGCCTGCGCCGCCCGGCTGCCCACCTCGTCCAAGGACAGCGTGTAGGCGTCGGCGTCCCCACGGCGTTGCGCGAACGCGCAGAACCGGCATCCGGTGTAGCAGACGTTGGTGAAGTTGATGTTGCGGTTGACGACGTAGGTGACGTCCTCGCCCACGACGTCGCGGCGCAATCCGTCCGCGAGCGCGCAGAGCTCCTCCAGGGCGGCGCCGTCCGCGCCGAACAGGGTCAGCGCCTCGGCGTCGGTGATCCCGGCCGGATCGGACCCGGCGTGGCGCAGGGCGGCGAGCATGTCGGGGTCGATCCGCCGCATGGCACCGGCACCGGCAGCCGCGCCGGCCCGGCTCGCGATGGCCCGGCTGCCCGTGCCGACGACTCCGTCAACCCCCGTCCCGGCCGCGCTGACCTGTGCCCGAAGCGACTCCCAGTCACCGTAGACCGTGTCGAAGTCCGCCCGTTTCTCGCTGCGGCGCCCGACCGTGTCGACCGCGGCGTGCAGATCGGTGCGGCCGGTGTCAGCGAGTCCGCCGTCGGGCTCCTGCCAGGGGCGGCCGACCGGGAGCACGCCGTCGGCGAGCAGGCCGTCCACGCCGGCCAACGCCCCGACGTGTCCGGCCAGGCGCGGGTCGATCCACGGTTCACCGAGATGGGAGGGGTAGACGGTGAGCCGGGGCCGCAGCGTGAACCCGGCCTGCGCCGTCACGGCCGCCAGGACGTCCAGGTCCGGCCAGGGCCGCTCGGGGTTGACGTGGTCGGGGGTGACCGGGGAGACGCCGCCCCAGTCGTCGATGCCGGCCGAAAGCAGCAGGGCGCACTCCACGGTGTCAACGAGGTTCGGCGGAGCCTGCACCCGCATCGTGGGGCCCAGCACCAGCCGGGTGACCGCGACGGCCGCGGCCAACTCCTCGGCACCGACGTCGGGCGCGGAGCGCATCGCGGTGTCGTCCTTGGCGCGGAAATTCTGGACGATCACCTCCTGGATCGACCCATAGCGGCGGGCCAGACCTCGAAGCTCGAAGATCGTCTCGGCCCGCTCCGTCCGGGTCTCCCCGATGCCGAGCAGCAGGCCGGTCGTGAACGGGATCGACAACCGCCCGGCGTCGGTGAGGACCCGCAGGCGGACGGCCGGGTCCTTGTCGGGTGATCCGTAGTGCGCCCCGCCCGGCTCCGACCACAGGCGGGTCGCGGTCGTCTCCAGCATCATCCCCATCGACGGGGCCACCGGCTTGAGCCGGGCGAGTTCCACCCAGCTCAGTACACCCGGGTTGAGGTGCGGAAGCAGACCGGTCTCCTCCAGCACGGCGATCGCGACGGCACGCAGGTAACCCAGCGTCGAGTCGTAGCCGTGGGCGTCGAGCCATTCCCGGGCCGCCGGCCACCGATCCTCGGGACGATCACCAAGCGTGAACAGCGCCTCGGCGCAGCCCGCCGCGGCGCCCGCCCGGGCGATGCCGAGCACCTCGTCCACCGTGAGGTAGGGGGCGGGCAACCGGTGCGGCACGGTGGCGAAGGTGCAGTAGTGGCAGCGGTCCCGGCACAACCGGGTCAACGGGATGAACACCTTCGGCGAGTAGGTGACGACACCCGGCCGCCCGATCGACGCCAGACCCGCGTCGCGGACCCCGGCCGCCGAGCGGCACAGGTCCGCGAGGTCATCGCCGCGCGCGGCCAGCAGAATGGTGGCCTCTACCACGTCGAGCGTGGCGCCGTCCCGGGCCCGGCGCAGCGCCCGGCGTAGCGCCGACGGGGACGGTGGGGAACTGGATTCGGCACCGCTGGATTCGGCACCGCTGGATTCGGCACCGCTGGATTCGGCACCGCTGGATGTCGCCGCCGTACTCATCATGAATTCCTCTGATTCTCCGGCGGCGCCCCCGGCGCCCGGCAGGTGAACCGGTCCGGTCGGTGGCCATCGGGATCGAAGGGATGCGGTGTCGAAACGGTACTGAGCGGTTCGGGAGGAAACCCGGTCGGCCCGGAGTCAGGGGGTCACGCGGCCGGCCGCACGCCACCCGGTGGCGGGTCTGCGCAGCCGGTCGAGCGTGCCGATCAACATATTCGTCCGCCGGCGCGAGGCCAGCGTCTCGACCAGAGCCTGCGTCCGGTCGGCTCGCCGGCCGGCGCCGGCGACGTCGGACCCGTCCGGCGTCGTACCGGTGGTCTGTCGCATCTGGGCCCGGCGGGCGGCCACGACCTGGGGGGCGCGGACCCCAGCAAGCGCGCGATTAAGGGAGGCAGACAGGGCTTCGAGGCTCTTGGTGGTTCTGATATCGGACATGACGGTCCTTCCAGCAACGTAGAGAGCTGGGATTCACTCTCACAGCTCTCTCTAATCGGAATCAAGAGAAAGACGGTGAGCAGGACACATCCGCCCGAGACGTCCACCGGACCCCGCTACCCGAGCCCGGCCGGAGTGCACCCACCGACACCGGGACACGATTCCGATCATGCCGGCGTCGGGACGGCGCCGGCGTGCGCCGGCGTACCGCACGGGGGCTACCACTACTGGGCATCGATTTTCTCCTGCCCCACCATGGGAGTCGTTACGCTGATCAGGTGCCACGCAACCGCCAGGAGGTTCCCCGCGAGGAACGGATCGATGCGTTGCTCACCGTCGCCGAGGAGCAGTTCCTGGCCCGCGGGTTCGCCGGGACGTCCATCGCGGAGATCGCCCGTTCCGCCGGCATCGAACCGGGCTCCGTCTACTGGTATTTTCGGTCGAAGGACCACGCCTTCGCGGCGGTGCTGAACCGACTGCTCGACGTTGAGGTCGACCGGATCGCCGCGTTACCCGGAGACCCGGCGGCGAAGCTCTTCCTTGCCCTGGACTCGGTCGAGCGGCGCCGCACGCTGCATCCCTGTGTCGCCGAACGCGCCCCGCACGCCGCGCCGGCCATGGAGTACCACGAGCGGCTGCACGACTGGCTGCACGGGCTCGCGCTCGCCGCGGTGCACGACTTCGTGCCCGAACCCGATCGGGAGCTCGCGGCGGACGCGGTGGTCGCCACCATCGAGGGCGGGCTCGCCAACCCTGCACCCTCCCGGCCGACCAGCCATCTCGTGCACTTTCTGCTCTCGGCCTTCTGCACGGACACGCCGATACCGGCGAAGCCGGAGTTCCACGGATGGATGACGCCGTTGTTCGCCCGACCGAGGCTCGGTTAGGAACCCCGACCGAGGCTCGGTCAGGAACACGACCGGCGCGCCCGCCCCGGTCCGGAGAAATCCGTCCGTGGCCCGGCGGTGGCCGCTATCACCCCGGCCGGGAGATCCACCACCGCCCACCGGTGCCCCATCCGTCGGGGCGCGGTGCCAGGATTGGTCGGTGTGAGAGTTACAGCCCTGGCTGGCGGGATCGGTGGCGCCCGGTTCCTGCGCGGCGTGCTCGCGGCGCTGCCGGAGGCCGACGTGACGGTAATCGGCAACACCGGCGACGACATCACGTTGCACGGACTGCGCATCTGCCCCGATCTCGACACCGTCATGTACACCCTGGGCGGCGGGATCTCGGCCGAACGGGGCTGGGGGCGCGAGGGCGAGTCGTTCGTCGTGGCCGAGGAACTCGCCGCCTACGGCGTCGGGCCGGCCTGGTTCGGACTCGGCGACCGCGACCTCGCCACCCACCTGGTGCGCACCCGGATGCTCGACGCCGGCTACTCCCTCTCGGACGTGGTCCGGGCGCTGTGTGAGCGGTGGAAGCCGGGGGTACGGCTGCTGCCGATGTCNGACGAGCGGGTCGAGACCCACGTGGTGATCTCGGACGCCGACGGCCAGCGCGCGGTGCACTTCCAGGAATGGTGGCTGCGGCTGCGTGCCGCCGTGCCGGCACAGGCGATCATCCCGGTAAACGCGGAAAAGGCCAGGCCCGCGCCCGGCGTCCTGGCCGCCATCGCCGACGCGGACGTCGTACTGCTCCCCCCGTCGAATCCGGTCGTCTCGATCGGCACCATCCTCGCCGTTCCCGGGATCCGCTCGGCCGTGCACGAGACCGCGGCGCCGGTGGTCGGGGTGTCGCCGATCATCGGCGGCGCGGCCGTGCGCGGGATGGCGGACGCCTGCCTGGCCGCCATCGGCGTCGAGACCTCCGCCCAGGCGGTAGGCGTGCATTACGGCGGCNGGGGGCGCNCCGCCGAGCCGGCCACCGCGCCCGCCACGACCGGGCACGGGACGGCCCCGCGCCCGGGAGACGGGACGGCGGACGGCCTGCTCGACGGCTGGCTCGTCGACACCGCCGACGCCGGCGCGACCGTTCCCGGCGCGACCGTGGCCGCGACACCCCTGTTGATGACCGATCTGAAGGCCACGGTGGCGATCGTCCGGGCGGCTCTGGAGCTCGCCGGTGTCTGAGCGCAGCGCGGAACGGGCGCTGCGCGTGTTCCCGCTCACCGGCATCGGCGAGGTCCGTCCCGGCGACGATCTCGCCGTCCTGGTGGCCTCGGCCGTCCGGACGCACGGCCCGACACTCGCCGACGGCGATGTCGTCGCGGTCACCTCAAAGATTGTTTCGAAGGCCGAGGGACGGCTCGTCACGGTGTCCGGCGACCGCGAGGAAGCCAGACAGGCCATGATCGACAGTGAATCGGTACGCGAGGTCGCCCGGCGCGGCCCGACCCGGATCGTCGAGACGCACCACGGTTTCGTCCTCGCCAGCGCGGGGGTCGACGCGTCGAACATCGCCAAGGACTCCCTCGCCCTGCTCCCGGTGGATCCGGACGCCAGCGCCAGGCGGCTGCGGTCGGGCCTGGCCACCGTGCTCGGCGTGGATGTCGCCGTCATCGTCACCGATACCGCCGGACGGCCGTGGCGGCGCGGCCTGACCGACATGGCCGTCGGGGTGGCCGGCATGGCGGCGCTGCGCAGCCACGTCGGCGACCTCGACGGCTACGGCAACGAGCTGGGGATGACCGAGGTGGCCGAGGCCGACGAGCTCGCCGCGGCCGCCGACCTCGTCAAGGGCAAGCTGGGCGCCACACCGGTGGCAGTCGTCCGCGGCTACGGCCGGCTGCCCGACGACGGCGCCGGCGGGCGGGCACTGCTGCGTCCCGCTGGTGAGGACATGTTCCGCCTCGGCACCCTCGAGGCGCGCCGGGCGGCGCTGCGCGACCGGCGCACCGTGCGGGACTTCTCCGACGCCCCGGTCGACCCGGCCGCGGTCGACCGGGCGATCGCGGCCGCACTCACCGCCCCGGCCCCGCACCACACCACACCATGGCGTTTCGTGATCGTGACCGAGCGGCACGCCGCGCTGCTCGACGCGATGGCCGAAGCCTGGGCGGACGATCTACGACGCGACGGGTTCGACGAGGCGGCCGTCGAGCGTCGGCTTCGGCGCGGCGAGGTGCTGNGGCGTGCCCCGCTGCTGATCGTTCCGATCATGGTCCTCGACGGCGCGCATCCCTATCCGGACGCCCGCCGCGCCGCCGCCGAGGAGCGGATGTTCACCGTCTCCGTCGGGGCCGGGGTGCAGAACCTGCTCGTCGCCCTGGCCACGGAGGGTCTGGGGTCGTGCTGGGTGTCGTCGACGCTGTTCTGCCCGGAGGTGGTCACCCGGGTGCTCGACCTGCCGGCCGATTGGACACCGATGGGCGCGGTCGGGGTCGGGCACGCCGCCGCGCCCGCACCCGCCCGACCGGACCGCGATACCGCGGCGTTCGTCCTCCACCGCTGACCTCGTGGCCGACCTCTTCCGGGTGGCCCGGCTCCGGGATGATCCGGGACGCCACGGTCACGGTGCGGCGTGGCGGAACAGGGCGTGTCCGGTGGTGTTCGGCGGGTCGGATCCATCCTGCCCGGACGACGTGGTTCAACACTTCGTAGGATCAGTTGCCGTGGGTAAGAAGAGCGTCGAACGCAACACCCGGCTCGAGCAGTTGCGCCGTGAACAGAAGCGCAGGGAACGCCGCCGCGCGCTGCTCATCTACGGGACGTCGGGGCTCGTCGCCGTCGCGCTCCTCGTCGGCATCATCATCTACAGCGTCGCGGACAGCAGATCGAAGAACGAGGCCCGCAAGGTCGGCTACGTCGCGCCGGCCTCGGCGGCCGCCACCGCGGCCGGGTGCACCGGCACGGCGAACGACCCGTTCCGCGGCTCGACGCACGTCAGCACGGCGGTCACGTACGAGGCGTCACCGCCATCCTCGGGTAACCACAACCCCGACCCCCTGCCCGACGGCATTCCCTTCTACAACCCGAACTCGGGCATCTCGGTGGAACGGGCCGTACACAACCTCGAACACGGCTTCGTGATCGGCTGGTACGACAAGAGCCTGCCGACGGATCAGGTCGACAAGCTGCGCAAGCTCGCGGCGGACGCCGGGCCGCGGTTCATCGGTGTGCCCTGGCCCCGGAGCACCTTCGTCGACAACAAGCACTTCGTCCTGACCGCCTGGGACCGCACCCAGCGCTGCTCGACGGTCTCCGCGGACGTAATCAAGGATTTCGTCACCAAGCATGCGAACCCGGACGCCGCCGGGGCCACCTGGGACTCACCGACCGCGCCGGAGTCCGGCGCGGCGGGCGGCACCCTGAACGTGACGGCGGACGGCCCCCTGGTGGATCCGGGCGCGGCCGCCTCCCCGATCCCCGGCGCGGGCACCATGTCACTGTCGCCCACCACCCCGGCCCCGGCACCCTAACCCTCTCGGCCGGGGCGGAGATGTCGGTGACGAGGCGGGCCGCCCAGGACGAGCACCGTCCCGGGCACGGCCCGCCCGGCTAGCTCCAGATACCGGTGCTAGCTCCAGATACCGGTGATGTCCGATGCGCTTCCGGCGTTACCCGCGTGGGTGGTCAGTCCACTCAGGTCCTCCAGGGTACGTAGCACGTTGTAGTGGTTGTAGGTCGTCGACGAGCTGCTTCCGGGGGTGACGTGCGCTCCGTAGAGCACCGTGGTGATGTGATTGCCGCTGGAGCCGTTGTCCTCGTCGAAGGTCACGATGAGCAGACTGTTGTGGGTCTGGGCCCAGGTCGCGTAGGCGCTGAGATTGCTCTTCAGCCACGTGTCACCGGTGGAGACCGAGCAGTCGTGCATGTCGTTGCACAGGTTCGGGATGACGAACGAGACCTTGGGCAGCGTGGAGTAGTTGCTCGGGAACTGGGCGAAGGTGTGGGCGGTGTTCAGCGGCACGTTACTGAAGGCGAACCATGGATTGTGCTTGCGCGCATACTTGGTGCTGCTGTTGGTGCACACCGTCGAGCCCTCGGCGGGCAGGCCCTCGTTGTAGCTTCCCCAGGTGCGACCGGCGGCGATCAGCTCGGAGCCGAGATTGGCGGCGCTACTGAACCCCGGCGTGTAGCAGTTGTCGTTGGTGATGCCCTGGGTACCTCCGGAGAAGAGGGCGAGATAGTTGGGCTGGCTCGGGTGGGTCAGGCCGTACGACGCGGTGAGGTTGGCGCCACCACTTTTCAGTGTATTGTTGATGTAAGGGGCGCTGGAACTACCGATGATCTGCGAGTAGGAATGGTTCTCGAACACCACCACGACGACATGGTCAGGGCTGGGCAGCGCCGCCGCCCGCGCGGGCGCGATATTCCAGGATACGAGCACGGCGACGATCAGACCGACGGCAAACGCGGTCAACACGAGACGTGAACGCCGGACACCGGCGAGAACGGACACGGCAGGCCTCCCGAGGAACCAGAAAAGTAACAACGAGTTCTTACCGTGGAGCCAGATCAGGTTAGAGCCTCCACCGGACATCGTCAGTGCACCAGAGGTAAGAACCGGGGAAACAGGAGGGGCCGGATCCCGAACGGGAGATGTCGGGTTCTCTCCGCATCGGTAACCCGAGCGGGGTCGCGCGGAGGCCGCGGGACGAATTTCCCACGGTGTTTCTTCGGCGTATCTGTGGCCTGTCTCCGGCTATCCGGGTACAAGGCTGTCCGGTCCTCGTCAGGGCCGCGGCCGGGCCGGCTCATCACCCCGGATCCATNCCCTGGACCGCCGAACCAGACGATCAGGAGGAACGGTCCTGGCCCTCGGCTCAGCCCCCGCCGTGGCGGATCGGCATCAGTAGGTAGCGGTAGGCGCCCTCGTCGACAGCGCCGCGGCCGCTGTCCTTGCCGGTGAGCACCGCGGGTTTCGCGGCGGCCTCGACCGGATCGTCGTCAACGAACCCGATCGTCGCCTGATCGTCCTCGACGGCACCGAGCCCGTCCAGCAGGTAGGACGGATTGAACAGCACCGAGAGCTCGGGACCTGCGTACTCGACCGGAATCGTCTCGCTGGCCTGTGCGCCACCACCGTCCCCGGCCTCGGCGACGACCTGGTTGTGGGTGAAAGTGAACCGCAGCGGCCCGGTGCGGGTGGCGACGACGGCCACCCGACGGACCGCCGCGGCGAGCGCCGCGGTCTGCGCGGTGACGACGAGCGCGGCCGCCTCGGGCAGGAGCTTGCGGTAGTTGGGAAACGTCCCTTCGATGAGCCGGACGATGGTCTGCCGGCCGCCGGCGGCGAGGCCGAGCCGGGCGCCGGACGGATCGTCGAGGTCCAGACCAATCACGATGCGGGAGGCCGACGTCGGCGTGCGGGCCACCTCGGCGAGAACCTTGGCAGGCACGTGCGCGAGCGCCCACGGATCGTCGACTGTCGGCTGCCAGGGTATGCCGCGTACCGCGAGCCGGTACCGGTCGGTGGCGACGAGGGCCAGCCCACGCCCGGAGATCTCCATCCGGACCGCGGTGAGCACGGGCATGGTCTCGTCCCGGCCGGCCGCCGGGGCGACCTGACCGACCGCGGACGCGAACCCAAGCGTGTCCACCTCGCCGATCGGTCCGGGAAAGCTAGGGAGCTGCGGGTACTCACCCGGGTCCATCAGCGGCACGGTGAAACGGACGCTGCCGCAGCGCAGGACCAGCCGGTCACCGTCGACCACGACGTCGACCGTCGTCGCGGGCAGGCTGCGCACGATGTCCGTGAGGAGCCGGCCGGGCACCAGCACCCGCCCCGGTTCGTCCACCGAGGCCGCGACCGGAGCCCGCACCGCCACCTCCGTGTCGTACGCGCAGATCGTCAGGACCGAGGCCGTGGCCGCCCCCAGGGGCGCCGCGGAACCGGGAGACGCCGCGGAGCCCGACGGCAGGGGAACCGCCGCGGAACCGGGAGACGCCGGGGAGCCATGGCCCGCGGCGAGCAGGATGCCGGTCAGGACGTTCCGGGCCGGGCCCGGCCGGTTGGGCAGATGCCGAGCGGCCCAGCCGGTCGCGTCGGCGAACGCGTCGCGTTCCACGCTGAACCTCATGAGTGCGATTGTCCTCGGCCACGGCGCGGAATCGCCGCATTCAGCGGACGGTTTTTGTTCCCCGTCCGTGGATGTCCGCGAGATCTCCGCACGGACGGACCGCAGCCGCCGCGTCGTGAGGAAACGCGGCGGCGCTACCAGTGGTCCGCCGCCACCCGCAACCGGTCGGCTGCGCTCAGGTGCGGTCCGAGCTGAATCGCACAGCGCCCGCCGAGAGGACGACTCCGGGGAACACGCGCGCCCCGGACCGTAGTTCGTTGCCTCGCTCGATCCGTACCCCGTCGCCGATGACCACCCCGTCGAGCGCGACACCGGAGCCGATCACCGCGTCCCGACCGATCACGCTGTCCCGCACGACCGCNCCGGCCTCGACAACCGCACCGTCGAACAGCACCGCACCGTCGATCGCGGCACCCGCGCCGACCCACGCGCCGGCCCCGACGGTCGCCCCGCCACCGATCTTGGCGTCGGCGGCCACGACGGCACCGGGCAGCACCAGGCAGTCCCCGACCGGCCCCGGCAGCGCCGGCGACGCCATCCGGCCGGTCACCAGGTCGCGACTGCCCTGCACGAACGCCGCGGGAGTTCCGAGGTCGAGCCAGTAGGTGTCATCCGGGTAACCCATGACCGCCGTGCCGGCGGCCAGCAGTCCCGGGAAGGTCTCCCGCTCGACCGAGACCGGTCGTCCCGTCGGGATCGTGTCGATGACGGACCGCCGGAACACGTAGCACCCGGCGTTGATCAGATTGGTGGGCGGGTCCGGGGTCTTCTCCAGGAAGGCGGTGACGCGACCATCGTCGTCGACGGGCACGACCCCGAAGGCACGCGGGTCCACCACCCGGGTCAGATGCAGGGTGACCGCCGCGCCGGTCCCCGTGTGCCGCGCGACGAGGGCCTGGATGTCCAGACCGGCGAGGATGTCACCGTTGAAGATCACGACCGGATCGCCCGGTCCCCCGTGGAGCCGCTCGGCCACGTTGCGGATCGCACCGCCCGTGCCCATCGGCTCGGTCTCGGTGACGTACTCCAGCTGGAGTCCGTGCGCCGAGCCGTCCCCGAAGTACTCCTCGAAGACCTCCGCCCGGTACGAGGTGGCGAGCACCACCCGGTCGATTCCCGCGTCTCGCGCGCGAGCCAGCATGTGCGCGGTGACCGGCACCCCCGCGACCGGCAACATCGGCTTCGGCGCCGACATCGTGAGCGGTCGCAGGCGGGTCCCCTGACCGCCGACAAGCATCACTGCGTCCATGGGGCGTCAGTGTCGCAGAACACGCGGTGGACGCTGAAAACGGATCGGGGTCAGGACCATACGACGAACGGCATGCCATGGTTTCGACACGTTGTGTCGGACCGGGGTTCACCAAGCCGCCCGGATATTCCAAATATCTCGGACATCCAGGACATCCATGACTACCAGCAACTCGCCTGCCGGCCATCGGCCGGCCGCGGTCCGCTCAGGCGCCCCGCGCGGCACCACCCCGGGGAAGCAGATCCGCAGAACGGGTCGCCTTCGCCCCCGCGCTGTCCCGGGCGAAGATCAGCGCGAGCAGCAGCCGAACCACGAGACCGACCCCGAGCAGCAGCCGCAGCGGCGCGCGCGCGTTGCCGGGGTACTGCCAGGACAGGTAGCGGAACATGCTGCGGTGATGAGCCAGCACCATCCGCCGTGACGACCGCTTCGTCGAGTGTCCGCCGAGATGCTCGACCACCGCGGACGGCACGTACACCGACTGCCAGGACGCCTCGCCGATGCGGCGGCCGAGGTCGACATCCTCCATGAACATGAAGTAGGACTCGTCGAACCCGCCGACCGCCTCGAACGCCTCCCGGCGCAGCAGCTGGCAGGAACCGGACAACCAGCCGGCGGTCATCTCCNGGGGGANNCCCCGCNCCCGCCGATAGGAGGCCGTCCACGGGTTCGTCGGCCAACACCAGCCGAACAAGGCGTGCCCCACCCCGCGGCCGAGCGAGGGCAGGTCCCGGGCCGAGGGGTAGAGCGCCCCGTCCGGATTGATGATCCCCGGGCCGAAGGCCCCGCCCCCCGGCCAGCGGTCGGCCGCGGCAAGCAGTTCGTCGACCGCACCGGGCGCGAAGGAGATGTCGGCATTGGAGATCACCAGCCAGGGCCCGCGGGCTCCGGCGGCACCACGGTTGACCGCGGTGCCGTAGCCGAGGTTGCGACCCGGGCGCACCAAGCGCACCTCGGCCCGCTCGGCGGCCGCCGCCGTGCCCTCGTCGAGGTGCGGCGAGTTGTCCACCACGACGACCTCGTAGGGCCGCGTGGTCGCCTTCGCCAGCGAGTCGAGGAAGGCTCCGATCACCTCCCCGGACCGGAAGGTCACGACGACGACCCGGATCTCCGGATCCACACCCATGTCTCGCCCGCCCGTTCTCGCCCACCACCGGTCGCCCGACACATTCCCGTGACGACGCACGGCACCTTGTGCACCGAGGAGACCGTAGCGCGCCCTTTGCGGCGGTCCTCGCCCCGGGGCCGGGCCGACGGGCGCCTCAGTGCTCGGCGACCGCCCGCGCGTAGCTCGCGAGATGCGCCTCGGCGCTGGCCGCCCAGGTGAACTCCCGGGCCCGGGCGAGACCGGCCTCACCGAGTTGCCTGCGCCGCTCGGCGTCATCGAGCAGGGCGCCCATCTCCCGGGCGATCGAGCCGGCGTCCGGCTGAGTGTAGGCGACGGCGTCGCCGCCGACTTCCGGCAGCGACAGACGCGGCGTGGTGAGAACCGGGGCGCCGCAGGCCATCGCCTCCAGCACCGGCAGCCCGAAGCCCTCACCGTGCGAGGGATACGCCACCAGTGACGAACCTCCCAGATAGCCCGGCAGGTCGGAGAAGCGCAGATAACCCGGCCGGATCACCCGCAGGTGGCTCGGCACCGAGGCGACGGCGGCATCGACGTCGTCGTCCCAGCCGGAGCCGCCGGCCAGGACGAGCGCGGGCGGCTCGTCCCGCCAGTGCACCGCCTCGGCCCAGCCCCGGATGAGGTTCGGCACGTTCTTGCGCGGCTCCAGCATCCCGAGGAACGCGACGTAGCGCGAGTCGCCGAGCCCGAGCCGGCGGCGCACCCGCCGCTTGTCCTCCTCGGTCGGCGGATGGAAGGTCGACGTGTCGACGCCGTGGTAGGCGACGTCGGTGGTCGTCGACTCCCCGTCGAGCACCCGCACCAACTCGTCCCGGGTGGCCTTCGAGGGGACGATGATCCGGGCCGCCCGGCGCACCGCGGTGCGCATCGCGGACCGGAAGAACGTGCCCTTCACCGCGGTGTGCATGTCGGGCTCGGTGAAGAAGGTGACATCGTGAATCGTCACGCACACGGGCTGGTGCGCCCGCAACGGCATCGTGTAGTGCGGTGAATGGATGACATCGGCATTCACCTGTTCGGCGACCAGTGGCAGCCCGGTCTGTTCCCAGGCCAACCGCGCGGGCCGGTGGGCGATGGCCGCCGGCCCGGACAGAACGGTGGCGTGTGGGGCCATCCGGCTGTAGCGTTCCTCATCCGACCGTTGGCAGACGAGCGCCATGTCCGCGCCGGTCGCGCCCAGCGCCGCGACCAACCCGTCGACATAACGCCCTACGCCACCACGGTCGGCCGGGACCGAAGTGGCGTCGACGAGCACCCGGGGTCCCACGGCGCTCCCTCCCTGACGCGCCACCCGCGACGGGGTGGTCGCTTGCTTCACGGTGACCGCTTGCTTCTCAACGGGGGCAACACTACGCCCGCCCGTCGTCGGCGACGGACACGGCGGGGGAACCGCTGACTCGACGGNAGAGCGCCCACGTCGCCAGTGCTGCCCCTTTCCAGGTAAATGACCGGGCACGGAGACGTCCAGACTCCGACAGCCGCCCCCGCAGGTCCGGATCGCCCATGACCTTCGCCACCGCGGCGCCCAGCGCNGCCGGGTCGTCCACCCCGACCACCACGGCGGCGTCCCCGCCGACCTCGACCAGCGCGGGGGCATCCGAGACGATGACCGGCACACCGTGCGCCATCGCCTCGACGACCGGCAGCCCGAAGCCCTCCGACCGGCTCGGCGCGAGCAATACGCCCGCACGGGACAGGACCACGGCGAGATCCTCGTCACTGAGCCGCCCAAGGGTGCGCACCCGGTCCGCGCCCAGACCGTGCCTGGCCGCCGCCGCGCGCACGTCCAGCCCACCCCAACCGGTCGCGCCGACGTGGACCAACGGCAGGCCCGGATCGTCCGGTCGTCGCAGCGCCGCGAGCGCGGTGTCGAGGCCCTTACGGGGTTCGAGCGTGGCGAGGGTGAGTAGATAACGCCCCGGAGGGGGTAGCCCCATCCGCGCGGCGCGGGCGTCGGCATCGGGCGGAACCCGGACCACCGCGTCGGCGACTCCCTCCCCGATCGCGTGCAGGCGATCTTCGGGGATCGGCAGATGCCGGGCGATCTCGGCCGCCACCGCGAGCGTCGGCACGACGATCGCGTCGGCGTGGCGTGCGGCCCGTTCGCCCATCAGCCGGTGCCACCGGACCCCGTGCGGGGTCAGGGTCTCGGGATGCGTCCAGGGAACGGCGTCGTGGATCGTCACGACGAGCTTCGGGCGCGGCCGGCGCCGGTCCAGGGCATCGCCCAGGGCCGGCGCGACGGTTCCGGAGGCCCAGGAAGCCAGCGACGGACGGGGCGGCGCGCCGGAAAGTCCGGAAGGTGGATATGAGTCCACATAACCAGGGGAGCACCGATAACCAGGAGAACGCCGATAACCAGGAGAACGCCGGGAGCCACCGGACCGTTGCCCGCGCCGGGACCCGGTCCGGTCGTCGAGGCCGCGCAGGGCGTCCGCCACCGAACCGGTCACGAACCCCCGGGTGCCACCCGCGGGTGGCACCAGCAGGGTCGGAGCGTGAATGACGTCTACCCCCGTCGGAGCCGGACCCACGCCACGCGCCCAGGCCACGGCGAGTGCGCGGCGAGGCAGACCGAGCCGGAACGGACCGAGGACGCCGGGCAGCACGGCCGGACCGACCTCTCGGCGCCCGGCACACCACCCGGTCACCCGATCCTCGGGAGCGGCGGTGCGGGCGAGCGCCGCCGCGAGTTCGGCGGAGTAGCGCCCGGTCCCGCCGGGAACCGGCGCGAGCAGCTGCTCGACAAGGAAACCCACACGCACGGGTCACAGTCTGCCCCTGCCTCCTCCGTCCCCGGACAGCCGGCCCGGTCCCCGGACAGCCGGGGCCGGCGGGTCAGCGGGTCAGCGGCCGCGGGCGCGCAGAGCCGCGAGTACCATCACGACGCAGGAGATCCCGCCGACCAGGTATCCCCAGCCCCGATGGCCGAAGAGCGCGAACCCGGCACCCGTCCCGGCCACGATCAGCCCGAACAGCAGCACTGTCAGGACGGCGGCGAGGATGCGCTGGTTGCGCAGGGAGGTGGGGGGCGCCGGCGGGCCCGTCCGCGGGTCGTGCTCCGGCTGCCGGCGCGGTTCACGGCCGGGGCCCGGGCCTGCCGACCGGCCGGCGGGCGCCATCGTTCAGCCCTCCCGTCTGCGGGCGTGGGTGAGTACGACGCTGCCCGCGGTGTCGGGAGCCCGCCGGTCCGACAGGGCGACGGCCGGCGAGAGCACGGCCGCGGCGTTCCATCCCGTCCTGCCGCCCTTGGCGGACAAAGTCAGGTAGAGCCGCTCGGCGCGTTCGCTGCGGAACATGTACGTCTGCCGGATGACCTCAAGCCCGACATCATCGAGCAGCTTGGCGAGATGGTCGCCGGAATAGGTGTGCCTGACGTGGTAGCGCTCGCGGTGCCGGTCGAACAGGTCCGGCCAGGACGCCGCCCGGGTGAGGGCGTCGGCGGACATCACCAGGTCGCCACCCGGACGCAGCACCCGCGCCATCTCGGCAAGCGCGGCCGGACCATCGTCGAAGTGCTCGATGGCGCAGACCGACATGACGACGTCGAACGTGGCCGCGGCGAACGGCAGCGCCAAGGCGTCCCCCTCGACGAGCCCGGGATGCCCGCGCAGCCGGCGACCGAACTGCAGCTTGTGCCGGGCGAGGTCGAGGCACACCGCCCGAGCCCCGCGACGGACGGCCTGGCCGGCCCAGTAGCCGTCACCGCCGGCCACATCGAGCAGGGTGCGCCCGGCCAGTTCTCCCGCCCACGACAGCAGGGTGCCGACCTCCCGGCGGCGCATGACATGTACCTGATGGCCCACGAAGGCGAGGGCGTCGTCCCGCACCGGGCTCACAGGTCGGCCCCGCCCGTCCAGTCAGCCCCGCCGATCCGGTCCGCCTTGCTCATTCCACTCCGCCTTCCGAGTCCACGATTCACCCGTGGGCCGTGACCCATGGATGGGCCGTGACCCATGGATGGGCCGTGACTCGCGTATGCGCCACGGCTCATGTGCGCCCAAGCGCGCCCAACGTCACATCAAGGTAACGCTCCCACGCCCCGTCAACGTCCGGCGGTATGACCTTCGAGCGCAAACCGGCGAGCACGCCGGGCTCGTAGAGCCGCCGCAGCGCCACCGCCAGCGCCTCCGCGTCGTCGGGCGGCACGAGTAGACCGTCCACCCCATCGCGGACCGTGGTGGCGAGCGTTCCCACCGTGGTCGCCACGACCGGCACGCCGTGCAGGTGCGCGAGACCGACGTTCTGCGACGCCGTTCCGGCCCGGTAGGGAAGCACCAGGGCGTCGGCACCAGCGAACAGCGCGGGCACCTCCGCCGCGTCGACATAGCCCGACCGCAGGTCCACCCGGGTGGCCAGGCCGAGCTCCTCGACCAGCCGGGCGATCTCCCCCGTCCCGCCCCAGAACTCGCCGGCGACGGTGAGACGGACGTCCGCCGGCCCGCGGGCCAACGCCCGCAGCAGGACGTCCAGTCCCTTGTACGGCCGCACCAGCCCGAAGAACAGCAGGTTGCGCCGGGTGACGTCGGCGGATGGCCCACCGCGGCCGGCCACCGGCCCGGGCGGCGAGGACGACAGAGCCGAGGACCACAGGTGCGTGGCCATCTCGGCCACCAGGACCGGAGCAGGGGTGAGGCGCGCGGCGAGCTCCGCCTGGGCCGGCGTGTGGACGAGAACAGCCGACGACCGGCGCAGCACCGCACTGGTCAGCGGTTCGTCCACGGCCCGGCGCTCGTGTGGCAGGACGTTGTGGCAGAGCGCGACGACCGTGGGACCCGCACCCCCGGGGTCCGCACCCCCGGAACCCGCTCGCCCGGAAGCCGTGCCCCGGCCGCGCGGCCCCCGGGCCCGCAGTGCGCCGAGGACGCCCAGGTACGCCGGGGCCTGCACGGGAGTGACGACGACCAGGATCACCGCGTCGGCCTGCCGCCGCAGGCGCCTGCCGAGCCGGATCCATCCGTCCGGCCGGCGCCACGACAACGGGTAGCGGGTGACCTCGAACGGCTCCATCTCGGGCTCGGTGACGCGCTGCACGCCGGGATAGAGCCGCGCGGGGTACTGCGCCGACCAGGACTCGACCGCCACCTCGTGGCCCCGCGCCGACAGCCGGTGCGCGAGCTCGGTGGTGTGCTGCGCGATCCCCCCCTTGTAGGGATGGGTCGGACCGACGATCGCGATGCGCACGCCGGTCAGGTGTCGCTGCGCGAGCGGGCCACCAGATCGCCGATCAACGCCAGCACGACGATCTGGAAGCCGACCAGAATCGCCAGCAGCGTTGACGTCGCCACGTGGAAGTCGTAGCGGATCAGGTCCACGATCAGCTTGACGAAACCCAAGCCCATGATCCACAGGGCGACCGGCATGAGAACCTTGATCGGATCGAAGTACATCACCATCCGCAGCACCTGAAGGATGTAACGCCGCGCGTCCCGGAAGGGATGGAACTTCGACGTTCCGGACCGTTTTGCGTAATCGATCGGGATGTAATCCACCGGATGCTGGTTCGACAGGAAGGACATCGTGATCGTGGTGACGCAGGAGAAACCGGGGGGCAGCAGCCGCAGATAGGGCAGGGAGACGTCCCGGCGGAAGGCGCGAAGCCCGGAGTTGAGGTCGGGAATCTTCATGCCGGACAGCCGCTGGGCGATCATCCGGATGAACCNTTTCGCCGGCACCCGGGCCCACTTGTGAGTGCCCTCCTCGGTGCGGCGCGCCCCGACGACCTGGTCGACGTCGAGGTTGTCGTCCAGGTAACGGACGAACTCCGGGATGCGCTCGTTCGGGTACGTCATGTCCGCGTCGGTCCAGACGACGATCTTGCCGCGGGCCTCCTGGGTCCCGATCCGGCGGGCCGTGCCGGAACCACCGTTGCGGCGGAACGGCATCACCCGCATGCGCGGAAACCGCGGGGCCACCTCGCGCAGCACCGCGAGCGTGTTGTCGGTCGACTTGTCGTCGATCGCCAGGACCTCGTAGGAGTAACCGCTCGCGTCCATCGCGGCGGTGATGCGCTCGAGTTCGAGCAGCACATGGTCCTGCTCGTTGTAGCAGGGCAGCACGATGGTCACGTAGGGGGCGTCCGGACCGACGGCGGCGACGCCGTCCCCGGAAGCCGCCTGCACTGGGGTGCCGGCCTGCGGATGTTCAGGTCGGTGGATGGCGCTGACACTCACGTCGGTGTGGCTCCCGGTCGTCGTTCCGGCCCAGCGGCGTCCCGGGCCGGCGTCCTGGCGGTCCGACGTCGTCGTTCCCGCTCCGATCGCCGGTCCGTGGCGGTGGTGCACGCTCCGTCGAGGGCTCGCGCACGACTCTAGGGTGGCACGCCCGACCCGGCGAGCCGACAGCCGGGCGGTCCGGCCACCTGGGCAGCGCCTACTGTTGCTCCGTGGGTGCGTTCAAAAGTGATCTGCGGGAGTATGTGCGGCACGTTCGTTCGCTGCGGGCGGCGCAGGAGACCTCGGCCCGCTCGTTCGTGGCCGGGCTGCGTTACCCGCTCGCATACAGGCAACCGATCTGGACCGGTTCCCCCACCGTGATCGAAGGCCGGGAGCGCATCGAGTTCGCCGAGGGCGCGGCGCTGCGGGTGGGGCTCGGCGCGTTCGGGCTGTCGACCCGACGCGATACCTCGATCATCCGGGTGCATCCCGAGGGCCGCCTGCGCTGCGAAGGTGTCGTGTCGCTGCAGCGGGGCGTGCGGATCGTCGTCGACTCGGGCGTGCTGGAACTCGGCCCCGGGGCGAACATCAACGGGTTCGCCAAGATCCTCGTGCGCGAACGCGTCTCGATCGGCGCCTGCTGCAACGTCTCGTGGGACACCCAGCTACTCGACAACGACTTTCACCCGATGGTCGTCGACGGCGTGGAGCAGCCGATGAGCGGACCGATCGTGCTGGAGGACCGGGCCTGGATCGGCGCGGGGGCCATCGTGCTCAAGGGCGTGACGATCGGCGAGAGCGCCGTCGTCGCCGCGGGCTCGGTGGTGACCCGGGACGTGCCGCCCAAAGCCGTCGCCGCCGGATCCCCCGCGAAGATCGTCGGCCACATCGACTCCTGGCGCTGATCCGGCGTCCGGATCACGCGCTCCGGACGCCGGACCTCGGACCTCGGACGCCAGGGTGGGAAGCCGGACGTCGGGGGCAGTCGGACGTCAAAGGCGGCCTCGGCTGTCCGCGTGCCACGCGGACACCTCCGCGGCCACGCCTAAACCGGAATCTTCGCCTCGCCGAAATCCGACAGATCCTGCTATCCGACAGGTCCTGCTATCCGGCGGACTTCGCAGCCGGATAGCCGAGGACATCCGTATCGACCTCCCGATTCAATGACGGTGAACCGGCCCTCGGGCGGTCAGGATGATGGTTGCGGGCTGCGACGTTGATGGTCCGGGAACACTGACGGTCCGGGAACACCGCGACAACGGTCTGGACACCCGCCCGGGAGCACCCTCACCACCGTGCGCGACCAGGGCTGACGGGAGAAGGGCACCCATGATGTCGACGGGGAATCGGGGGTCCGTAGCATGACTCCACCTTCGTCCGATGGGACTCTGCCACTCGTGGGTGACTCTGTGGATTCGACCGCAACGGCCCGCGCCGACGCCGAGGCCGGCGGAGACGTGTTCCCGATGGGGACGCGCTTCCGGCCGTGGGGGATTCTCCGCACCATCCCCGCGGCCATCTGGGTGATCACCCTGCTCTTCACCGCGCTGCTGGCCGGCTGGTCGGTGATGATGCCGCAATACCATGCGCCCGACGAACCAAACCACGTGGACGCTGTGATGCGGCTCGTCGAGGGCAAGGGCTGGCCGCATCCGGGCCATGCGATCGTGACGCAGGGCGGCGTGGGGGCGATCATGGCTGCCCCCTACGGATCCGAGGAGCGGCCCCGCGACCTGTCCGCCGGCCCGTTCNCCGCGGCCGACGCCGNCCCCCGCCACGATCGTCCCAGCTGGGAGGAGTTGGACCGGACGCCGGCGCCGGAGGGTAGCATCCAGCAGCTCGTGCAGCATCCCCCGCTGTACTACTGGGTTGACGCCATGATTCTCAAGGCCGTCCCCGGCGGTGGCGACCACCTGCGCTGGGACGAGATCATCGGGATCCTGCGCCTGATCAGCGTGGCAATGGTCGCGCCGTTGCCGTTGCTCGCCTGGGCCGGGGCGAACCGGCTCAGCGGTGGCAGCCGGGTGGCGGGGATCTGTGCCGCCCTGGTACCGCTCGGGATCCCCCAGCTCACCCACATCGGATCCAGCGTCAACAACGACAACCTGCTGGTTCTGACCAGCGGCCTGGCCACGGTCTCGATCGTCTACGTGCTGCGCGGGGACACCTCCCTGCGCACCGCGACCTGGACGGGGGTCTTCGTCGGCCTCGCCCTGATGACGAAGTCACTGGCGATCACGCTGGTTCCCATGGCGGCGCTGGCCTACCTCGTCGCCTGGGGCCGGGCCCGACGCGACGCCCGGGCTGCGTGGGCGCGGGGACCAGCGGTCGCCGTGGCAGTAACCGGACCAGCCGCCATCGCCCCTTACCCGGCCACCCCTTACCCCGCCGGCCCCCGCACAACCGGCCCCCGCACAACGGGCCCTCACCCCACCGGGACGGAGCCCTTCCTGCTCGCCGAGGCCGGACCCGCGGGACCACCCGCCTCCGCGCTTCGCGTGCCCTGGCGCCAGCTGCTGCTTGGCGGCGCGCTGGCGATCGCGCTCGGCGGCTGGTGGTGGATCGTCAACATCGTCCGCTACGGCACCTTCCAACCGGAGACGCCGGGATTCCCGCTCGGCCAGTATCTGGGCGACGACTGGGGTGCCTACACCGAGCTGCTGATCAACGGGACGATCCTGCGCTGGTGGGGATCCTTCGGATGGTTCGAGGTCAACCTGACGACGGTCCCGGTGCGCACGGGCACCGCCGTCGTCATCGTCTTCTTCGCCCTCGCCCTCATCCGGGCCCGGACCGGACGCATCCGGGTGGACCTGCTGTTCCTGCTCTGGCCCACCTGGGCGCTGTTCGGCCTGATGACCCTGCAGTCCGCGAAGAACTTCGACAGGTACTTCCACGTCAGCGGGATCTCCGGCCGCTACCTGTACGCGGGCCTGGCGTCGCTGGCGATCGGGGTCGGGATGGGTGCGGCGGCGACCGGCCGTTATCTCTCCCGGATCATGCCGCTGCTCTTCCTGGCCGGCGCGACCACCCTGCAGGCCTGGGCGATCTCGATGGTGTTTCCGCACTTCTGGCGACCCACGGGCGGCGACCTCAGCGACGCGTGGGACGCGATGGTGGCGTGGGCCCCATGGCCGCAGGGCGCCCTGACGTGGCTTGCCGGCGCGGTGTGCGTCCTCGCCGTGGCAGCCCTGGCCTGCTGCATCGGGGTCCTTGTCACCGGCGGTCCGGCCACCCGCTCCGCCGGCGGGGCCCCCGCTCAGCCTCCGTCCTCGTCCAGGGGACGGTCGCCATCGACGGGACAGCGGCCGGCTCCACCCCTCGCGCCGTATCCGTCGCACCTGCCGCCGAAACGGCCGCGGACCGCCGGCGCGCCGGATGCCACCACCGGCTCGAAGGCGGTCACCGGCTCGGGCCCGGCGGCCGGCACGAGTCCGGAGCCCACCGGCCAGGGCCCCTCCGCCGCGGGGCATCCGCGCTCCCCCTGATCCGGCATCGCCGACAAGGAACCGGAAACCATCCGACCATCGTGCGCGTTCTCTCACGGAGAGTAACACTGAATCCTGGGCCTCGGACAAGGCGCAACCGGCCACGGCGGCGCTGCGCATCGGGGCTCGGGGGCCTCGGATGGTGATTCCGAGGCGCATAGGATCCGCGATGTCAACCATCTCGGTTCGGGAGGGGTCTTGCGCCGCAAGCGGGAGACGGGCAACGCGGGGACGGTGGCGCCCCCGTCCGCATCGCCCGCTCGACCCGACCCCGCCTCCGAAGCGAACCCCGTGGGACCCGAGACGCCCTCCGGACCCGCCGCTCGGTCGGGACGGGGGACGTCCTCGGCGCCGGGCTTCGGCCCGGTGGGCGGCAGCGGTCTGACGGGGCCGTCCATCGAGCCCCTCGACAGCGGCGACCCGACCGAACTGGGCCAGTTCACGCTGCTGGGACGCCTCGGTGAGGGCGGGATGGGGACCGTCTTCCTCGGGCGGGGCAGGCCGGACGTCGCCGAGCACGCCGGCCGGCTCGTCGCGGTCAAGGTCATTCGGCCCGACCTGGCCCGGGTGCCCGAGTTCCGGGCCCGGTTCCGCCGGGAGGCCGACATCGCGCGCCGGGTCGCCCGCTTCTGCACCGCCGAGGTACTCGGCGTCGTCGATCCGCCGGACGGGCGGCCCTACCTCGTCACCGAGTACATCGACGGCCTCACCCTCGCCCAGACGGTGGCCGCGGACGGCCCGCTGCGGTCGGCCGACCTGGAGCGCGTCGCGGTCAGCGTGGCCGCGGCGCTGACCGCCATCCACGGCGCCGGCCTCGTACACCGTGATCTCAAACCGTCCAACGTGCTGCTCTCAGCCTTGGGTCCCCGCGTCATCGACTTCGGCATCGCCCGGGCGCTGGACGCCCCGACGATGCTCAGCCAGGAGATCCAGCGGATCGGTACACCGGCGTTCATGGCCCCGGAGCAGGCCAACGGCGAGCCGGTGACGGCGGCGGCGGACGTCTTCGCGTGGGGTGGCCTGGTGACCTATGCGGGCACCGGTTCCTTCCCCTTCGGGGACGGGCCGACGCCGGTGCAGCTCTACCGCGTCGTACACCGCGAACCACTGCTCGACGGTCTCGCTCCAGCCCTGCGGCCGATCGTCGAAGAGGCCATGCGCAAGGACCCGGCCACCCGGCCGAGTGCCCAGGAGCTGTTCCTGCGTCTGGTCGGAATGGGTCCGACCACGCATCCCGACCCGGAGGTGACCCGCGTCATCCGTGCCGGGGTGTCGATGCCCGCGCCCCCGCAGCGGACCGACCCGGACCGCTGCGCGCCCGGACAGATGTCTGCCCCGGGCGGGTCTGCCTCAAGCGGGTCGGTCGGCGCCGGGCCGCCCGTCGACCTGTCGGCACGGGACCGCGGCCGGTGGAACTGGCGCCGCGTCGCGCTGCTGGCCGCCCCGCTCCTCGCGGTCCTGCTCATCGCGGCCCTCATACCATTCGCGCTCACCACCGGCAGTGACCGGCGGCCGAGCCGGGAGGAGACGGCCGCTCGCGTCGCTCTGGCCGCCGAGGCCGTCCGCAACTCCGATGCGAACCTGGCCGCCCGGCTGTCCCTGGCGGCCTACCGCATCAGCCCGGTGCGGGAGGCCCGCGCCGCCCTGCGCACCTCCTTCGCCGCCGCGACGGCGACGGTGCTCGACGGGCACACGCAGTCGGCGCTCGGTGTGGACATCAGCCGGGACGGGCGCCTGCTGGCCTCGACCGGTGCCGACAACCTCGTCCAGCTGTGGGACATCTCCGCGCGTTCCCATCCGGTGAAGCTCGCCACCCTGGCCAGGCACACCTCGTGGACGCTCGACGCGGCGTTCAGCCCGGACGGACGGCTGCTCGCCACGGTCAGCTACGACCGGTCGGTGATCCTGTGGGACCTCGGCGATCCGCGCCACCCCGTCGAACTCTCCGTCATCCTCGGACACAACGGCTGGGTACTCGACGCCGCGTTCAGCCCGGACGGGAAGGTCCTCGCCACCTCGGGCTATGACAACACGGCCCGGCTGTGGGACGTCACCGATCCGCGCCGCCCCAGTCAACTGTCCGTGCTCGACCGCCACACCAGTTGGGTGAACGAGGTCGCGTTCAGCCCGAATGGTCACCTGTTGGCGACCGCCAGCGCCGACCGGACGGCCCGGCTGTGGGACGTCACCGATCCGCGCCGGCCGCGACCGCTCGCGGCCATCACCGCGCACACCGACTACGTGTGGGCGGTCGCCTTCAGCCCGGACGGCCGGCGCCTCGCCACGGGCGCCTATGACGGTACGGCCCGAATCTGGGACATCACCAATCCGTCTCGGCCGGCGGCCACCGCTTCCTTCCCGGCCGACGAGAAATGGGTGTTCGACGTGGCGTTCAGCCCGGACGGCAGGACCCTGGCCACCGCGGGCTGGGACACCACGGTGCACCTGTGGGATGTCACCGAACCGGGCCGGCCGCCGGCGATCGGCACCATCACCGGGCACGGGGACTGGGTGCAGGCCCTGGCGTGGACACCGGACAGCCACAGCATCGCCACGGCAAGCGACGACTACACCGTGCGCATCAGCCGGATCGGTGACGCCGACCTGATCGCCGCCGCGTGCGCCGACCCGTCGAAGCAGATCACCGATGCCGAATGGCAGCGCCACATCTCAGACGTGCCCTACCAACCGGTCTGCTGACCATCCGAGGTCCGCTCCGAGGGCGGTCGCCGCATGCCCGGCGGCGCCGCTGCCGGCGGGGGNGGCACCGGGGNGGCCGAGCGACGGCGCAGCGCGGGCAGGGCGCCGCGACCCGCGCCGGCATCGGCGATCCGCGTCTGTACCCTCGCCAGGCGGTCCTGTCCGGTGGTGCTCAGCCGGGACCGCAGCACCGAGTTCGCGATCCGCGCGACCTGCATCAGCTTGGGCTCGTCGACGTCCGCGGCCGCCCAGTGGCTCTGGGCCCACCGCTCCTCGCGTTCCTGCTCGCGCCGGCGGAGCTCGGCGACCTCCTGCTCAAGCTGGGCGATACGGTGCAGGTGCTCGAGCTCGATGGCCGCGAGCCGGCTGCGCTCGTCGTCCAGGCGCGCCCACTCCCGCTGCCGCGCCCGGGCGACCGCCGCCGCGGTGTCCTGCAACCGCAGGACGTGCAGGTAGAGGTCGATGCGGTTGCGCTCCAGGCGGGAAAGTAGCCGGTTGGACACCCACGGAATGAGCAGGTCGGCGACGCGACGCGCCCAGGGAGCCCGCCGGTCGATCACCACGCCCAACCCGAAGATCGGTGCCACGGTGAAGAAACGCAGGTCAGGGTGGTCTGCGACGAAGTCCTCGACGGCCGTGCGCACCCCGTTACGCGGACCGCCCTCGGTCAGCGCCCAGGCGAAGGCTCCCATGCCCCGAAATCCCCCGGGAACCGTCTCCCTGTTGTCGATCTCGACACCGACGTCCCACGAGTGCGGCTGCCGGGCGCCCTCGGGAATGCGGTCGGGGTTGTAATACTGGTCGCGCCGGCCTGCCGGCCAGCCGACGTCGTGCAGGATCACCAGGGGAAAGTAGGACCGGCCGAACAAGGTGACCGCTCGGTCGATCTCGGTGAGCTCGCCGTGCACGGTGGCGTAGTTGTGGTCCCCGTCGATGAGGTAGGCGTCGGTCGGCGCGTGGCCGTCGAGCGCCTGCGGGCTGTGCCCCCGGATCACGTGCACATCGAGGCCCCCGCCGGAGGCCGGCGACACCCCGGGCTCGGGATCGATGACCACTAACCGCCCGCCACCGCCACGGCGCAGCAGGTCGACGAGGAGCGAGGTGGTGACCCCGCTCTCGGAACCGATCTCCGCGATGCTGCGCGCCCCGGACGTCTCCAGCAGCGGCACCCAGATCTCGCGCAGATCGGACAGGGAGTGCAGGAGCAGGGGCGCCAGCGTGGGTTCGGCGGCGTCCCCGACCTCGACGGCGTGATCGCCCTGCCAGGTGGGCGCCGTGCCTGGTCCGGTGCCCGGTCCGGTGCCTGGTCGGGCCTCGAGGTCCGTTCCGGCGTCCATCCCGGCGGCGACGGCGGCGAGCTCGGCGAAACTGTCCCGAACCTCGCTGCGCTCTGAGTCCGGGTGGTCCGTCACCGCGATCCCCCGAGCTCGCGCCGGATCTTGCGGGCCGCCCGCAGCGGCAGACCGTCGCGGGCGGGCTCCGCCGCGGGCAGGGCCAGCGGATCACCCCGGATGCCCATCCAGCCGAACGCCAGCTCGACGTCGAGGGCGTAGACCCCGGCGAGCTGCGGCTGTGTGGCGAGGTCGATCGTGTAGACGAACTGTGGGTCGTCCCCGGTGATCTCTACCAGGTTCGGCTGGAGCAGCCGGCAGCCGAGGAGGGCGAGCTGCTGGGCGGGATCGTCCAGCGAGGTGATGGTTATCTTGTCCGGCTCTGGGGTGTTGTTGATATGAAAGGACAGCGTCAGCCAGTCCAGGCGGAGCAGACCGCGCCGACCCGCCGGGTCGATGCGGATCCGGCGTACCCCGACCGCCTCCAGGCTGAGCCGGACGATCGACAGGCCGTCGCGGGCCGACCGGGTGACCGCCGTCTCCTTCGGACCGTTGACGAAGTCCCCGCCCGTGTCGATGTAGNCCTCCACGGGCCCCGCCGCGGCCTCGGGCGAGACCTCCTCCGGCGGGATGCCCGCGGCGGCGGCCAGCCCGCTGATCACGGCCAGCGGCCGGTTCGCGACCCCGGCCACCCCGGCGGGCCAGTAAAGCTCGCGCATGGAGATCCGGTCGATGTCGGCCGGGGTGAGATACGGCATCCGGCGGACCAGCTCCGGCGGCAGCAGGCCCTCGGTGGCGTCGGAGCCGAAGTTGTCGTCGTGCGCCCAGGCACCGAAGGCCGCGGCCTCCACCGCGGTCGGCCGGGCGACGAAGCGGGTCAGCGTCCGCAGCCCCGCCTGGCGCGCCCCGGCGCAGGCCAGCGACGGCATCGGGGTCTCCGAGCGCCGGTAACGCAGCCATTCCCGCTGGAAGGCCAGGACGCCGTCCTGGACGGCGGCTCGCTGGGCGACCTGCGTCCGCGAGGTCCGGTCGATGCTGAGCACCGGATTACCCATCTCGTCGAAGGAGACCAGTGACCCGACGTCGGGCATGCAAAGCTGCTCGAGTACCTCGGGGCTACGCATGAGCTGGTTCGCCAGGGTCTCGGGCTGACCGCTTGTCGCAACATATCCCTCCAGCTCCAGACCGGCCAACCGGTGCGTCATCGCCGCCTGGTTCGTAGCCAGGTACAGGCCGAGGATGTCCAGCCCGCGGCCGGTGGAGGCGAGCAGCCGGGTGAGCAGCGCCTGGATCGTCCCGCCCCAGCCCAGGTCGAGGAAGACGACCCGGCCGCTCTCGGGTAGCTGGCTGTCGAGGTAGCGCACGTAACGCTCACGCAGGCGGGACGCGGTCAGCACGATCTCGCTGCGGATCCGCTCATCGGAACAGAGCGCCTCGAGGGTGTCGTCGAGCAGGCCGGGCACGTCGAGGCGGCGGTCGGCCAGCGCCGAGATGCCGGCGACGTTCTCCAGCCGGACCCCGAGCTGGCGCAGCAACTGCCCCACACTCGGCGCGTGCCGACGGACCAGGAAGCTCCTGAGCTCCTCGGGGTTGCCCTCGAAGACGTTGGCCAGCGCGCACACCTGCCGCGACGCCCACAGCGTCGAAATGGTGACCCCGACATCCTCGCCGGGACCGACGAGCAGGCGGGAAAGGAAGTCGCCCTCCCGCATCAGGCAGTGGATGTGGTCGGCGCCGAAGTCACGGGCCCGTTCCACAGCCCACTCCGCGAAACCGGTGAAGACCGGCCCGAAGACCGTCGCGCCGGCCTCCCAGTACCGGCGCAGCCCCGCGGGGACCGCGAGGGCGTCGGCACGGTGCAGTGACCGGGCTCGCAACGCGGTCATCCCGTAGTCGCCGTCTACCGGGTCGATCGGGAGGTCGTCGCTCGGCGCCTTACGCAGACCCTCGAGCTCAAGGGTCTGCTCCAGCGCCCCGGAGTACTTCGGGTAATGGATGGCGACAAGCCCGTGCTCGCGGGCGCCCTCGACGTCGGCGACGGGGTGGTCGCCAAGGTGCACGACCCGGGACGGCCGCAGGTTCGACGCTGCGAGCATGTGCTGGAACAGCCCGTCACTCTTCGACGTCCCTGCGTCGGAGGAGGTGAAGATGTGGGTGAAGGGCACGCCGGCCAGCTCCGGCCGGTTCAGCAGCCGTTCGAGCTGGCCGGCCGAGAAGTACGTGTCGGACAGCAGGTAGACCGGCAGGCCGAGCTTCGTCATGGCGAGCTCGGCGAGCTCCACCACGGCGAGGTCGGCGCGGCAGAGCTCGCGTTCGACCGCGACCTCTGCGTCCAGGAGGTCCTGGACGCCGGGGGCACCGGGTAGCGCAGGCAGCAGCAGCTGCCAGATCTCGTCCAGCCGCACCTCATGGGTACCGCGGGTGGCCTCGGCGTGCAGGCGGGCCAGCTGCTCGGCGTGGACCCGCAGCCGGGCAAACTCGCCCGGGGAGACGCTGGCGGGCAGGTGGCCCGCGTCCGCGAGCCGCCGGCCCAACAGCACGAAGGCATGGGCGGGCTCTGGCACCATGCGCCACAGGAGGGTGTCGAAGACATCCAGAGTCAGGGCCTGTGCCCCGCCCGACTCCAGGTGCGACCACACTTCGCGTAGCCGGACGTCGGTGAACACGACCGTCCTCTCCGTGCGGCCGGTTACGACCGCTCCATGCGGCCGGTTACGACCGCCTCCGCCGGGTCAGCCACGACGGCCGGCGTGCGTCGGGATTCTCCCCCGCGGCCTCGGCCGGCCGAAGCCAGATGGACGGATCAATACTATGAACCGTGCTCTGGCCGTCGGCCACCGGAGTGGGTGGCGTCGCCCGCCCGGCGATGGCACGGTACCGTCCGATTCTGACGAGAAGCGGGCCAGTTCGACCCTGGACACCATTGACTATTCTTCCGCAAGCAGGGCGATACTCTCGGTAGCCGGAAAAGACGGCCGGTCGANTCGCGGAACCCGCTTGGACGTGGGACGAACCAGGGGCGCCTCGGTCTCGGTAGTGTTCAGGTCCCCGAAGTGTCGAGCCGAAGTGTCGAGCCGAAGTGTCGAGCCGAAGTGTCGAGGAGGAGCGGACAGGTGCAGCTCCAGTCGCGCCATGGCGGCGAGCGGTACCCGCGCGTTCGGGAGACGGGGAGGGCGGGCCGTGTCACATCTGGCTGACGCCGCGCTGCCGCCGGTGGCTCCGTCCGCCCCGGAGCCGCAGACCGGTCCGCCAGGGCCGCCCGGGCCGGAGCACCATCACGCGCTGGACGTGAGCCGGCTGGCCCGTCGCAGCCGGGCCCAGACGAGGGTGCGCTGGGAACTGCTGCGCAATCTCATCCGCAAGGATCTCAAGGTCAAGTACAAGGGGTCGACGCTGGGATTCGCCTGGTCACTGGCGAACCCGATGCTCCTTCTCGTCGTGTATACCTTCGTGTTCCAGATCGTGCTGAAATCAGGAATCCCCCGCTTCGGTATTTACCTGATGTCCGGGCTGCTCGTCTGGAACGCCTTCTCGGGCAGCGTGTCCGCGTCCTGCGGCAGCGTCGTGGCGAACGCGAACCTCGTCAAGAAGGTCCGCTTTCCCCTCGCCGTGCTCCCCCTGTCGGCGGTCGGCTTCGCCGCGGTGCACTTCCTGCTGCAACTGCTGGTCCTGTTCGTGGTGATCCTCGCGCTCGGCTACAGCCTGCTCGGCCCCGAGCTGCTGCTGCTCGTCCCGGCCGGAGCCGTCGCCCTCACCTTCACCGTGGCACTGTCCCTGCTGGTCAGCGCGCTCAACGTGCGTTACCGCGACACCGCCCATCTGCTCGACGTGGCGCTGCTCGCCTGGTTCTGGCTGAATCCCATGGTGTACGCCTTCGGCCTCATCCAGAACAGGTTGGCCGACCTGACCTGGGTGTATCTGCTCAACCCGATGGCCGTCGTGGTCATCACGTTCCAGCGGGCGATCTACGATCCACCCCCGGGTAACTCNACGGGCTCCGCCCCCATCCTGGCGAACCCCGGTTACACGTTCTACCTGGAACATCTCGCCGTCGCCGGGGTGATCTCCCTCGCCCTGCTGTGGCTGGGGCTGCACGTGTTCCGCGCCCTGCAGGCGGACTTCGCCGAGGATCTGTAGTCGGCCCGTGGCGGACCGGCCCTGTCCTCGTCGCCCGCCGAAGGCCCCGGGAGCCAGCACGCCGACCGCGGTGCGATCATGATGGGACGTCCGCAGGCGGCCAGCAAGGAGTAGCAGTAGTGGCCCGATNCTCGNCCGCGTNCCCGCCGAGCCCCGCCGCCCCGCCCGAGGGCAGGGAGGCCGCCGCGTCACCCGACCCGGCGCGCGAGGCGCCCGTGGTGATCGAGGCCGCCGGAGTGAGCAAGAAATTCGTCTCGTACCACAACCGGGCGACCAGTCTGAAGGAACGGTTCGTCCGTCGGGGCGGCCCCGCCGGGGACGACTTCTGGGCACTGCGCGACATCGACGTGACGATCGGACGAGGCCAGACGGTCGGTCTCGCCGGTGCGAACGGCTCGGGCAAGTCGACGCTGCTCAAGGTGCTCGCCGGGATCCTGCGCCCGACAGACGGACGGGTCTCGGTACACGGTCGGATCGCCTCGCTGCTCGAACTCGGTGCCGGGTTCAACGGCGAGCTCTCCGGCCGGGACAACGTCTACCTCAACGCGTCCCTGCTCGGACTGTCCAAACGGGAGATCGATCAGCTCTTCGACTCCATCGTCGACTTCTCCGAGCTGCGCCACAAGATCGACGATGACGTCAAGCACTACTCGTCGGGCCAGTACGTCCGCCTCGGCTTCGCCGTCGCCGTGCACGTCGACCCGGACGTGCTGCTCGTCGACGAGGTCCTGGCCGTCGGGGACGAGGCGTTCCAGCGCAAGTGCCTGGCCAAGATCGCCGAATTCCGGGCCCAGGGCCGCACGATCCTGTTCGTGACGCACTCCCTCGACCTCATCGAGAACATGTGCGATCGCATCCTGGTCTTGGAGTCCGGGTCGCTGTTCTTCGACGGCCCGCCGGCCGTGGGTACCAAACTGCTGCGGCAGAAGCTGGGCAGCCTGCCCGCGGGGGAACCGGTCTCCTACCAGTACGCCACGGTCAGGCCGGAGTCGGTCACCTTCAGCCACGAGCCGGGCGGGCCGCCCACCGTGCAGTACGGCCCCGGCGAGTCCCTCACCGTCAGCGTCGAGTTCGACGTCACCGAGGGTGCCCCCGAGCACGTGTACCTGCACACCTACATCGTCGGCCAGAACGAGGTGCCGATCTGGATGATGGAGACGCCACTCGGCGGGCTCGCCATCGGGCCAGGCCGCCACATCGTCGACTTCTCGGTACCACGCCTGCCCGAGCTGCTCGGCGCCTTCGCGGTGAAGGTGCACGTCTCGGACGCCGCCACCGGCGTCCCGGTCACCACCCGCCGGTTCGAGGAGCTGTTCGGCGTCGGTGGTGCGCAGGCGGACGGACTGCTCAAGGTCGACTACGATGCGAGGTTGCGCGGATGAGCGAGGAACGCCCGACCCGGCCGGAGGCGGGATCGGCCGTCGAGTCGAAGACCGTCGAGCCGCTGGCGACCATCGTGATCGTCAACTGGAACGGCGCGCATCTCCTCCCGGCCTGCCTGGACGGCATCGCCAAGCAGGAGGCGGATTTCGCCTACCAGACCTGGGTGGTCGACAACGCCTCGTCCGACGGCTCGCGGGAGCTGCTCGCCGAGCGCTACCCCTGGGTACGCGTGGTGCCCGCGGAATGCAACCTCGGTTTCGCCGGCGGCAACAACCTGGCGCTGCGCCAGGTCACGACGCCGTTCGCGGTCCTGGTGAACAACGACGCGATCCCCGAGCCCACCTGGCTCGCGGCGCTGCTGGCGCCGTTCGACGAGCCCGGCGGCCGGCATCTCGGCGCCACCACCGGCAAGGTCGTCTTCCTCCCCCGGTTCCTGCGGATCAGGCTGCACACGCCTACCTTCGTCCCGGGTCCGCACGACTCCCGCGAGCTGGGGGTGCGGGTGTCCTCGGTGACGGTGGACGGGCGCGAGGCGCTGCGCGAGGTGCTCTGGGAGAACCTCACCTATGGTGCCGAGGGACCGAGCGGCTCGCCGTACTTCTGGACCCGAGGGGACGGCGAACTGTGCGTGCCGATCCCCGACGGCGGCCCGGTCACCCTCGGGTTCACCTGGGCGGCGGAATCGCGCAAACAGGTCACCCTGAGCTGGGACGGCCCGACCGGCACGTCGGCCGGAGGGCGAGCGGACCTCGCGGTGGGCCCCGAGTCGACGACGGTGTCGCTGACCGTCGGCGGTGAGGCGCCGCGGGTGGACGTCATCAACAACGTCGGCGGCATCGTCCTGACCGACGGTTACGGTGCCGACCGTGGTTACCAGCAGGTCGACGTCGGCCAGTTCGACCAGCCGGAGGACGTGTTCACCGCCTGCGGGAACGGGATGGCGATCCGTTCGTCGCTCGGCCACGAGCTCGGCTGGTTCGACGACGCGTTCTTCCTCTACTACGAGGACACCGACCTGTCCTGGCGGATCCGGGCCCGCGGGTACGGCATCCGCTACGTCCCGGGGGCGGTGCTGCGTCACATCCACTCGGCGTCGAGCGTCGAATGGTCACCGCTGTTCGTCTTCCACACCGACCGCAACCGGCTGCTGATGCTCACCAAGGACGCGACCGCGCCGATGGCGCTGGCCGCCGTGATCCGCTACCCGCTGACCACCGTCTCGATCGCGGTGCGCACGCTGCGCCAGGCCTGGCGCGCGCGCAGCCAGCCCGCGATCCGACCGACCCTGCTGCGGCTGCGGGTGTATGGCTCCTACCTGCGGCTGCTGCCCGACATGCTGCGGGCCCGGCGCGAGATCGGGCGCAGCGCCGCGCAACGGCGGGCGAGCCTGCAGAGCTGGCTGGTGTCCCGATGAACGATCCCGCGAGAGCCGGCCAACCGGCCGAGAACGACCAACCGGCCGACGGGGNGCGGGCGGCGGTCTACAACCGGTTCTGGCACTCCATGGGCGGCGGGGAACGCCACAACGGCATGATCGCCCAGGTACTGGCCGCCGAGGGCGCCGTGGTCGATCTCCTCGGGCACTCCGAGGTCGACCTCGCGGCGCTCGGCGAGCATCTCGGGCTGGATCTCGCCGACTGCCGGTACGTGCGGTTGCCGGACCGGGGCGAGGAGGCCATCGCCGTCCTCTCCAGGCGCTACGACCTGTTCGTAAACGGTTCGTACATGAGCCGGATCATGCCGAAGGCCCGCCACTCGGCGTACCTGTGCTTCTTCCCGACGCCGTTCGACCACGACATGGCGGCCTGGCGCAAGGCCGCGGTCCGCACGGCCGGGCCGCTGCTGCGCGGGGTTCGCCCAGCGGTGAGCTTCGGCCAGGGCTGGTACCCGCCGGAGGGCGGCCGCCGCCGGCAGTGGACCTGGACGAACGGGGCGGGCATCCTCGCCGTCAGCCCGGGCAAGCGGCGCACCCTGCGCGCCGATATCGGCCGGCCCGGCGCGCCCGTCGGTACGGCGTTGCGCCTCCTCGACGCCGACGGCGGCGTGCTGGCCAAGCTGCGGATCGGCACCGACTTCACCCCGTTCGAGGTATCGCTGCCGCCGTCGGCGAACGGTACCGAGCTCACCCTGGTCAGTGACGCGTTCTCGCCAGGCGCGGCGGACGTGCGCGAACTCGGCGTGGCGGTGAGCCGCCCCCGGGTCACCGATGGTGGCGAGGGGCCGATCGCCCGGCTCCCGCTGCGTTTCCCCTGGCTGCTGCGGGACCCGGCCGACCTCGGCTACCTCGACGGCTACGACGTGGTCATGGCCAACTCGCGGTTCACCCGCGGCTGGATCCGCCGGTTGTGGAAGCGCGACGCCGACCTGCTGTTCCCCCCCATCCAGGTGGAACGGTTGCATCCGGCGCCGCGGCGGGAGAAGGCCGTCGTCACCGTCGGCCGGTTCTTCGCCCCCGGCCTCGGCCACGCCAAGCGACAGCTGGAGATGGTGCAGTGGTTCGGCGACCTGTACCGTGCGGGCAACCTGCCCGACTGGACGATGCACGTCGTCGGCGGCTGTGAGGACTCTCAACTGCCCTACCTGGAACAGGTCCGGGCGGCCGGCGCGGGGCTGCCGGTGGAGATCCATCCCAATGCCCCGCGCGCCGAGGTCGAACGGCTGCTCTCGACCAGCTCGGTGTTCTGGTCGGCCACCGGGTACGGCGAGGACGATGACCGGCGTCCCTGGACGGCGGAGCACTTCGGGATGACCACCGTCGAGGCGATGGCCGGGGGCTGCGTTCCCGTCGTCATCGACCGGGCCGGCCAGCGAGAGATCGTCCGGCACGGAATCGACGGCTACCGATGGACCGGCCCGGAGCAGGTTGCCTCCTTCACTCGCCGGCTCGCCGCCGAGGACGGTCTACGCGGTCGGCTCGCCGCCGCGGCGATCGAACGCGCCCAGACCTTCTCCGATGCGGCGTTCGCGCGGCAATGGCGGGAGATCGCCATCCGGCACGGGTTGTACGAGCGGTGAACCGGCGGGGCGTGGCACTCCCGGAAAGGAGGGGATGATTCCGGCATGAGGGTCGTGCTGGACGGCACGCCGTTGCTCGGGCAACGCACCGGGGTCGGCCGCTACACCGAGCATCTGCTGACCGGGCTCGCCCGGCTCGCCACCGAGCCCGGGCGGGAAGCCGGGGCCGGGTGGGAACTCGCGGCGACGGCGTTCACCTGGCGCGGGCTGGACGAGCTGCCGGGCGCGCTGCCGGCCGGGGTGCGAACGGCGGCCCGGCGGGCACCGGCCCGGCTGTTGCAGGATGCCTGGGCCCGCTCGGAGTNCCCGCCCGTCGAGTGGCTCACCGGCCCCGCCGACGTCGTGCACGCGACGAACTTCGTCCTTCCACCGCTGCGCCGGGCCCGCGGTGTGCTGACCATCCATGACCTGTCCTACCTGCGTACCCCGGACACGGTGACGGCGGCGTCCGCCCGCTACAGCGATCTGGTCCCCCGCGGCCTGCGCCGGGCGNCCGCCGTGCTGACGCCCAGCCGCGCGGTGGCCGACGAGGTGGTGACGGCCTACCGGCTCGACCCCGCGCTGGTGACCCCGACGCCGCTCGGCGTCGACGACGCCTGGTTCACCACGGCGAAGCCGAGCCTCGCCTGGCGCAGGGCCCGTGGCCTGCCCGAGCGGTACCTGCTGTTCGTCGGTTCGGTGGAGCCCCGCAAGAACCTCCCGGCGCTGCTGGAGGCGGTCCGCCGGCTGCACGCGGCGAAAATCGACGCTCCGCCGTTGGTGCTCGTCGGGCCTCCGGGGTGGGGACCGGCACTGGACNTGGCGAACCTGCCGTCCGACGCCGTCGTCGTCGCCGGTTATCTCGACAGCGAGGCACTGCGGATGACCGTCGCCGGAGCGAGCGTGCTGTGCTTCCCGTCCCGGTACGAGGGCTTCGGGCTACCCCCCCTGGAGGCGCTCGCCGCCGGGACTCCGGTGGTCGCCGCCGACATCCCGACCGTGNGGGAGGTCACCGCCGCTCTCGTCGACGTCGCCGCCCCCGCCTGCCGGTCCCCTGAGCAGACCCCTGGCCAGGCCCCCGGGCTGACCATCACCCGCTCCACCAGTCCGGTGCGGCTCGTTCGGCAGACCGACCGCGACTCGTTCGCCGACGACCTCGCCGAAGCGATCCTGGAGCTGCTCGACTCCCCCGGCGACACCGACGCCGGCCGGGCGCACGCCCGCACGTTCACCTGGCGGCGCACCGCGCAGCTCACCGCGGCCGTCTACCGCCGGGTCAGCGAGCTTCCATAACGCGACGACGAGCAGGACACCGCCGAGAACGGCCCATCCCGCCAGGCACGACAGCCCGAGGTCGGGCGGGCCCGGGGCCGTCTGGTCCCAGGCGGTCCGCAGCCGGTCCAGGTTCGCCAGCGGGGCGAGCGCGGGCCGCTTGAATGCCAGGTCACGGATGAGCATGACCACGGTGAGCGCCGCCAGCGCGGCGACGACCGCGACCGTCGGCAGGCCGCGACGGCCCAGCGGCAGCGATCCGCAGCAGGCCGCGACGACAAGGGCGAGGATCGGCAGTATCGGCAGCAGGTACCGGGTGAACGGCGCGCCTCCGACGGCGACGTAGCCCACCAGGGTGGCGACGACGAGCAGGCAGTGCAGGGTGAGCAGAAGGCCGATGACGACGCTGCCGGCCAGCCGACCTCCCGGTGGATCCGCCTCGGGATGCCCGTCGTCCGCCCCGTCGTCCGCCGGCCGGGTATCGGTGGTATCCGCGATCCGAGTGCCCGGCCGCGCAACGGTCCGCAGCCGGGCGCCCAGGACCCGAATCCCCGCCGCGACCAGACCCGCACCGGTCACGACCGCGACCCCGACGGCGATCGTCCGGGCGTGACCGGTCAGCAGGACGGAACGTCCGAAGAACCCGCGGTAGATGTGCCACCAGAAGTCGCTGTCGCGTGACACCTGCCAGGCCGACGTCCGCCCATCGCGGATCGGGAACATCTCGGCGACCCGGCCCGAGGCGGTGGGATCGCCGTACCGGCGCACGTTACGCAGGTAGAACCAGCCGGTCGCGGCGAAGGTCAGCGCGACGAGCACGACCGCGGCCGTCAGGCCACGCCCGGCTCGCCGCAGCGCGCCACCGGACGTCCACATCGAGACGGCGACAGCGAGAGCCGGGACGACCACCGCGACGGCCAGCGCGCCGCTGGCCCGGCTCGCCGCCGCCGCCGGGCCGAGCACCGCCAGTGCCGCCAAGGTCCGCGGCCCCGGTCCCCGGCGGATGATCGCAACGGTCACCGCGAGCAGGCCGGTGATGGTCGCCACCGCCAGGGTGTCGTTGTAGACCTGGCCGGAGATGAGGACGAACATGCCGACCACGCCGACAATCGCCGCCGCGCCGACCGCGACACCGGGCCGCCCCGGCAGCACACCGCGGACCAGCGCCGCAGTCGCGATCACCGCGGTAATCCCAAACGCCACGTTGAGAAGGCGGGCGGCCCGGAAACCGGCCAGCGGATGATCCAGCGCGACGCCCGTCCGGAGCGGGACGGCCTCGACCGCGTAGAACAGTGGTGGATGGTTCGCGGTGTAGGTGAGGTCGACGTTCGCCAGTGGTCGGCCGAGGCGCACCCCACAGAGCCGATCGACGTGGGAGGCCACCGCGGCCCGCGCCTGCGGCGGCGGCACCACGCAGTCGGCGGGCAGTCCCGGCATGCTCGGGATGCGGGAGTGCACGGGCGAGTCGAGCACGGGCAACGAGCCGTCGGCGACGTCGAACGCGTAGGCGGTGTGCTGTGCCTCGTCGGCCGAGGTGAAGGGAGGCACGACCGCGGCGACGAGCACGCCGAGCGCGGAGAAAACCATGCCGGCCGCGACCACCCCGATCACAAGCCAGCGCCGCCCCGGATCCGCCACCCGCCAAGCCTCCGGCGCCGCACCGGTCCCAGGCACCCGCGTGGAGGTCTCGACCGCCTGCCACGCATCCCCGCCAGGCACGTCGGCAACCCTCTCCGCCTCGGCCGGGTAGTGTCGCCCCGACTACCACGCCGCAACGCCGGTCAGCCCATCGAACATCAGCGACGATCGTTTGGCGGATACGACGGTATCGTCCGCTTGGCGTCAGCTGTCCGGCGGGCTGTTATCCGGCGGTCGGCGCTGTCCGGCGGTCCGGCTTTGGAGCGCGGCAACTAAGCCGGCCGCGCCCAGGACCGCGGCCGATCCGATCGGCCCGATGACCGCGGCGAGGTAGCGGTAGTCGAATCCGGAGGTCAGCGCGGACAGCACGAGGGTCGACAGGCCGGCCCCGGCGGCCAGCCAGAACAGCCGCCCGAGCCCCGGCCACGCCGCCGTCNCCCCNCNCCTGCGTNCCCGGCGAACGGCCTCGAGCAGTACTGCCGCGAGACCCGCCAGCAGACCCAGGCCGACAAGCGGCATCGGAGCGTAGGCCAGGCGAGAGTAGCCGGCCAGCCAGCCCGCCGTGGGGTTGTGCACCTCGGTCGCGACGAAATAGCCGTCGTCGGCATGCGGATCGTCCGGGGTCAGCACGTTGGTCACGCCGGACGGCAGTTCCCAGGTGTCCGCCCGCGAGGTCTTCGTCGTCTCATGCCGGACCGGGGAGAGATAGCCGACGAGGTACCGGGCCGACGTCGTCACCAGCATCCACGGCTGGTGACGCACGACCTCGTCCGCGAACTCGGCCGCGAGGTCCTCCCGCCCCGGTGGGATGTGCCGGTGCCCCTGACGCAGAGGGGAGCCGGCCGGCCACAGGTAGCGAACCGGCGAACCACGCTCGTCGACCGGCCGTGGGTCGCACAGGGTGCGCAGGTCCGCTCGTGACAGCGCGGAACAATCCGCGAACGGCGCCACCCGCCCGTACAGGAAGAACCCGGAGTGCGCGGAGACGGCGAAGCCCCCNCCCGCCGAGGCGCTCCACCCGGAGTAGGCCAGGATCGGCGCGGCGGCGGCCAGCACGAAGGCGAGGACGGGTCGGGCCGCCCGAGGAGCGGCAACCGACCCGGCCCGGGAAGTCGCGCGCCGCCGGTCGGCCACCACGGTGCCGAGCAGGACGACCAGGCCGACCGCCAGCGGGCCGTAGCCCACTGTCCGCACGCACAGGCCTGCGCCGAGCAGCAGGCCGGCGGCGGCGCAGGCAACGGGCCGAGGGCGTCCCGGTAACGCGAGCAACGCCACGCCGACCGAGACGAGCACCCCGAACAGGCTGTCGGCGAGGACGAACTGGCCGAGGTCCAGCACCNACGGGGAGAGCNGCGNGGGGGNGGNGGNGNGGGNGGCGAGCCACGGCCGGCGGACGACCCGCAGCGCCACCGCATAGAGCGCCACCGCCGCGCCCAGCGTGAGCAGGTGCTGGACGACGACGACCCGCGTCAGGTGGGCCTGGCCGTCGAGGATCCGCAGGAACATCGGGTAGCCCGACGGCCGCCAGTCGCCCGGCCAAATGTCCCGCCACGCCTGGTCGAGGTAGGCCGCCGAATCCCCGAGGTACATCAGCGCGGGCGGGTAGGTGACGATCACCAGGACCCGAGCGGCGATCCCGGCGGCGACCAGCAGCAGAAAGACCGCGTGCCGACGGGGCGTCCCGCGCAGACGCCGACGCGCGGTCGAAATCGCGGCTACTTGAGGACCTCCGCGGTCTCATCCGCCTTCGCCGAGCCCGGCGCCGCGGGCCGCGGGCCGCCGACGGTGTTTCCCAGGCGGATCTCGGGCAGCAACCAGGCCAGCGCGAAGGCGCACAGACCGATCGGCACCGCCACCAGGAAGACGGTCTGCATCGCGTCCGAGAACGCCTGGACGAATCCGTCCCGGATCGTCGGGGGCAGCCTGTGGAGCACCTGGGGGCTGAGGTTGGAACCGGAGGCGGACAGACCGGATGGCAACGGGATGCCCGCAAACCGCTCGGCGAGGTTACCCCTGAGCTGGTTCGCGAAGATCGCGCCGAACACGGCGGTACCGAACGACCCGCCGATGGACCGGAAGAAGGTCGCACCCGAGGTGGCCACGCCCATCTGCCGGTAGTCGACGGCATTCTGCACGGCCATGACCAGGACCTGCAGGACCGCGCCGATCCCGACCCCGAGGACGAACATGGACAACGTGAGCTGCAGCGTGGAGATGTCGGGACTGATGAACGACAGCAGGAACAGGCCGATCGACATCATCGCGGTACCGACGACCGGGAAGATCTTGTAACGGCCCCACCGGCTGATGAGCCGGCCGGAGATGATCGAGCTGAGCAGCAGCCCACCCATCACCGGCAGCATCTGCAGGCCGGAGTCCGTCGGGTCGACTCCCTTCACCACCTGGAGGAACAGCGGCAGGAAGACGATCGCGCCGAACATCGCGAAGCCGACGACGAAGCCGACCGCGCCGGCCACCGAGAACNCCCGGACCCGGAACAGCGTCAGCGGCAGCACGGGTTCGACCGCCACTCGTTCGACGAACACGAACCCGACGAGGAGCACGACTCCCGCGACGCCCATCCCGATGATCTCCGGTGATCCCCAGGCGTAGGTGGTGCCGCCCAGGCTGGTCAGCAACACGAGGCTGGTCGTTGCCATGGCCAGGAGCACGGTGCCGAGGTAGTCGATGACGTGCCTGATGCGGTTCCTCGTCGCCGGGAGCGCCAACGCCGTCACCACCAGGGCGACCGCGCCCACCGGCAGGTTCACGTAGAAGACCCAGCGCCAGGAGAGATGGTCGACGAACAGGCCGCCGAGCAGCGGACCGACCACCGACGACACACCGAACGTCGCGCCGAACAGCCCCTGGTAACGGCCTCGATCGCGCGGCGGAACGAGATCACTGATGATCGTCATCGCACTGATGATCAACCCGCCGCCGCCGAGCCCTTGGATGGCACGGAAGGCGATCAGCTGCCCCATCGACGTACTGGCACCGGCGATCATCGAGCCCACCAGGAAGATGACGATCGCCACCTGGAACAGGATCTTGCGGCCGTACAGATCACCGAGCTTGCCCCAGACCGGTGTGGACACCGTGGAGGCCAGCAGGTAGGCAGTCACCACCCAGGAGAGATGGGTGGCGCCGCCGAGATCCCCGACGATCGTCGGCAGTGCCGTCGACACGATCGTCTGATCCAGCGAGGCCAGCAGGATTCCGAGGAGCAGCGCTCCCATGATCAGCCAGAGCCGGCGCTGGTCGGAGACCGGCGAGGGGATCACGGCGCCGCCGCGGGGCGCCGGAGACGTGCCGGCGCCGGTTCTGGCGGACTCGACGGAGTCCACGGAGTCCACGGAGTCCACGGAGTCCACGGGCTCGGCGGACTCCGCTGATCGAGCCTGCGTCATGACCGGCTCCCTTCATGGTCGTCGCTGACGTCGACGTGCTCGGTCGATCTCATTCGGGTCGCTGTCCTCGTTGTTCTCGTTCCCGGTGCTCCCGGTGCTCCCGGTGCTCCCGGTGCTCCCGGTGCTCCCGGTGCTCCCGGTGGGACGACATGATCGGCGCGTTCGGGGTGCCCACCACGTCGAATCCGTCCGACCCGCCGGACTCGGGTGGGGCGCCGGACCCGCCCAAGGTGCCCAAGGTGCCGGAGGGGCCGGAGGGGCCGGAGGGGCCGGGCGGAGCCAGGCCGCGGGCCAGGATGTCGAAGGCGCGGCCGAGAGTGTCGGGCAACGAAGCGTCATCCGGGGACTCCTGCCACCGCACGGTCAGGGTCCGCACGACGGCCAACGTCGTCGCGACCAGCACGACGGGGTAGGGGTCACGATCGGGATCGAGCCCGCAACGCCGGCCGATCGCCTCGGCGAGAGCACGTTCGTAGGAACTCCAACTGGCCGCGTAGGCCATGGTCAGATGAGGATGGGCACGGATGATCGCGAGCCGGACGCGCCACAGCTCGACCTGATCGGGTGCGACGAGGGCGGCCCGGTCCAGCATGACCGCCCGCAACGCCGCCAGCGGCTCCTCCTCGGGAGGACGCTCCGCCAGCGCCGTGCTGATCTCGGTGATGTCCTCGGGATCGATGCCGGCGATCGCGTCGTCCTTCGTCGGGAAGTAGTTGAAGAACGTCCGGGTGGAAACCTCGGCCGCGGCGGCGATCTCGTCGACCGAAACGTTCTCCAGACCACGCTCCGCGACAAGCCGGATGGCCGCGGCCCGCAGGGCCCGGCGGGTCTGCCGCTTCTTGCGCTCCCGCAGCCCCGGCCCGGACGACCTCCCGGGCTCGCCAGCCCGACCCGGGACGGTCGCCGCGGGTGCCGCCGTCGGATCCTTCCCCGTCACCGCTTCCCCGATCTCGATCCGCTCCCTCGATATCCTCTTTCTCGATAACTTTGCAGCACGCGCACTTATTCTCATCGTGCAAAATTCTACTGTGACAGTCAACACGATCGGCGCCCACCGGGAACCGTCGCCGAAGGGCCAGGTAGATCGGGCCAGGTAGATCGGGAAGACGGGGCCGGGCGGGGACCGGACATCAGGCGAGAGTCAGGCGCGCCCCCGCCCACGGCCGGGGTGCGGTGGGTCGACGCTGGCCGGTCGCGCAACGATCGACAGAAAGATCGGTACCCGGCAGAACGATCAGCCGCGCAGCGCGTCGCCCGCCGCGGCGAAGGCCGCGGACAGCGCGGCGTCCCAGGCCCGCGGAGGAGTGAGTCCCGCGTCCACCCATGACCGCCCGGAGAGCACCGCGTAGGCCGGGCGCCGGGCCGGACGGGGAAATGCCTCCGTCGTCGTCGGCGTCACCTTGGCCGGGTCCTGGCCCAGAGCGGCGACAATCTCGCGGGCGAAGCCGAACCACGTGGTCTCGCCGGCGTTCGTGCAGTGGTAGACGCCGGTCGGTGCCGTCGAGGAAGCGAGTTCGAGCAGCCCCGACGCGAGATCGGCCGACCAGGTCGGCGAGCCCACCTGATCGTCCACAACGGACAGCGTGTCCCGCTCACGGGCCAGGCGTGAGATCGTCTTCACGAAGTTGCTGCCGGTCCGGCCATAGACCCATGCGGTGCGCACCACATACGAGGCATCGGGCAGCAGGGCTCGGACAGCCTCCTCCCCGGCCAGTTTCGTCCGGCCGTACGCCGAGACGGGACCGGTAGGATCGTTGACCTCGTAGGGCTTGGCGGCCCGCCCGTCGAAGACGTAGTCAGTCGAAATATGGATCAGGGTCGCGCCGACCTCGGCGCAGGCCGCGGCGAGGTGCGCCGGCCCCGTGGCGTTGACCGCATAGGCGCCGGCCTCGTCCGACTCCGCCGCGTCGACGTTTGTCCAGGCCGCCGTGTTGAAGACGACCAGCCCACCCTGGATCTTCGCAGGACGCGCCTGGTCGCGCAGGACGGCGCGCACCCGGGCCGGATCGGTGATGTCGAATTCCGCCCGAGTCAGACCGGCCCAGCCGGACACCGGGGAGCCCGGTTCCGCGGCTCGGGCCTCGAGCAGCCGGCAGAGGTCGGCCCCGAGCTGACCGGCGGCACCGGTCACGAGAAAACGCACCTTCCGAGTGTCGCAGACACCGTGACCCGCCCGGTTCAGGATCCGCCCAGGATCAGCCCGTGTCGAGAAGAGTGCGACAGACAGGCAACGGTTACCCCACGCCGAGCTCGTCCAACCTCTCACATCGGTCGTCTACGCTGGCGTCAACCATGGATGCCCCAGAGCCGTCGATCATCGACTGCATCTACACCACCGGTTCCACGCCCGATCCCGCGGCGGAGACCAGGCCGGCAGGGACGAGGCCGGCAGGGACGAGGCCAGCCGCCGAGGCGGTGTCGATGCCCGGTCCGCGGCGCGTGCCGGTGTTATTGCTCCTCATCACGGCGGTTCACCTCGGCCTGCTGCTCAGCTACGCGTTCGTGTATCCGACCTGGACGGGATACGACGAGGCTCAGCACGTGGACATGGTCTACGGCCTGCAGCACGGAGTCGGCTGGCCCGCACCAGGCAAAAAGATCATCTCGACGGGTGTAGCCGCGACCTCTGACGACTTCGACCGCGGCCGCTTCCAGGACATGTTCCAGGCCGGTGGGAAACGGCGGGGCTCCCCGTCCTTCGCCGAGATCGATCCGACGCCACGCGGCCAGCGCCAGTCGTTCGACGCCCTCGGCGGGGNTGCCCCCNTCGGCGACGGCCGTCTCTCCAACCAGATGGTGCAGCATCCACCGTTGATCTACGTGGTCGGCGCCAGGCTGCTCGACGCCCTGCCGGGCTCCAAGCACTGGGCCTATGACCAGCAGGTCTTCGTCCTGCGTCTGTTGAACATCCTGGTGGTCGCGCCGCTGCCCCTGCTGGCATGGCTGGCGGCACGCCGCTTCGGACTGGATCAACCATCGGCCCTCGCCGCGGCGACCCTGCCACTCGCCGTGCCCGGGTTCACCAGGGTCGGTGCCACCTTCAACAATGACGGCCTCCTGATGCTCGCCACCGGCGGGCTGACCGTCACTCTCGTGGGTGTGCTGCGCGGCGACATGCGTCGCCGCACCGCCGCCCGGGCCGGGATCTGGTTGGGAATCGCCCTGCTGACCAAGGCGTTCGCGCTGGCCCTGCCGGCCATGATCGTCGCCGCCTATCTGGTCGGCTGGTGGCGCCTGCGGCGTGCGGGGCGGCAGGCACCGGAACGGTCCGCGTATCCGGCCGGCCGNCTTTTCGCGTCGCGTCGCGCGATCGGCTCCCTGCCATGGACGCCGGCCACGCTGGCGGTCGGCCTCGGGCTCGCCCTGGGAGGTTGGTGGTGGATCAGGAACTACGTCCTGTACGACTCCGTCCAGCCGAACGGGTGGGCGACGAACCCGCCGCGGCGGGAACCACTGCTGCTTCCGGACTCCTTCCTCACCTGGTTCTGGTACTTCTTCCGGACTATGATCAGCCGCTTCTGGGGCGGGCTTGGCCTGTTCGAGCCGCCCCAGCTCTCCCCGGTCGCCATCGTCGTGGCGACCGGGGCGGTTGTCGGACTGTGCGCGGCCGCGCTGGCCGCCGGACCCCGCCGCGCCGCGCGGCCGGACCGGCTGGCGAGTACCGCCGGGCCGGCGGTACTGCTGCTCCCGGTCGCCTTCGCCTATCTGATGGTCGGGCAGCGCAGCTGGGCGGAGTACCAGCAGTACACCCGCGGCATCGCCGTCCAGGGCCGGTATCTCTACCTGGGGCTGGTCGGTCTGGGGGTGGTGTTCGCTCTGGGCCTGCGCGCGGCGCTGCGCGGCCGGGAGCGACTGGCACCCGCCGTCACGCTGGTCGGCGCGCTGCTGATGCAGGGTCTGGGGCTGCTGGCGGTCTGTTCGTACTACTGGTTGCCGCGCCAGGTGTCCTTCACCCCGGCCCGCGTTCCCGAGATCGTCGCGGGGGCCGGCCGCTGGGCGCCGTTCCCGATCGGCGTCACGATCACGGTCTTCGCGCTGTCGGCGGTGCTCGTCGTTCTCTGCCTCGCCGTCGCGGTGCGGGCGGGCGGAGCCAGGGGCACGCGGGAGGCCGCGATCACGGGTCCGGGATCGGGTCCGGGATCGGGATCGGGCGGTCACCGGCCGACGCCCGCCCCACGAAGTCCGNCACGGATGCGCAAGGGACATCCGCTCCGGGCAGGCCTCAGGTCCCCGTCGTAGCCACCGAGACGCGGGAGTGGTCGCCCAGCATGAGCCGATGCGCCCTGGGCAGGGCCGCGGAGGGGACGACCTCGACATCCCGGCCGATCAGCGAGTCCTCGATCCGCCCGATCCCACGGATCGTCGCCCGCTCCAGCACAATCGAGTACTCGATCTCGGTCCGTTCGATGACGCAGGAGTGAAAGATCGAGGTGAACGGGCCGACATAGGTATCGACGAGGGTGGTGTCCCGGCCGATGATGGCCGGCCCGCGCACGGTGGACCGGACCAGCGAGGCGCCCTCCTCGATCACCACACGGCCAACGATCGTGCTGTGCTCGTCAACGCTGCCACGGATCGCCGGCTCGATCGACTCGAGGAGATGGCGGTTCGTCTCGAGCATGTCGTCGAGTCGGCCGGTGTCCTTCCAGTAACCCTCGACCAGGTGGGAGGCGACCTCGTATCCGCCGTCGACGAGCCACTGGATCGCCTCGGTGATCTCCAGCTCGCCGCGGGCCGACGGTTTGATCGCCCCCACGGCGTCGTGGATGGGGGTGCCGAACATGTAGACGCCGACGAGCGCCAGGTCACTCGGCGGAACGAGCGGCTTCTCGACCAGTCGAATGATCTGCCGATCCGCACCGAGCTCGGCGACACCGAAGGCGGAGGGGTTGNCGACCCTGGTCAGCAGGATCAGGGCGTCCGGAGTGGTCCGTCGGAATTCCTCGACCAGGCTGGAGATCCCACCGATAATCAGGTTGTCGCCGAGGTACATGACGAACGGTTCATCGACGAGGAAGTCGCGGGCGATGAGCACGGCATGTGCCAGTCCGAGCGGCGCGTCCTGGCGGATGTAGGTGACCTGGATCCCGAATGCCGAGCCGTCACCTACCGCCGCCTGGATCTCGCCGGCCGTCTCCCCCACGATGATCCCGACATCGGTGATACCGGCGTCACGGATGGCCTCCAGGCCGTAGAAAAGCACCGGCTTGTTCGCCACTGGAACAAGCTGTTTGGCCGAGGTGTGGGTGATCGGCCGCAGACGGGTTCCCGAACCACCAGCAAGGACGAGGGCCTTCATGATCCNAANCCCTATCGTGCCGNTTTGAGCTNANANAAAGTAACCGCCGATGTGATTCCTATCACATGACGGCTCGATCCATCTTTGCCCGCCCGTCACCGTGAACACCCACATGTGCAACGGGTATTTCCAGGCGCACCGGGCCGGCGACAGGCACACCCCGCCCAATACGGGTACGTTGGGTAGTCGCAGGGTTCGGGGCGGCCAGTCGGCGGGAAACCTTACCGCGCATCTGATCGTTCCAGACTCAGCAGACATCTCGGGCCGCCTGGGAGGGGGACACGGTGACCGACGCGCCGCCGCGTCTGTCCGCGGGGTCCCAGGGCCCGCCCCCGCGGCGACGAAATCGTCTGAATCCGACCGCCCGTGCGTATCGAGGCCCGTCTCCGACCCGGGACGACCACCAGGCACGCGACGACCACCAGGCACGCGACGACCACCAGGCACGCGACGACGAACACGACACTCGCCGGGAGCGGTCTCTGACGTCCCGCCTGCTCACGGTAGTCGCAGCGATGCTCGCCGCCGTGGTACTCCTTGCCGCGGTGGGCGGCTGGACCGCCTACGAGTATTTTGACGCCCAGATCAACCGGATCCGCCTCGGGCTCGGCGGGGACCGGCCGGCGGAGGCCGCGGAGGGCACCCGGAACTTCCTGCTGGTCGGATCGGACAGCAGGGCGGGCACCGGCGGCGAGTACGAGAGCCAGGGAGCGGTGACCGACGAACGGTCGGACACGACGATGCTGGCCCACCTCGACGTGGACGGGACCACGACGATGGTCTCCTTTCCGAGGGACACCCTCGTGCGCATTCCGGGGCACGGCCTCGGCAAGCTGAACTCGGCGATCACCCTCGGCGGTCCCAGTCTCCTGATCAGAACGATCGAGAATCTCACCGACATCAAGATCGACCACTACGTCTCGGTCGATCTGGCCGGTTTCAAGGAGATGACCGACGCCATCGGCGGTGTCACCGTCTGCGTAAAANCGCTACCAAACGGCGGAAAGTCCAATCTGTACGATCCGTGGTCACAGTGGCGGGGNNCGGNNGGNNANNNNTATNNNA